>CACELK010000007.1 GCA_902560245.1 uncultured Pelagibacteraceae bacterium
ATGTCATCAGTTAAAACTTTTTTAGATTGAAGGCCTGAAAGATACAGCATATTATTTCCCTTTCCTCCGCCGGTAATTCCTATATCTGTCATAGCAGCTTCCCCAGGACCATTAACTACACATCCAATAACAGATAAAGTCAAAGGCGTTTTAATATGTGAAAGTTTATCTTCTAAAATTTTAACTGTATTTATAACTGGAAATGCTTGTCTAGCACATGATGGGCAAGATATAATTCTTACTCCCCTATTTCTTAAGTTTAAAGATTTTAATATTTCATTCCCAATTTTTACCTCCTTAACTGGATCGTCCGATAAAGAGATTCTGATTGTATCACCAATTCCATCCATTAAAAGCGAACCAATTCCAATAGACGATTTTATACTCCCTGGTATAAAGCCACCTGCTTCAGTAATTCCTAAATGCAAAGGATATTCACAAACTTTAGAAAGCTGCCTGTAAGCTGCTATTGATAAAAATACATCTGAAGATTTGACACTTATTTTAAAATTATAGAAGTCCTGATCTTCTAATATACTTATATTTCTCTTAGCACTTTCAACTAAAGCTTCTGGACATGGCTCTTTGTATTTTTCTAATATATCTTTTTCCAGCGAACCTGCATTTACGCCTATTCTTATGGAACAATTATTGTTTTTTGCGGCAGAAATTATTTGTTTTATCTTTTTTTGATCTCCAATATTCCCAGGATTAATTCTTAAACATTTTGCACCATTCTCAGCAGCTTCTACAGCTCTTTTAAAATGAAAATGAATATCTGCAACTATAGGAACTGATACATGTTTTGTTATTTCTTTCAAAGCAAATGTTGAGTTTTCATCCGGACACGAAACTCTTACTATGTCAGCTCCTTCGGCTGAGAGATCATTAATTTGATTAATCGTAGATTTTATATTTGTTGTCAAAGTATTTGTCATAGATTGAACTGATATTGGATTATCGCCTCCAACCCTAACATCGCCGACATTAACAACTTTTGTTTTTCTTCTTTTAATATCTCTAAATGGCCTAATACTCATTTTTGTTTATCTAATTCAAATTCTTTATGTAACGCTGAGATTGCTTTTGCTGTATTTTTTTTTTTAATTAAAACTGATATTTTAATTTCTGAAGTAGATATAACTAAAATATTAATATTATGTTTTGCCAAAGCTTGAAACATTCTATAAGTTACACCTGGTGTAGCAATCATTCCAACGCCTATAATTGAGACTTTTGAAACATCTTTATGAACGATTAACTCTTTAAAACTAATTTTTCTATTTTTTGAAATCAATCTTTGTGTCTTTAATAGTTCATCAGATTTTATTGTAAAAGTTAAATCTGTTTCCTTTCCATCTGCAGATATATTTTGAACTACCATATCAACATTAATTGCATTTTTTGACAAAGGTTCGAATATAGATGCAGCAATACCTGGTTTATCTTTTACACCAACAAGAGTTATTTTGGCATCATTCTTTGTAAATGATATGCCCCTAATAACTTTATTTCCTAAAATATTTTTTCTTTTTGTAATCTTTGTACCTTCCCTTTTTATAAAAGAGGATTTAACCTCAATATCAATTCTATTTAATCTAGCATCTTGAATAGATGTTGGTTGCATAACTTTTGCACCTAGAGAGGCCATTTCAAGCATCTCCTCATATGAAATAATTTTTATTTTTTTTGCTTCTTTAAGCTTATTAGGATCGGTAGTATATACACCGTCTACATCAGTATAAATAATACATTTTTGTGCTTTAAAAAACTTTGCACACATGATTGCAGAAGCGTCTGAGCCGCCTCTTCCTAGTGTTGTAATTCTTGTTTTATTATTAATGCCCTGAAAACCGGTTATAATTGGTATTCCTCCTGATTTTAAATAATTAATAATTTTTTTTTTGTTTATATTTATAATTCTTGAAAAACCATACATGCCTTCAGTCAATATTGGAACTTGCCATCCCATCCAAGATTGTGATTTATAACCTAAGTGATTAAGTCTACCTGCAATCAATGAACACGATATTTGTTCTCCAGATGAAACAAGAACATCATACTCTGAAGGAACAAAATTATTACTTATTTGTCTAGATTTTTTTATCAAATCATTTGTAGTGCCGCTCATTGCAGACGAAACTATAATTGGCTTAAATCCTTTTTTTTTATAACTAACTACTATATTGGCTACTTTTTTAATCCTATCTATAGTTCCAACCGAGGTTCCGCCAAACTTTAAAACAATAATTTTCATTGATAAAAATTTTTTATATAAAATTAAATATATTGATAAAATACATCTTAATTGTAATGTCAACTAAGTATGAAAAGTAACACAATAAACAAAAAAGAAATAGAAAAATTTTCTAAAATTGCAGCTGAATGGTGGGACCCTAATGGAAAATTTAAACCATTACATAAGTTTAATCCAATAAGAATACGCTATATAAGAGATAATATAGTAAATCACTTTAAAATTAAGTCTAAATCAAAACCATTAAATAAAATTAGTTTATTAGATATTGGATGTGGAGGTGGTCTTCTCTCGGAACCAATGTATAGAATGGGGGCAGAAGTTGTGGGTATAGATGCCTCTTTAAAAAATATTGAAATTGCAAAGTTACACGCAAAAAAAAATAATTTGAAAATTAATTATTTTTGCAGTTCTCCAGAAACATTAAAGATAAAAAAAAAATTTGATGTAATTTTAAATATGGAAATTGTAGAACATGTAGAAGATGTGAATTTTTTCATAAAAAAAAGTTCAGAGTTATTGAAAAAAAACGGTCTTATGTTTGTTGCTACTCTTAATAAAACTTTAAAATCTTATATGTTCGCAATTTTAGGAGCTGAATATATATTGAGATGGCTGCCAATTGGAACTCACGAATGGGAAAAATTTGTTAAGCCTGATGATTTATTTAAAATATCAAAAAGTAATAGTTTAGAACCTCAGAAATTAGATGGATTAAAGTTTAATATATTAACTGATAAATGGAATATCAGTAAAGATAAATCTGTAAATTATATTGCAAGTTTTAAAAAAAATTAATTGTCTTTTTCTTTTAACCAAGGAATAACTTCTGTTTCAATTCCTTCCTCATTAAGCTCTTTTAACTCTTCGAAGGTAGCTTTGCCGTAAACACCTTTTGTTTTTTGTTTAGTTTTGTAATGTAAAGATCTAGCCTCATAAGCAAAATTTTCACCAACATATTCTAAATTATTTCGGATAAATTTTTGATATTTTTTAATCGTTTTTTTAATTTCCAAAACTTTTTTATCTACTTTTTCTATTTTCTCCTTTTTTGAATTTACAACATTAGGAGACATTAAGCTTTTTTCTATATTAAAAGAGTCACAATTGGGACAATTTAAGTGTTTCAATTTTTTTAATTTTTCATATTCCTTGGAAGATGCAAACCAGCTATCGTAAGATTTTTCACAGTTTTTACAAGTGAGTTTATATTTAATCATATTTATAATTTAGTAAGTAATAATTTTTATTCAATATTTAAGCGATATTATTATGTTCTATAATCACCATTGATTTCAATATATTTTTTAGTTAAATCCATAGTGTAAGCCTCAAAACTTTTTTTACCAATTCCTAATTCTACATATATTTCAATTTTTTTATTTCTCATATATTCTTTTGCCTCAATTTCATTATAAAGATTATATAACTGTCCTTTCTCAACAATTTTTATATCTCCGAATTTAATTAACAACTTATTTAAATTTATATCAACTTGAGATTTTCCAATTGCCATTATAACTCTTCCATAATTACAATCTTCTCCAGCAACAGCTGTCTTGACTAATGGAGAATTTGCAATAGAAAATGCAACTTTTTTAGCGTCCTCAGTTGTTTTGGCGCAATTAACTGTTACGGTTATAAATTTTGATGCTCCTTCACCATCAGCAGCAACTCTTTTTGCAAGATTTAAAAGAACTGAGTGTAATGCGAGGTCAAATTCTTTTATTTTAGGATCATTTATATTTTTTACTTTATGATTTTTTGCTATTCCTGTTGAAAAAATTGAAACCATATCATTAGTGCTTGTGTCTCCATCGCAACTAATAGCATTAAATGTTGTTTCAATATTTTTTTTTATTAATTTTTGTAGAACGTTTGAAGAAATATTTGCGTCGGTAAAAATAAATCCTAATGTAGTAGCCATATTAGGAAATATCATTCCTGATCCTTTTGCAATACCATAAATTTTTACGTGAGTATTGCCAATTTTAGCTTCTTCCATCGCAAGCTTAGGAGTTAAGTCTGTTGTCATAATTCCAAGAGCGGCTTTTGCCCATATATACTTATTTTGTGTATACTTTATATTTTCAACAAGTTCAGAAATATTTGTCTTAATCTTTTCTGTTGGAAATTTTTCACCAATTGTACCAGTGCAACCAAAAAGTATTTCATTAGGTTTTATTCTTTTTGGATTTTCCTCATCTTTTTTTTGCTTGTCTGAGAGTTTTAATGATAACTCATCAGCAATATCTTTAAGACCTTGGTAGCCTTTTTTTCCTGTAAAAGCATTTGCATTCCTTGCATTTACTAAAAGTGCACTAATTTTTTTTTTTTTTAAACTTTGATTCCACTTAATGTTTTCTGAAATTATCTTTGATTGAGTATAAACCGATGCATATTCTGCTCCATTTCTAAAATAAAACATTACAAGATCGTCCCTCTTGTGATTATAAAGATTTGCAGAAGTAGTTGATATTGATACACCATCAATATGCTCTAAATCTTGAAAGTCTCCAAGTTTTGAATTCCAGCTATCAGGGTTAAAAAATCTATTAAAGTTTATTGCCATATTCTTTAAATTAGCTATTTAATACCTATATATTAAATATATAGAAACTGTATATCAAAAAAACAAAAATTAAGATGCTAAATCCAGTCAAAATACTTACAAAACTTTTCAAATCAACTAATCAGAAGGAACTAGATAAAATTCAAAGAATTGTTGAAAACGTTAATAATTTAGAAGAAAAAACTATTAATCTTAAAGACGAGGACTTTCCCAAAAAAACCAATGAGTTCAAAACAAAAATAAAGAGTGGAGTTAGTTTAGATGAAATTTTGCCGGAGGCATTCGCTTTGGTAAGAGAGGCTTCAAAACGAGCAAGAGGAGAGAGACATTTTGATGTTCAAATAATTGGAGGTGTAGTTCTTCATCAAGGTAAGATTGCAGAGATGAAAACTGGTGAGGGAAAAACACTTACTATATCACTCGCTGCCTACTTAAATGCTCTAATGCAAAAAGGAGTTCATATAGTTACTGTAAATGATTATTTGGCAAGACGAGATTGTCAAGAGATGAGTAAAATTTATAATTTTCTAGGACTAACCTGTGGTTTTATAAATAATGATCAAGATGATGTACTAAGAAAAAAAAATTACAATTGTGATATAACTTACGCTACAAATAGTGAGCTAGGTTTTGATTATTTGAGAGATAATATGTCGATTAATAAAGATCAAATAGTCCAAAGAGATCATTATTTTGCAATTGTAGATGAAATAGACTCTTGTTTAATTGATGAAGCCAGAACACCTCTTGTGATTTCTGGAGCTTCGGAAAGTAAAACTGATAAATATTTAGCAGTAGATAAATTAATAAAAAAATTAAAACCTGAAGATTATGAAATTGATGAGAAAGATAAAAACATTCTTCTTACAAATCACGGTATAGACACTGTAGAAAAGATCTTTTCAAATGCAGGTATTTT
The DNA here is from genome assembly GCA_902560245.1 of uncultured Pelagibacteraceae bacterium. Lineage (GTDB taxonomy): Bacteria > Pseudomonadota > Alphaproteobacteria > Pelagibacterales > Pelagibacteraceae > Pelagibacter. The sequence goes on from CACELK010000007.1 coordinate 5,749, forward strand.
AAAAAATAATAATTTTTATGATCCTCTAAACTTGAACTTGGTTCATCATGTTAATCAATCTTTAAGAGCAAATCATTTGTTTGAAAAAGGTAGAGATTATATTGTTAAAGATGGAATTTTAAAAATTATTGATGAACTTACAGGAAGAATTCTTGAAGGAAGAAGGTATGGTGATGGTTTACATCAAGCTCTAGAAGCAAAAGAAAAAATTGATATTCAATTAGAAAATCAAACATTGGCTTCAATTACTTATCAAAACTATTTTAAGCTGTATTCAAAAATATCAGGGTGTACAGGAACAGCCTCTACAGAGGCTGAGGAGTTTTATGAGATATATAGTTTGTATGTTGTAAGTATTCCAACGAACAAAAAAATGATTAGAAAAGATTGGAATGATTTAATTTTTAGAACCTTAAAAGAAAAAGATATTGCTATAATCAACAAAATAAAAGAATGTAACGAAAGAAAGCAACCCATCTTAGTTTTTACCGCAAGTATTAATAAATCAGAACATTACTCAGATCTTCTTAAACAGAGTAGGATTGATCATATAGTTCTAAATGCAAAAAATCACGAGAGTGAAGCAGAAATTATTGCAAATGCTGGAACAAAAGGATCTGTAATAATTACAACAAGTATATCAGGAAGAGGGGTAGATATTAAACTTGGTGGAAAAGATAACAAAAATGAACAAAAAAATGAAATTAAATCTCTGGGAGGCTTATTTGTAATTGGAACCGAAAGAATGGAATCTAGACGGGTTGATAATCAAGCAAGAGGTAGAGCGGGACGTCAAGGTGATGAAGGAAACTCTATATTCTATGTAAGTTTAGAAGACGATCTAATGAGAATATTTGGTTCTGAGTCAATGAATAATATATTAGAAAAACTTGGACTAAAAGATGGAGAAAGCATAGATCATCCTTGGATTAATAAGGCTCTTGAAAGAGCTCAACAAAAAGTAGAGGCAAGAAATTTTGATGTAAGAAAAACACTTTTAAAATTTGATAACGTATTAAATGACCAAAGACACGTAATTTTTTCACAAAGAAACGAAGTTATTAAAAGTGATAAAATATTTAATTATTCAGATGAATTTTTATCTGAAATTATAAAAAATTTAATTAATATAAAAAATGAGAATATTGGAGTGCCAAAAAATAATGAGTTTTATAAACAATTAAAATCCATTCTTGGTAAAAGCTTCGATGAAGGCGAAGTACAAAATCTAATAGATAAAAAAAATGAAGATATAAAAACAAGTTTAACTGAAAAATTTAAAGAAAAAAGAAATGAAAGAATCAAATTTTTATCAGAGAAACAAGCCCAAGAGTTAGAAAGAAGGATTTTTTTACAGACTATAGATCTTAATTGGAAGTCACATATTCAATATTTAGAGCAGTTAAGACAAGTGATTGGATTAAGGTCTTACGGGCAAAGAGACCCTCTAATAGAATATAAAAAAGAAGCCTATAATTTATTCGAAAGCTTGTTAAATAAACTTAAATTTGATTTAATTACGATTTTAATTAATCTCAGAATTGAAGAACCAAAAAAAGAAACAGAAGTTGAAACGAAAAAAATAGACCCTAGATATATTGGAAAAAAGATGAGAAGAAATGAACCTTGCTTTTGTGGTTCAAAAAAGAAATATAAACACTGTTGTGGTGCTTTATAAGAAATAATAAAAAATAAAAATCGAAAAAGTTAAAAGCCCAAAAATTAATACTTCTCTTTTGTTCTGTCTAAATAATTTTTCTACTCGAGTCAAAAAGCTAGTATTAATGCTAAGACCTGTTTCACTTGAGGATTTTCTCGTAAAACCTTTGCTTCTGCCTATCGATAAAAATTTATTCTTTCTTAAGTTTATAACCTCATCTCTACTTAAAAAAATTAAATCATTTAAACTTTTTTGAATTGAGTGTCTCACATTTTCCAAGGTCAGATCTTGATCTCTATGGGCTCCACCAACTGGTTCGGCTATAATTTCATCAATGATTTCTAAATCTAATAAATCTTTTGCGCTTAACTTCATTGCTTGTGCTGCTTCTAAAGTTTTTGTTGGATCTCTCCAAAGAATTGTAGCACATCCTTCCGGTGAAATTACAGAATAAATAGCATTTGAAAGCATAAGAATTCTACTTGATGAAGCTAATGCTACAGCTCCGCCCGATCCTCCCTCGCCGATTATGACTGATATTGTCGGTACGCCAAGTTTCATGCTACACTCAATAGTTTTTGCAATCGCCTCTGCTTGACCTCTTTCCTCTGCTCCAACGCCTGGATAGGCCCCTGGTGTATCTATAAAAAAAACTATTGGAATATTAAATTTATCAGCAAGTTTCATTAATCTAATGGTTTTTCTATAACCCTCAGGCCTCATCATTCCAAAATTTCTCTCTATTCTCGACTCTAAATTTTGTCCTTTTTCTTGTCCAATAACCAATACAGATTTACTATTAAATTTTCCAAATCCTGCAATTACAGATTTGTCCTCACCATAAAACCTATCCCCGGACAAAGGTATGAATTCTGTAAATAAGTTTTCAATAAAAAATTTTGATTTTGGTCTATCTTCATGTCTTGCTACTTGCGTTGTTTGCCAATGATTTAAATTTGAATATACATCTTTAAGCTTTTGATCTATCTCGGTCTGAATTTTTGTAATTTTACTAGTATCAACCTCTGAAAGTCCTTCTTTATTATATGGATCTTTTAATTTATCTAACTCGTTTTCTAAATTTTTTATCTCCTCTTCAAAATTTAAATAATTTCTCATGTTTATTACCACTATGTTTATATGATAAAAAAAGGCAAGAAAATGGTAAAATTTCTTAGTATGTAATAAAAAATTGCCGACAGGTGATCAAATAGCTATAATAAATAAAACCACTGTATTATTGAAATAAATTATATGAAGGAAAAATATATTAAAATAATAAACCTTTCTGTCTCAGAAAAATTAGCAAATTTTATAAATAAGGAACTACTTCCTGGAACGAATGTTTCTCAAAAAAGATTTTGGAAAGGATTTGATGATTGCATCCATGAACTAACGCCCAAAAATAGAAAACTGCTCCAAACGAGAGAAAGAATGCAAAAGGCGATAGATGCATTTCATATTGATAGAAAAGGTAAAAAATTAAATTACAAAAATTACTCAAAATTTTTAAGAAAAATTGGTTATTTAATAAACTCCGGACCTAATTTCAAAATTAAGACAAAAAATTTAGATAAAGAAATAACAAGTGTTTGTGGTCCACAGTTAGTTTGTCCAGTCTCAAATGCAAGATTTTTATTAAATGCAGCAAATGCAAGATGGGTCAGTTTATATGACAGTTTATATGGAACAGATGTAATCCCCGAAACTCATGGAGCAGTAAAAGGAAAAACATATAATCCAATAAGAGGTAAAAAAGTTATAGAGTATGCTAGAGATTTATTAGATCGCTTCATACCTTTAAAAAATAATTCTTGGAAAAAATTACAAACAATACCTCAAGTAAAAAATCATAAATTAAATTTAAAACTTAAAAATCCAAATCAATTCGTGGGATATAATAAAAAGTTAAATAAACTTACATCATTGCTTTTTATTAATAATAATCTTCATATAGACATTCTTTTTGATCAAGATGGTAAAATGGAAATAAATAACCCTGAGGGAAATCAAGATATAATAAAAATACATGATATTTTTATGGAGTCTGCAATTTCTACTATTTGTGATCACGAAGATAGTGTCGCTGCTGTAGATGCAGAAGATAAGGTGCTTGGTTATAAAAACTGGCTTGGATTAATGAAAGGAAACTTAAAAGCAGAGTTTTTAAAGGATAGAAAAAAAATTTTTAGAAAATTAAATCCTGATAGAAATTATATTTCAAATAAAGGAAAAAAAATTCAACTGCATGGTAGATCACTTTTGTTAAATAGAAATGTGGGGCATTTAATGACTAATCCTGCAATACTTTTAAAAGATGGTTCTGAATGTCCTGAGGGAATGCTTGATGCTTTTATTACTTCTCTTGCTGCTCTTCATGACTTTAAAAAGAAAGGAAACTCTAAAAACAATTCTATTTATATTGTTAAGCCCAAAATGCATGGACCTGAAGAATGTTTATTTACTAACTTAATTTTTGAAAAAGTAGAAAAAATTTTAGGTTTAAAAAAGTATCAAATTCTCTGTGGGATAATGGATGAAGAAAGAAGAACTACAATTAATTTAAAAGAGTGCATCAGAGCTCTTAAAAATAGAGTTTTTTTTATTAATACTGGTTTTTTGGATAGAACTGGTGATGAAATTCATACCTCAATGGAAGTCGGTCCTATGCTCAAAAAAGCAGACATGAAGTCTACAAAATGGATTAAAGCATATGAGAATAACAATGTAGATGTTGGATTGGAATGTGGTTTTTTAGGAAAGTGCCAAATTGGAAAAGGAATGTATCCAGCCCCAGACTTAATGTCTGATATGATGAAACAAAAAATTATTCACCCTTTATCTGGAGCAAATTGTGCTTGGGTTCCATCTCCAACTGCAGCAGCCCTACATAGCCTTCATTACCATGAAGTGGATGTTTTTAAAAAACAAAAAGAGTTTTTAAAAAGAAAGAAAGCAAAAATCTCTGATCTTCTAACAATACCAATTGCTAGAAAACCAGATTGGACAATTGATGAGATTACAAAAGAGTTAAAAAATAATGCACAGGGAATTTTAGGATATGTAGTCAGGTGGATTGACCAGTCGGTAGGTTGCTCTAAAGTACCTGATATTAATGGAGTTGGTTTAATGGAAGATAGGGCTACTTGTAGAATAAGCAGCCAACATATTGCTAATTGGATACATCATGGAGTTTGCAGTAAAAAGCATGTTTTAGAAATAATGAAAAAAATGGCAAAAATCGTGGATAGTCAAAATCTTAAAGATCCAAGTATGAAAGGCCATTCAGCTTATCAAACAATGGCAAATGACTTCGACAAATCAACTGCGTTTAAAGCCGCTTGTGAACTTGTATTCCATGGTAAAACACAGCCTTCTGGATATACAGAGCCAATATTGCACTTAAATAGACTTATTAAAAAAAATTAATCAATATTATTTTCAGTTTTATTTCTATTTTTAAAAGCTGAAAATAAAGTTCCATCATCTAAATTTTCAATCTCACCACCTACCGGTAAACCTTGGGCAAGCTTTGAAATTTTGACATCTACACCCTTTAAACTATCTATAATATAATAAGCTGTTGTCATCCCTTCTACAGTTGCGCTTGTTGCAATTATGATTTCTTCAATGTCGTCTCTCTTGGCCCTTTCAACTAAAGAGCTTATTAACAGGTCTTCTTTTCGTCTTCCAACTGAAGAAACTGTTCCTCCCAAAATATGGAAATAACCTTGATAAATATTTGAACTTTCTATAGACCATTGATCACCAATTGTTTCCACAACGCAAATTTTGTTGTACTTTTGAGTAATATTTTCACAATTATTACACCCTTTTAAATTAGATTTTAGAGCTCCACAGAATTGACACCTAGAAATATTTTTTAAAACTTGAGCAAGAATATTTGCAGTTGGTTTTAATATTTCTTCTTTATTGTTTATTAATTTTAAAACTATTCTTTTTGCAGATTTTGGTCCAAGTCCAGGTAACTTTGATATTAATTTAACTAATTCTTCTATCTCATTAATATCTTTCATTTTTATAAGGGAAACTTTAATCCAGGAATACCTAGTCCTCCTGTTGCTTTTGATATCTCTTCAGAAGTTTTAGTTTGCAATTTATTTTTAGCATTATTGTGTGCAGCCATTATTAAATCTTCAATTATGGTCTTATCTTCCTTTAAAGTCTCTGGAGAAATATTAATTTTAATAATTTCACCATTGCCATTTAAAACAACATTTACAGAGTTTGATCCAGAAGAACCATCGACAGTAATATTTTTAATTTTTTCTTGGCTTTCTTTCATTTTGGCTTCTAATTCTTTTGCTTGAGCTAAAATTTTTGAAAAATCATTCATTTTTTTCACTTTCTATTTTTAAATTAACATCAATTATTTCTGCATCTGGAAATGTTTCTATTACATTTTTATAAACATTGCTTTTTTTGGTTTTTTCTAACAGTTCTTTTTTAAAGTTAAGCTTAGTTTGACTCACAGTTAAATCACCTTTTTTCTTCGTAAGAGAAATTATCCATCTTTTATTAGTCCATTCATAAAGTTTTGAAGATAATATTTTTACAAATTCCTTGTCTAAATCTTGGTTAAATGAAATTTCAATTCTTTGTTCGTCGAAACTAACCAAATTAACATTTTTTTCTAATTCATATTTTAATTTAACTTCTTTTTTAATTGTACATAAATCTAAAAGATCATTAAATGAGTTGATTTTTATTTCTTTTTTTTTTTCTTGATTTTGTGTTTCCTCGTCCAATTTTTTTTCTTGTACCATATTCTTAATTTGACCTATCGCTTTATTTTTTTTATCAAATAGATCATCCTGTTTTTTTTTATTTTCAATATTATCATTTTGAAATATTGCATTTTCATTTTTTGATTTTTCATCAAAATTTATTATCTCTTTTAAATGGATCAATCTAATTAAAAACATTTCAATAGATAAATTTTGATTTAAAACAATTTCTATTTCCTCCAATGTCTTTATTGTAAATTGCCAAAAAAGTAGGAGTGCTTTTTGGTCAATTTTGTTTGATAAAGTTTTTATTTGATCGTACTCCTCATCATTCAATGAGAACTGATTTCCGTCAAATGTTAAACAATTTATATTCTTAAAAAAATACAGTAATTCTAAGAAATCATTTAAAAAAACTTTAGGCTCGACGCCTTGATCAAAAACAGATCGATAAAGGTCTAATACTTCTTTTTCTTTTCCTTCAAATATTAATTTGAACAAATTTATTAATTGAGATTTATCAAATAAACCAAAAATTTTCTGAGCTTTTTTAAAACTTAGCTCTTCGCCATCTTCTAAACTTATCAGAGCTCTATCTAATAAAGACAATGCATCTCTTACAGATCCTTCTGAAATTTTAACGATAAGTTTTAAAGCATCATCAGATACTGCTCCTTTTTCTATATCTTTAATTTTTTTTATATATTTAAATAATTCATCAGAGTTAATTCTACTCAAGTCAAATCTTTGACATCTTGAAATTACAGTAACTGGTATTTTTTTTATTTCAGTGGTTGCAAAAATAAACTTTAGATACTCTGGTGGTTCCTCTAAGGTTTTAAGTAAAGCATTGAATGCCTGCTTACTAAGCATATGGACTTCATCAATTATAAATATTTTATACTTTGCTATGGAAGGTCCATATCTTGAAAATTCAATCAAATCCCTCACATCATCGACACCAGTTTTGCTTGCAGCATCCATCTCTAAGACATCTATATGATTTGACTCTGATATAGATTTACAATTATCACATAAATTATTATTACAAATTTTATCAAAACCTTTTATGCAATTAAGTGATTTGGCAACTATCCTTGCTATCGTTGTTTTTCCTACCCCCCTTATTCCTGTAAACAAATATGCATTTGGAACCTTGTCATATTTAATAGAATTACTTATAGTATCAGAAATTATTTCTTGACCAATTAAATCTCCAAAAACCTGAGGTCTATATTTTAGTGATAAAACTTTTAAATTTTTATTCATTTTAATAAAGGAGACTAGAACCTGAATAACTGTCTCTACGATTGCTTCTGTTAAGATCTAGTCGGGTTCAAGCAGCATTCACCTCTAGCCTCCAAATGTATTATAACAGCAATAAATTCTATACTACAATATTAAAGTATTTTAAAAATTTAACGATCTCTAAATTTATCTGCTGGAAAAACACCTAGAACGTGAAAATCCTGACAATGAAGACCTAGTTCCTCAAGAGATTTTTGTACTTTTGGATCATCAATATGACCGTCCAAATCGCATAAAAAGAAATATGACGAGAATGAATTTTTTTCTGGATAACTTTGTAATTTTGTTAAATTAACACCGTTTATCGCGAAACCTCCTAAAGATTGATATAATGCAGCAGGTTTACTTTTTAGTTTAAACAGAAATGAAGTTATATATTTTCCATTTCCCAATTCTGGTTGTAAAATATTTTTTCCCATTATTAAAAAACGAGTAACATTTCCTTTTTCATTTTCTATATTTGAGGCAATAATGTCTAATTTATAAATTTCTGCACTCAATTTTGAAGCAATAGCAGCATCACTTTTGTTTTTAGTCTCAGAAATCAAAGCAGCTGATCCAGCAGTATCAGCTCTTACATTCTCATTAATATTATTTTTTTTTATAAACTCTGAACATTGAGACAAAGCTTGGGCATGAGAATAAACATTCTTAATATTTTCTAATTTTGCACCTGGTAATCCTAATAAATTGTGTTCGATTATGTGAAAATGTTCATTATAAATGTTTAATCTATGTTTAAAAATTAAATATTCTATACCTATGTTTCCTGTGATCCTATTTGACTCTGGAATAATTATTCTAATCTCGCTATCTTCATCTGCTCTTCTAAAACATTCGTCAAAAGTTTTACATGCTGAAATTTGAGAATTAGGGTATAGCTCCTTTGCTGCTAAATGTGAGTAAGCACCAGGAGAGCCCTGATAAAGTATTTTCATTTCTTAAGCTTATACTCCATATTTTTTTTTAATGCCAGATAATCCTCCATAGTATCGACTCCAATAGGTGAAAATTTTGCTAAACCCACATTTATTTTAATATTATTTTCAAGTGCCCTTAATTGTTCTAAACGGCTTACTATTTCATTCTTAGTTTGTTTTAAATTTACAAATTTTTGTAATACTTTTATTTTAAAAATATAAATTCCTACATGATGATAAATATTTTTATATTTATGTGACAAGTCATCTCGACTAAAATCTAAAGCAAATGGAAAGTTATTTTTATTAAGTTTTTCTCTTAAAAAAACCTTAACAATATTTTTATTTGACAGCATAGATTTATCATTAATTATTGTTGCCATAGTTCCAATGTCTGAGTTATGATTTATCATAAGCTTATTTAAATTTACTATATCATTTGATTCAATGTTTGGCTCATCGCCTTGTAAATTTAAAATATAGTCAGTATCTTTTACATTTAAGTTGTTAAAACCCTCTAGGATACGATCACTCCCAGATTTATGGTTTTTACTTGTTAAAATTGCCTCTCCACCATTTTTTTTAACTTCATTTAAAATTTCTTCATCCTCAGTGCAAACTACAACTCTGCCTATGTTGGTTTTTTTTGCTTTATTGAAAACATGTGAAATTATTGGCAGGTTATTTATTTTTAATAATGGTTTACCTGGCAATCTTGAAGCTGCCATTCTTGAGGGAATTAAAATTATTGTATTTGGCATTTTTAAACAGATTATTAATTTTTATGCGTCTAACAGACGCAAAATATTATTTTTAAAAACTAAGTAATTTTTAAAATATTATGTTATACGTCCAAATAATTATAAATAAAATGGATTCGTTCGAAATAAATAAAATAATAACGGCAATTTTCTTGGTTGTTTTGCTTGTTTTTGGAGTAAATAAAATATCAGACGTAATTTTCAAAGTTAAAAAGCCAGATGTTGAAGGATATAAGGTTGAAGTAAAAGTTGGAAGCTCAACTGCAACACAGGCAAGCTCAGATAGCGAAGTTGATATTGCTTCTTTGTTGGCTTTAGGAGACATTGAACATGGCAAAAAAGTTTTTAAGAAGTGTGCCGCTTGTCACAGCATTCAACAAAGTGGAGGTAACAAAATTGGACCAAAGCTCTGGAATGTTATGTTTAGACCAGTTGGAGCAATTTCAGATTATAAATATTCAAAATCTCTAATTAGTTATAAAAAAGAATGGTCGTGGGAAGAAATGAATGGATTTTTGCTTAAACCATCAACCTGGATTAAAGGAAACAAAATGGGGTTCGCTGGACTTAAAAAAGATAAAGATAGAGCTTCAGTAATTTTATATTTAAACCAAAACAGTGATAGCCCGAAATCAATTCCTTAATTTACCAAAGCAATATAATAAAATACTTTTTTGTACATAAATTCTGTTTTGCGCCTGTTGAAAAACTTTACTTTGTCTACCTAAAAAAACATCATTTGTCACTTCAGTCCCTCTTGGTAAACAATGAAGAAAAATTGCATCTTTTTTTGCAAATTTCATAATATATGATGTTATTTTAAAATTCTTAAAATCTTTTATTTTTTTAGCTTTATTGACCTTATCATTCATAGATATGACTTTATCAGTAAATATAACATCACTATTTTTTGCTGCTAATTTAGAATTGGAAAATATTTTAATTTTTCCTTTATTTTTATTTGCCCATTTTAATAAGCTTTTGTTTGGTTGATATTTTTTTGGACAACCAATATTTAACTTAAATGAAAATTTTACAGACGCTTCAATTAAGCTATTTAGAACATTATTTGAATCACCTATCCAACAAATCTGTAATTTTGAAATTGGTTTTTTTTTTATTTCTTCAATAGTAAAAACATCCGATAAAACTTGTGTTGGGTGTGAATTTGGAGATAATCCATTAATTAGTGGAATGGTCATATTTTTTTTCAAAGTACTTAATTTTTCTTCACTATCAGTTCTAAGCATAAAAGCATTTCCAAAAGTAGAAATTATTTTTGCTGTATCTGTTAAGCTTTCACCTCCTTTACTTAGATGAAGTTCGTCAGTTCTTAAAGTTAAAGCTCCCCCGCTAAGCTGTTTGATAGCGATATAAAAACTTAGTCTTGTTCTTAAACTAGATTTTTCAAACATCTGAATTAATAACTTCCCCTTTAAAGGCTGATCTGGATCTGAATCAAGTGTATTAAGATTTCTTCTAAGCTTCTTTCTTTTTTTTGCGTCATTTATTATTTTTTTTAATTCCCTAATGGGAATATCGCGCAAATTAATAAAATGTTTCATTATTTTTTTTTAATTTTATTTTCGCATACCTGTCTGATAATTTTAAGAGCAAGATCTATTTCAGATTTTTTAACATTTAGAGGTGGTAATATTCTTACAACATTTTCCGCAGCTTTAATTACAAGTAATCTCTTTTTTTCTAATTCTTTTATAAATTTTGCTTGATCATTAAAAAGCTTTATCCCAATTAATAAACCCATCCCTCTTATCTCCTGAATTATATTTGGGTGATCTCTTTTAATTTGATCGAGATTTTTAAAAAAATATTTTGATGTTCTTTGAACATTTTTTAAAAAGTCTTTTTTAGTAATCTTGTCTAAAACTGCATTTCCTATGCTCATCGCCATAGGGTTTCCACCAAAAGTACTGCCATGAGTTCCCGCGGTCATACAGGATGCAACTTTTTTAGTCATTAAAACTGCTCCAATTGGAAAGCCCCCTCCTATACCTTTTGCTATTGGAACTATGTCTGGTTTTACTCCTGCATGTTCAAATGCAAAAAATTTTCCAGATCTTCCAATTCCACACTGAACCTCATCTAATATTAATAGTAATTTTTTTTTGTTACAAAGTTTTCTCAAATATTTTAAGCATTTATTAGGTATCGGTTTTATTCCTCCCTCGCCCATTACGGTTTCTACCATTATTGCAGCTGTAGTATTTTTAATTTTATTTCTTAAATTTGGGAATCTCGGCTTAAAATCTCTAAACTGAATATGATCAAACCCTGGAACCTTAGGTCCAAACCCTTCTGTCATTTTTTTTGAGCCACTTGCATAAATTGTTGCCAAAGTTCTTCCGTGAAATGAATTTTTAATACACAAAATTCTATTTTTATTAGGCTTACCTTTAAAATAAAAATATCTTCTTGCAATCTTTATAGCTGCTTCTGTTGCTTCAGCTCCAGAATTTTGGAATAATACATTATCAGCAAATGTTAGACGCTTTAATCTCGAAGCTAATTTTTCGCCCTCAGGTATTAAAAATGCGTTTGAAACATGCCATACTTTTTTAGATTGTTTCTGCATTTCTCTCACTAAATATGGATTTGAATGTCCTAAAGAATTAACTGCAATACCTTGAACAAAATCTAAATATTTTTTTCCATTTGTCGAGTATAAGAAGCTACCCTTGCCTTTTTTAAAAGCAATTTTTCTTCTATTATAATTCTTAGTTAATGCACTCATCTTAATTTATGATTTTATTTTATAACCTTTTTTAAAAAGGTAAAATGCCACAAACCATGTTACCAATGAAATTACTGACAAATATATTAGTCCAAATTTAATTGATCCATCAGAGCTGCCTAAAAAGCCATATCTAAATCCATCTATCATATAGAAGAAAGGATTAATAAGGCTTATTGTCTTAAAAAAAACTGGCAGATTATCAATCGAATAAAATACTCCACTAAGAAATGATAATGGAGTAATTACGAAATTAGTAATAGTCGCTGTATGATCAAATTTTTCTGCCCATAATCCTGTTATAAAACCTAAAGACCCAAGAATAAAAGAACTTAAAAATCCAAAAATAAATATCATAAAAATATTATAAAAATTTAAATCAATAATAATCGAAAAAACAGCTATAGATATAATTGCAATAATTAAACTTCTAGTAACTGCAGCTAAAATAATAGCAAACGTGACCTCAATAGCTGATAAAGGAGCATACAACATATCGACAATATTGCCTTGCATTTTGCTGATCATAAATGAGCTTACAGAATGACTGAAGGACTGACCTATGAGACTCATTACTATCAATCCTGGAGCCAAAAAACTTATAAAAGAGTAGCCTAGAACATTACCTCTATCATTGCCCAATGCTAAACTTAAAACAGAGAGAAATAGTAGACTTGAAATTAGTGGTGACAAAAGTGTTTGAGCCCATACTACAAAAAATCTGTTTACCTCTTTAAGGTATAAGTTGAGTGCTCCTATCCAATTAATTAGACCAAATCTTCTTATGCCGATTTTATATTTATTTTGTAATTCAACCATTGGTAATAATTCATATAATCTTTTTTTTGAGTATTGTTAATAAAACAAAAAAATAAGTTGTTTTTTTTAATTAAATATGAACATCTCTATATAGTATTTAAATTATAAAAATACACTAAATATAGTATTTATGAGCTGGACTGAAGATAAAGTTGCAAAACTTAGAGAGCTGTGGGGCAAAGGAAATACTGCTAGCCAAATTGCAGAAATCATTGGAGGAATTAGCAGGAACGCTGTAATCGGGAAAGCACACAGACTTAACCTCTCGGCAAAAATTAAAACTAGAGTTCCATCAATTAATCAAAAAAATGATAAATTAAGTTTGAACGATAATCAAAATAAAATTTCTAGGAGAGGAAGAAGAAATAAATTTAGATCCCTGATAATTGAAAAGGATTTTGAGCCTGAAAATCCAAAACAATTGGAAGAGTTAGATGAAACTGTATGTAAATGGCCTATTGGTCACCCGAATGAAAGTTCTTTTTATTTTTGTGGAAGAAAATCTTTAAAAGATTTTTCTTATTGCAAACTTCATTTGCTTTATGCTTTTCAACCTAAAGGCAAGAAAGAAGATGCAAATGACAAAGATACTGAGGTCCCTCAATTTATAGGTAGAAAAATTAAATCTGCTTAATCCTATTTTTTAGATCATTTTTTTTTTATTTTATTTTTAGCTTTGATCCCTCTGATTACAGCTTTTATTGATAAATAAATCACATAAAGAAGTATTAAAATTATTAGTAAATAGACCAAATTATTTATCATATCTAGTTATTTTTATTATTTTCAATTTCGGAATATTTACCACGTTCTCTCCAGTTAAAACTATATTTTTTAACAGAATTTTCAAATAATAATTTACTTGGACAACCAATATCAAAATTGGTTAATCCATTTTCAGATTTAGTATTCGAATATTTTAGTAAACGAAGTTGATCAAGTGTTAATAATGGATTTGGGAAAAGTTGAAAAAAAGAAGCTGAAATCTTAGCCAAAAATAATGGCATTGGTAATAAGACTCTTTTTTTTTCGATACATCTTAATAAAATTGTAATTATTTCTTTAAAAGAAAATACCTCTGGTCCAATCGCTTCGATTTTTTTTGAAGTTAATTCTTTGGATATTATAAAAAATATAAGCTCCGCAACATCAGACGCATGAATAGGAGTGAATTTTGTTTGTCCTTCATAATACAAAGGGAAAATTGGTAATAAATTTAATAATGTCATGAACTTAGTGGTTAAGGAGTCTGATACACTAAATATAAGAGATGGTTTGACTATAGTAACTCTGGAAAAATTATCTCTTACAATCTTCTCTCCTTTTATTTTACTTTGTGCGTATTTGCTGTCAGTAGCTTTTTCAATACCTAGAGCGCTTACATGAATTAACTGTTCAACATCATATTCTTTACAAAGATTAGATAAAATTTTGGGAAAATTAACATGAATATTTTCAAAAGAATTTCCTTTATTTTTTTCGCTTAAAATACCAATGAGATTAATTACAATTTCTGCCTTTTTAACTAAACTTCTCATTTTATTTTCATCAAAGATACTTCCTTCTACAATATTTAAATACCCAGCATTCGCCAAAGGTTTGAGACGGTACCCTTTTTGGTGAGAGTTTCGTGTCAAAACTGTTATAGTAAAATGTTTTGATAAACGCCTGCATAAAAAAAGGCCAATTTGACCACTACCACCAAAAATTAAAACATTTTTCATTATAATCTTAAAATAGACATTATCCGTTTGTATTTATATATATAAATTAAATATGAATAATAACATAAAAATTTTTGAAAATGACATACCACCAGAAATTGATTTATCAAAAGAAAAACTTATTGGCGTCGATTGTGAAGCACTTGGCTTGACTCTTGGCAGGGATCCCTTAACTTTAGTCCAGCTAGGTTTAGCCTCTAAAAACTTTTATTTAGTTAAACTGAACCGAAAAACCTATGAAGCGCCTAATTTAGTAAAAGTTTTATCAAATAATTCAATTGAGTTTATTATGCACTACTCTAGACAAGATTTACTTTGGTTAAAATATCATTTGAAAGTAAAGCCTTTAAAAATTTTTGATACAAAAGTTGCATCAAAATTAGCTAGAACAATGTCAAACATGCATGGATACAAAGATCTCGTTAAAGAATTGTGTGGAAAAGATATTTCAAAAAAAGAACAACAAAGTGATTGGGGCAACCCTAATCTCTCATCTAAACAAATTAGTTATGCTGCAGCTGATACTGAACACTTGTTTGAAATTAAAGATAAATTAACAGAAATGCTTAAAAGAGAAAAAAGATTTGAACTTTTTAAAAAATGCATGGATGTTATACCGTCTCTGGTCGAACTGGAAATATCAGGTTTTAAACCATCAATATTTGAACATTAATATATGTAATGAAAAAAAATAATTATAAAAAAATTGCAAAAGACGTGATTGATCTTGAAATACTTGCACTTAAAAAATTAAAGAATTCTATAAATAATTCTTTTAATCAAGCAGTAACTGCTGTTGTAAAATGTCAATCAAAAGTAATACTATGTGGTGTTGGAAAAAGCTATTTGATTGCATCTAAAATATCAGCAACCTTATCTTCGGTAGGATGTCCATCTTTTTCATTAGCAGCCAGCGATTGTTCGCACGGGGATTTGGGCAGTATATCAAAAAAAGATATTTTAATTTTAATAAGTAATTCAGGAGAAACTCAAGAGCTAAAACCTGTAATACAATTTGCAAATAGAAATAAAATAACTTTGATAGGCATTGTTTCAAAAAAAAATTCTACACTTTATAAAGCTTCAGATATTAAACTTTTTATACCAGAGGTCAAAGAAGCAGGACTTGGTATTGTGCCAACAAGTAGTACTACAGAATCTTTAGCAATCGGCGATTGTTTAGCGGTCGCAGCCTTAAATAAAAAAGGATTTAATAAAAAGAACTTTAAAAAACTTCACCCTAAAGGATCTCTTGGAGCTCAACTCAAAACAGCAGAAGATTTAATGATTAAAAAAAAAGGCATTCCATTCATTAATGAAAATTCAAATATGAAAAATGCCTTAAGTATAATAACCAAAAAAAAACTTGGTGTATTAATTGCTATCAATTCACAAAAATTAACCACAGGTATTATCACTGATGGCCAAATTAGAAGATCGACACAAAAAAATAATAATTTAAAAAAACTTTTGGTAAAAAATATTATGACTAGGAATCCTATAAGTATTGATAAAGATACTTTGGCTTCGAAAAGCTTATCGATAATGTCCGATAAAAAAATTACAAGTTTATGTGTACATAAAGATAATAAAAAAACAAAGACTATTGGATTACTTCATATTCATAATATACTTGACGCGAATATTCAGTAAATGAACAAAAATACAGCAATACAACTTTTATTATTTACCTCAATTATTGTAATCTTTTTATTTATATTTTTTAAATATTTTTACCAAAATAAAAAGAAAATAGAAAGTTACACAGAAAATCCTGAAATACTTAAAGTAGAAGAAAATACTTCAAATATAATTATGGATGTTGAATATTTATCGAAAGATGGATTGGGAAATATTTATAAGATAAACGCTAACTCGGGTAAAATTAGCCCTGATGATGAAAATTTAATATTACTAGAAAAAGTGAAAGCTATAATAAAAATTATTGGTTCTGAAGATGTAGTTATTTATTCTGATTTTGCTAAATATAATAGCTTAAATTATAATACAAAATTTTATAATAATATTGAAGTAATGTATGCGGAACACAAAATAAAGTCTGAATATTTAGATTTTTTATTTAACGAAAATCTTGCTATACTTTACAAAGATATCGTTTATACAAATTTAAGAATGAAACTATTAGCTGATAAATTAGAATTTGACCTAATAACAAAAAATTCAAAACTTTCAATGAAAGATAAAGAAAAAAAAATAGAAATATTTTATACGGAATAAAAATGGCAGTTATTAAAAAATTTAGGATTAAAAGTTTTAAAAAAAATACACCACTTATATCGTTTAATAAGGTATCTATGTCCTTTGGTAAAAGACAGATTTTAGACGATGTAAGTTTTAAAATCAATGCAGGTGAAATTGTAGGGCTACTTGGGCCAAATGGCGCTGGAAAATCAACAATATTTAATATTCTTACTGGTTTAATAAAACCTAATTACGGAAAAATATTTTTCGAGTCAAATGACGCAACAGATTATCCAATTTATTTAAGAACTAGAAAATTCAAAATTGGTTACGTCCCACAATACGGTGGTTTTTTTAATGACCTAAGCCTCAATGAAAATTTAAATGCAATTGCTGAAATATTAATTGAAGATAAAACCAGTCGATCAAGCAAAGTAAATAATTTAATAGCAAAATTTGAGTTGGATAATGTGAGGGAGGTTAAGGCAAAATTTTTATCTGGTGGACAAAGAAGAAAATTGGTTATTTGCATGGCGCTATTAGGAGATCCTAAAATACTTCTGTGTGATGAAATTTTTGCGGCTCTTGATGTTCTTACTATACAGATGTTAAAAGAAATATTAGTAAAACTTCAAAATGAGAAACCAAATATGTGTATAATTGTTTGTGAGCACCAAGCTAGAGAGCTCTTATCTGTAGTAGATCGTGCAATGATTTTATCTAATACTAAAATTATTGCCCAAGGAACTCCATCTCAACTTCTTAATAATCAAAATGCAAGAAATGCTTATTTCGGAGAATTTTTCAAATTTAATTAAGTTTCATAATGCCGAAGTATGTTAAAATAAATAAAAAAATTAAGCCATTCAATAAAATAATAAATATACCAGGAGATAAATCTATTTCTATAAGATTTATATTAATGGCAGCGATAGCAGTTGGAAAATCAAAAGCTTACGGATTGTTAAAAAGTGAAGATTGCAATGCGGCTCTCAAAGCTGTGACTAAACTTGGTGCTAAGGTTAAAATAGTTAAAAATTATACTGAAATAAATGGTCTCGGAATTAATGGATTATCATTTAAAAATAAGACAGTAATTAATTGTCAAAATTCAGGTACATTAATGAGATTAATTGGTAGTTTAGTTTGTGGAATAAAAAACTCAATTATCTTAATTGGAGATCATAGCCTTTCGCAAAGACCAATAAGAGTAATGGAACCTCTTAATCTATTTGGTGCAAATATTAAATCCAACAAAAATAAATTACCTTTAGAAATTGAAGGAACTAAATTTATTAGACCAATTGAATACAAAGAGACAAAGGGTTCAGCTCAAATAAAATCGTTTTGTTTAATATCTGCTTTAAGTGCCCCAAAAAATTCTATATCAACTATTATCGCAAAAAGAAGTCGTGACCATACAGAAAAACTTTTTAAATACCTGAAGATTCCTATTAAGATTAAAAAAAAAGGAGAGTACGATTTTATTGAGGTTAAAGGTGGACACCAACACAATGGATTTGTTCAAGAAATACCAGGTGACATGTCAAGTGCATCTTTTTTTATTTGTTTAACTTTATTATCTAAAAATTCTAGTATTATAATAAAAAACGTAAATATAAATAAAACAAGAAGCGGAATAATTTATTTGGCAAATAAAATGTGTCCTTCCTCAATTAAATTTAAAAATAGAAAAATAAAGTATGGAGAAGAGGTTGCAGATATATACGTAAAAAGTGCTAAAAGTTTTAAAGCAATTAATCCAAATCCACTAATTAGTAGTAAAGCAATTGATGAATATCCTTTAATTTTTTTATTAGCTTGTAAATCAAACAAAACTTCGTGGTTTAAAGGTATAGGAGAACTCGCCCTAAAAGAAAGCAACAGACTTAAAGTTTGTGCAAATTTTTTAAGACAAATTGGAATAAAAGTTATAGAAAAAAAAGATAGTTTAAAAATTTCGGGTAACCCTAAACTCAAGATTAATAAGAAAATAGTTATTAAAAATTTTATGAAAGATCATAGAATATTTATGATGGCGTGTATTGCGGCACTTACATTTAATGGTACTGGAGAATGGTTTATAAATGATAAAGACTCAATTAAAACTTCTTTTCCATCATTTTTAAATATAATTAAAAAAGTTGGAGCAAAAATAAATTGAAAAAAAAAAGTAACCTAATTACAGTAGCAATAGACTCACCAGCAGCAGCTGGTGCAGGTACACAAGCAAAGTTAATTGCAAAACACTACAACCTCCTTCACCTTGATACTGGGCGTATATACAGGCTTATAGGCAAAATTAAACTAGAAAATCCAAAAAAATTTAATATCTCTCTAATTAAAAAAAAAATTAAAAGTTTAAATATAAAAAAGTTACAAGATAAAAGTTTGCTCTCTGACAAAGTTGCAATCTCAGCCTCAATAATAGCAAAAGATAAAAAAATTAGAAATATTGTACATAAATTTCAGCAGAAATGTGCGTATACTCCTCCTATTAAATATTCAGGTTCAGTTTTAGATGGCAGGGATATAATTACAGTTCAAATGAAAGATGCTATGTTTAAATTTTTTATAACTGCTGAGCTTAAAACGCGTGCCAGAAGAAGATTTAGAGAATATAAAAATCTTGGAAAGAAGATTTCTTATAAAGATGTTATAAAAAGCCTTAAAAATAGGGATAAATCTGATCGTTTCAGAAGATTTGGACCCTTAAAAAAAACAAAAGATTCAATATTGATTAATACAACTAAACTTAGTAGAAAACGTTGCTTTAAAAAAATTAAAGCTATTATGGATAGGAAATTAAGAGTTAATGGAAATTTATAAAGAACTAAAATCACCCGCATCAAAAGAATTCGAGAAATTACTTAATAGTCAGCTTTCAAAAACAAAAAATATCGTAGAGGGAAAAATTATTGACGGTAAAATAACCAAAATAACAGAAAAATTTGTATTTATTTTTATTGAGAATCTAAAAAGTGAACCAATGTTAGATATAAATGAATTAAAAAGTATGGGTTTGCAGGATAAAATTAAAGTAGGCGAAAAAATTTCTGTTTTGCTTGAAAGAATAGAAGATAAAAATGGTGAGGTAATCGTGTCTGCATCTAAAGCTCAAAAAATTAAAGGATGGGATAAGTTAGTTCAAGCATATGAAAAAAATGAACCTATAAATG
This sequence comes from uncultured Pelagibacteraceae bacterium, assembly GCA_902560245.1. Classification (GTDB taxonomy): domain Bacteria; phylum Pseudomonadota; class Alphaproteobacteria; order Pelagibacterales; family Pelagibacteraceae; genus Pelagibacter. Next base: position 25,822 of record CACELK010000007.1, read on the forward strand.
GAAAAATTACTTCAAAATGCAAAGGTGGAGTAATAGTAGAACATTTGGATACTGGATCCTTAATGTTTTGTCCAGGATCACAGATTTCGGATAAACCACTAAAAGATATTTCACATTTAATGAATGAACCTCTTAAATTTGCATTAATTAAACTTGATAAAGTAAGAGGCAATGCGTGTGTTTCTAGAAGACAAATTATTAATAACAATAAAAAAGGTGATAAAGCAAAAATAGTTGAAAAATATAAAGTGGGAGATGTTATAAAAAACGCTACCGTAAAAGGCTACAGCTCATTTGGATGTTTTTTTGATGTAAATTCTGAACTTGATGTATTAGTACATTTACAAGAAATAAGTTATTCTAGAGTTAATCATCCCGATGAAGTTTTTAATATAGGTGAAAAACACGATTTATTGGTTATATCTGTTGATAAAGAAAAACTACAAGTAGGTTGCTCTATAAAACAATTATCTCCTGATCCTTTCGAGCATATATCTAATTACGAACTGAATAAAAAATATAAAGCGAAAGTAGTTAAACTTATGGACTTTGGTGCTTTCTGCGAATTAGAGCCAGGTTTAAGCACTTTGTTGCACTCTAGCGAACTTAGTTATACAAAAAAAAATCCTTCCGCAAAAAAGATGTTTAAAATTGGTGACGAAATTGATGTGTGTATAACAGAAATTGATAAAGACAAAAGAAGAGTTGCAGTTTCCTATAAATTAACAATGGAAAATCCTTACGAAGTTTTAGAAAAAAAATATCCAGTTGGTAGTGAAATAGATGGAATTATAAGTAGCTCTAATGAATACGCAATTTATCTTAGACTTGGTGATTTTGATATTGATGGTTTTCTTCACTGCAACGATTTAAGTTTTACAGGAAATCCTGAGGAGGAACTTAATAAATATAAAAAAGGTGATAAGCTTAAAGTAAAAGTTTTAGAAATAAAAAAAGACCAACAAAAAGTCAGAGTTGGATTAAAACAAACTCAAAAAGATCCCCTTGAGTGGTTCAAAGGTAAAAATATAAATGACACAATTACTGTAAAAGTTATATCCTCAGACAATAAAGGTTTAATTGTTAAACCGGAAGGATGTGAAATGAATTTTAATATTAAAAAATCACAAATAGCTATAAATGCTGCAGACTCAAGGCCTTCCAGGTTTGTTGGAGGAGAAAGAATTGACGCGGCTATAGCAGAACTAGATATGGAAAGAAGAAAAATAAGCCTAAGTATTAAGCTTTTAGAAGAGCTACAAAATAAGGAGGCTGTTACCAAATTTGGATCTGAGGCTAGTGGAAAAAATCTGCCATTCAGCTCACTTTCTGATAAACTAAATAAAAAAACGAAGGAATAATTAACAAATTTAGTGATTGTCAAATCTAAGCTTTTAAAACAGATATCAGACAATTATCCAAATTTTTTTAGAAAAGACTTAGAAAAGTTTTTGAATATTTTTCTTAATGAGATCATGAGCTCTTTAAATAGAGGCGAAAGAGTAGAATTTAGAGGTTTTGGAACTTTTTCATCTCGCACTCAAAAGTCAAGAATTTCAAGAAACCCTAGAACTGGCGAAAAGGTTCATACGCCACAAAAAAAAACCATACATTTTAAAATGGCAAAAGAATTATTTACAAAACTAAATGATGATCAAAAATAAAATTTTTATAGCGTGTGATACAAAAAGTATTAAAAAGGTCCAAAAAATAATTAAAAATACTACAACCGATAAGTTCAAAGTTGGCTATAAGTTTGGTTTAGAGTTTTTTAATTCAAAAAATGGAAGGTCTTTTATATCAAAAATAAAAAAAAAAATTACTTTCATTGACTTAAAATTATGTGACATACCAAATACATGCATTTCTACTATAAAAGCGATAAAAGATTTAAAAATTAATTATCTTACAATTCATATTAGCTCAGGTTTTGATGCATTAAAGGCATCAAAAAAAGCCTGTGGGAAGATCAAGTTAATTGGCGTTACAACACTCACGTCTCTTAATGAAAAACACCTAAAACAAATTGGATATAATAAAAGTTTGAATAACTTGGTTATACATCAAGCAAAACTTGCATCTAAAGCGATGCTTGATGGTATCGTATGCAGCCCACATGAAGTAAAAAACGTAAAAAAGATTTTCAAAGGGGAAATTATAACCCCGGGTATTAGATTTAACTCAAAATTTAATGATCAAAAAAGAGTAATGACTCCTAAACAAGCTTTAAAAAATGGGAGTGATTGGTTAGTAATCGGTAGACCAATTACAAAAGGAAATATAAAAAATAATTTAAAAAAATTATTGAAAGTTATTAATTAATAATGGATGCAAAAATATGTGGGATAAAAGATCCTCAAACCTTAAAATATATAATTAATCATAAATATCCCCCAAAATTTGTAGGATTTATAGTCAACTATAAAAAATCAAAAAGATATATTGATTATAAAAAATTAAAGAAGTTAATTAGAATAAAAAAAAAAAAAGTAAAGTTTGTAGCTGTCCTTGTTAATCCAAATAATTATTTTTTAGAAAAAATAAAAAATTTAAATTTTGATTACTATCAACTTTACAAAGTTAGCCCAAGAAAAACAAAAAATATTAAGAAAAAATATAAAATGAAAATAATTTCAACGATAACTGTAGATAAAAAAAATGATGTTGAAAAATATAAAAAGTACTTAGCTGTTTCAGATATTATTCTTTTTGATAGTAAAGGATATGAAAAATCCTTGAGTTTTAATCATAGATTTTTAAATAACTTGACTAATATAAAGACCAAGATGTTAGCTGGAAATATTAAGTTTAATGATAAACTTGATAAATACTCTAAAATAGCAGATATTATTGATATTTCAGGAAGTTTAGAAACATTTGGAACAAAAGATATATCAAAAATAAATTTTTTTTTGAATAATATAAATAAAACTAAAAATGAAAATTAAAAAAAATATACCTCTTATTGATCAACATGATACTAATGGATTTTGGGGAGGAAAATTTGGTGGAAGTTTTATTCCCGAAACCTTAAAAAAGCCAGTAGAAGACTTAACAAATTTATTTCAAAAATTAAGAAAAGATAAAAATTTTATAAAAGAAAGAGATTATTATTTTAATAGTTGGGTAGGAGCGCCTACCCCTTTTGTAAAATTGGAGAATTTAACAAAACATTTAGGCGGAGCTCAAATTTGGGCTAAAGTTGTATCAGAAGCAAATGGTGGAGCTCATAAAATCTATAACGCAACTGTTCACTGTCTGATCGCAAAAAAAGCAGGTAAAAAATATGTTGTAGGTGACACCGGTGCTGGTTACGCTGGAAAGATGTTAAGTATGGCTGCAAAAAAATTTGGACTTAAATGTAAAATATTTATGGGAGCAAAAGATATTAAGAGGCAGAAGCCAAACTGTGACGCTATGAGAAAAAATGGAGCGGAAATAGTTCCTGTATATACAGGCAGTCAAACACTAATTGATGCTGTTAGCGAATGTATGAGATATTGGGTCTCAAATTGTGATACTACACACATGTGCGTTGGTTCTACTGTAGGACCTAATATTTTTGTAAAAATTTGTGGGTGGAGCACATCTCAAATTTCAAGAGAGCTAAACCTGCAAATCAAAGAAGAATTTGGATCAATCCCAAAAAAATTAAAGCTATTTAACTGCGTAGGAGGAGGTAGTTCAAGTTTTGGTTTTTGGAATGAGTTTATGCACTATGATAAAAATCAAGTTGAATTTATTGGGGTAGAAGCAGGGGGTCCAAAAAATTCAAAAAAACACGCAGCCCCTTTAACCGAAAATTCTAAAATTGGAGTATTGCACGGAGCTATGCAATATGTTGTACAAAATGCCGAGGGACAAATAGAGGAAACAGAGTCAATTTCTGCTGGTTTAGATTATAGCGGTGTGAGTCCTTTACACTGTTTTTTAAAAGACTCAAAGAGAGCCAGGTATACTTCTGCAACAGACGAAGAGGCATTAAGTGCTTATGAACTTGTGTCTTCTCTAGAATCGATTAGTCCTTCTTTAGAACCCAGTCATGCTTTTGCAGAGGCAATAAAAATTGCTCCTAATTTTAATGAAAATACTATTTTTTGTGTGAATTCATGTGGAGACAGTTACAAAGACAAGGATATTATAAAAAGTAGATTAGGAAAATATATTAGATGAATAAAAATATTAGTTTAGCTTTTAATAAATGTAAAAATGAAAATAGACCAGCATTGCTTACATATACTGTTGCTGGAGATAATAACAAAAATAAATCAATTGCAATACTGAAATCTATTTCAAAATATATAGATATTTGTGAAATTGGTTTTGCTCATAATACACCAATTGCAGATGGTGGACAAATTCAAACAAGTACTCATCGTGCTTTAAAAAATGGAACAAAAATAAAAGATGTTTTTCAAATAGTAAAAAAATATAAAAATTTTAAAAACTCAAAACCAGTAATCTTAATGGGCTACTACAATATAATTTGCCAGTATGGCGAAAATAAATTTATTAGTTCCTGTAAAAATGTTGGTGTTGATGGTTTGATAGTTGTGGATTTGCCTTACCCTGAAAACAAATTTTTTGCGCAGAAATGTAGAAAAAAAAAAATTAGTTTTGTTCAACTTATAGCACCAACAACTTCAAATCACAGAATGAAAAAAATAATTAAAGATTCACATAATATGATTTATTATATAAGCATGCTATCGACTACTGGTGGAAAACTTAAAGTCTCACCTAAAAGATTGTTGAAAAATTATAATAAAATAAAGAGAATTAATAAATCTAAAAATTTAGTCATAGGTTTTGGGATAACTATCAAAACTATTGAGGCTTTAAAAAAAGCTGATGGTTTAGTGGTAGGAAGCGCATTATGTAAAGAAATAACTAAATCCTTAGCTAAAAGACAAAATCCTGTCACAAATGTGACTAATATTGTAAAAAAGTTAAGAAATAAAATATCATGAATTGGATAACAAAAGTTTTAAAATTTGGTGAAAAGATTAAAACAGCAATTAAAAAAAGGCCTAGTAAAGAAGAAATTGAAAATAGTAAGTGGACAAATTGCTGCAAAGGTCCGATTTTAAAAAAAGAATTAGAGGAAAATTTGTGGGTCTGTAGCTCTTGTAATAAACACCATAGAATTAATTGTAGACAAAGATTTGATATTATATTTGGAAATAACAATTATGAAATTTTAGAAACTCCTATAGTTCAGGACGATCCGCTGAATTGGGAAGACTCAAAGCCTTATAAAGATAGGTTAAAGTCTGCAAGAAAAAAAACCGGCCAAGAATGTGCTGTTATGATAGTTAAAGCTAAAATAAATAATATTAATGTTACAGCGGGTGCCTTTGATTTTGCATTCATTGGAGGATCGGTTGGCGCATCTGAGGGTGAAGCAATTATATATGGAATTCAAAACGCTATAGATAATAAACAGCCATTTATTCTATTCACTGCTTCTGGGGGAATGCGTATGTTTGAATCTTTGATTGCTTTATCCCAAATGACAAGAGTAACTTTGGCTGTAAATGAATTAAAAAAAAATAATTTACCATACATTGTTGTTCTAACTGATCCAACAGCAGGAGGAACTACAGCATCTTTCGGTATGTTGGCAGATATAACTTTAGCTGAACCAGGAGCGATAGTTGCATTTGCAGGTAAAAGAGTTATTCAAGCTACTGTGAAGGAAGAACTTCCGCCTGATTTTCAAACTAGTGAATATTTAAGGGAAAAATGTGGTTTTATTGATTCAGTAATTGAAAGAAAAGATCTCAAAGAAAAAATAGGTTCCATTTTATCAATATTGTTAAAAATAGATACTAGTGTAAGTTCAGTTTCGAATGATGAAACTACAGAATCTAATCTTACAGCTAGAGAAGCATCATAAAAAAAAGATTGATTTAACTTTAGATAGAACATTCAATCTTTTAAAAAAATTAGGAAATCCACAAAATAAATTAAAAAATGTTATAAATGTAGTTGGCACAAATTCTAAGGCAAGTATGGCCCATAGCCTTAAATCTATTTTAAACCAAGCAGGATATAAGTGTAATTTATATACATCTCCACATCTTCAATCCTACTCTGAAAGATTTATATTTAATGATAGAAAAATTAAAGAAGATGATCTTGTAAAATTATTAATCGATGTAGAGAAAACATTAGGCAATGATAATGCAAGTCTTTTTGAGATTTTAACTTGTGCATTTCTTAAGTTTGCTGAAAGTTATAAAGAAAATATAAATATTATTGAAGCTGGTCTTTTTTTTCAATTTGATAGTACTAATGTTTTTAAAAATAACCTATTAACTTTGCTGGGACTAATTCATACAGATCATACACAATGGTTGAAAAATAAGACTATTGAAGGGATTATTCATGAAAAAACATCTAAACTTTTGGAGTCAAATATATTTATTAATAGGCAGCTAAATGAGGATATAAGATTCAAAATAGAAAAAGCTCTAATGAAAAATTTATCAAATAAATATTTTTTTGGGAAAGATTTTAATATTTCTAAAACTGAAAATAGCTTTATTCATTATCAAGATAATTTAGGAGAAATTTTACTACCAGAGCCAAATCTTTTAGGTGATCACCAATTATATAATATAAGTACATCTATAGCGGCATCCCGAAAAATATTTAATATTAGCGAAGAATATATAAAAAAAGGTATTGTTGATATTAATTTGAAAGGTCGATTAGAAGAAATAAAAAAAGGAAAGTTAAAAAAACTTATTGGTCAGAATAGATTAATTATTGATGGAGGTCATAATGAATCAAGTGCAATTTCTATTTCAAATTGGATAAAACAACAAAATCAAGATGTCCATCTAATATGTTCTATGATGAAAGACAAGGATCATAAAAAATTTATAAACCATTTCAAAAATATTGTTAAATCAATCACTTTAATTGATGTTCAAACTCAAAAAAGTATGATTTCCAAAGAGGAGTTTTATAAAAAATTGGAAGATTTAAATATAAATATAGTTTTGTCTAAATCCATTGAAAGCGCCATCAAATTAAATTCTAAGTACCAAAACTCAATTTGTTTGTGTATAGGTTCGCTCTATTTGGTTGGTGAAATATTAAACTTAAATTAAATATTTTGTTCAATCCAAGACTTTAAGTCTGACTTAGTTGTGGCTCCGACTTTCGTGGCTTTCAATTCTCCGTCTTTAAATAATAACATAGTTGGAATTCCTCTTACTCCATATTTTGTGGGAGTATTTGGCTCGTTATCAATATTATGTTTAGCAATAGTTACTTGGGCTGACATTTCATTTGAAAGTTCCTCTAAAACAGGACCAATCATTTTACATGGTCCACACCACTCAGCCCAAAAATCTACAAGAATAGGTTTAGATGACTTCAAAACCTCTGTATCAAAATTTTCATCTGTTACACTTATTGTGGTCACAACTCTTATATATAAATTTATAGAATTTATTCAATTAATTAATTTTCAAAGTTAAATATTTTCATATTTTCTTTGAATTAACATTACAAAGTTATTTAATTCATCAAGAAATTTTAATTTTTCATCGTCATTTTCGTTTGAATATTTCTCCCTCAAATTGTCGCACTCATGATAAAATTCTTTACATGTCCACCATTTTTCTTTTTTTTCACTTAAAATACGTTCCGCAATTTCTTGCTTAATATCTTTGAACATTTTACCTGGTAAAACTTCAGGTGATTCTTGGTAGATGATTTTTTTTCCAAAACTAATAAGTCTTTCATCGTCAAATTTATCTAACAAAATTAGTTTTTCTTTCCATGAAGCAGCATGCCATTTTGGAAAAAGAGCTGTATCTTTATTTGAAGTAAACTTCTTATAAATACTCTCTTCAGCTAAAAGATCTTCCTGTGATTTTGACTGTTCTTTCTCTTCAGCTATTTCTCTTAAGGCGGTCATTATATTTTGTGAAAATTTTTCATTATTTTTTACTAATTCTGCTCTTTTGTAAATTAAATTAATACTGATTGCACTATAAGGTTCTTCTTTAATTCCATAACTTGGATCTAAAATTATGGGAGCTTTATTAGATCTAATTGTTCTTAAAAACTTAGGTGTTTTTTTCATCTCTAATTTAAGATCATTAATTGATAGATTTAACAAAGGTTCTACATCAACTCTAAGATCAACTGCTTGTCCCCACTGATATATTGGGTGAATACAATATTTTGGGTGTAATGGTGCACAAAGATATAGCCTAGATTTTCCATAAAAATATTCATTTAAAGTTATTATCTTTTCTTTTTTAAAAATAGTTTCTGTATCTAATTTATTTGAGGTTTTTAAAAAAGAGCTCCAAGTTTCTGGTTGTTTTTTTTTAATTAATCCTAATATCTTCATGGTTAGTTCAGCATCAAATAGAGCTGAATGTGCACCAGAAGATTCGAAGCCATTCATTCTAGATAAGGACTCTAATTTCATTACAGCGTTACCTTTTGCATTAATTTCTGTTTTTAAAATACCTTTATCAACTGCGTAAGCTGCTCTTGCTATATTTAATCCGTCATGTCTCTTGTTTGGAGAGGAATTCGTTATATAAGGATATCTTATTCCTTTAAAAAATTCTTTTCTAATCATTTCATCATCAAAACCTATATTTGACCAACCTAAAAATATTGCTGGGCTCCATTTTTTAAATATTTTTTCAACTTCACCAAGCATTTGATAGTGGCTTAGATTGGCTTTTGTTAACAAATCGACTCCAGTTTTATTAACAATTAATGCCATCGCCTGAGGTATTTCGCCCTCTGGTAACCTACATCTAAAATTAAATCTATCTTTTTCTTTAAAATTTTCATCAACTAGAATTCCTCCAATTTCAATGATGCTTCCAAAATCAGTCGATGAAGAAGAGCTTTCGATATCCCAAATAGCTAGATTCAATTTATTTCCTTTATTTTTTGCTTATTGTTAGGGAGATTTATAAATGTCTCGCATCTAAACAAGTAGCAAGTATTATTGTTAATATATAATATTTATTTAAAGTCAAATCTTATCTATTAATAATTTTGTAGAACTGCTCAACTCTTTCAAGAAATTTATTTTGATAATTTATAAGAACGTTTCCCTCAATTGTGAAATCTTGAAATAATCTATCGACAGTACAAATTAAAATTACTCCTTGAGTAATTTTTGAATTGTATACTGTATTATGTGCGAGAGAATAAGCGCCAATTTGTAAAAAATAATCCTCAATATACTCCTCTTTTTTTGGTTTATTACTTTGTTTAAAATCTAAAATTGACTCTTTCCCATCATAAATTCCAATACAATCTGCGGTTCCAGCATACTTTCCTGGAAAATAAACTGTAGCTTCTGCCCCCCAAACCTCCGTAAGTTTATTTTTTAAACCATTATCAATAATTTGATTAGCCATTTTTTTTGATCTTTCCTCTTCCTCAAGCAAATCTAAGTTTAATTTTCCTAATAAATATTGCTCTATATAGAAATGCATAGAGCTACCTCTGCTAGATGCTTCATTTTTTATTCTATTTGCTTCTTTGTGCCCTACTCTTTGTTTCCACGCCTCAATAGCTGCTTTATCTTCTTCGCTTTGAGTTATTTTAAGTATAGTTGTAACGCTAGGTAAATTTGATCCATCTAAGCTATAATGTCTTGAGCCATTAATTAAAGACCGGGTAGATTTTGGATATGTAAATTTATTATTCCATTCCATAGGTTTGTTTATAAAAGCATTTGGATAGAAATTAAAATTAATTTTTAAGCTGGTTTGAACGTTCACCAAATTTTTCTACATTTTCTGACTTAGTGGCAATTTCAACCTGTTCGGGATCTTTGATGTTTTCTAATATTCTAGTAATTGATCTTGCGTCTTTACCGAAGCTATCTACAACAGCCATTGACTCTTCAAGTTTTTTTCTTAGAACCAAAATATTATCAAAATGTCTAGAAAATCTATTTGTTATATTTTTAAGATGATCATAAATTTCTGTTGCATGTTTTTGTACTTGAAGGCTTTGAAATCCCATTTGTAAAGATTGAAGATAACCAGATAAATTATTTGGACCCATTATAGTAACCTTATATTTCTTCATCAATTCTTGAGTTAATAATTCTTTAGTGATCGGATCTTGATAATTGACTAATTCTAAAAATAAACTCTCAGTTGGAGCGTAGACAATCGCGAAGTCAACAGTTTTTGGGGGAACTATATACTTTTCCATAACACTCTTTGCCTTTTCTTTAAAAGCTCTTGCAAGTTTTGTTCTTGCGTCAGAGATTGCTTTTTTATCATCATCTTGGTGAGCATCTTGAATAGCCTTGAACTTTTCAATAGGAAAGTGGCTATCTACTGGGACTAAAATTCCATCTTGGAGTTTTATAGCAAATTCAATATTTTGACCTGTATCCTCTTTCATTTTAACGTTCGAAAGATATTGTGAAGATGGTAATAAATCTTTAATTAAAGATCCTAAACTGAACTCTGCTAGAGTTCCATATTTTTTTACACCAGCTAAAATTTTATTTATTCCTTTTTGGCTTTCATTTAAACTTTCAACTTGAGAATTAAATGCAGCAACTTTTTCGTTAACAGATGTCAATGTTTGCGTCATATCTCTTGTTACATCCTTTGATAGTGAATTAAATGAAGCTGTCATAGTGTTAAATGAGCTGTTTATACTCTCTTTCAAATTGTTTATATCTTGAGTATTATCTCTAGGTTCTTGTTTGTTTTTTCTATCAGAAATTAATAAGTACATAACAATACTTACTAAAATTAAAATTATATATAGTAACGAATCTTGCAGCATTACTATGATAATAAGTTTAATACTCTTTTAATTCCAATCTTTTTTAGTGAAAGTTTTGATAACATTAAACAAGCTTGAGATTTAAGTATTTCACCATCCTTTAGAATCCTCAAGTTATTAGCTTTCAGAGTTGCTCCGGTACTAGTTATATCAGATATAATTTCAGCAGTTCCAGTAAATGGTGCAACTTCGGTACTTCCTAGACTTTTTACTATTTGGAATTGGGTTACACCCTTTGAATATAAAAATCCTCTAGTTAAATTTTCATATTTTGTTGAAACTCTTAGAAGTCTTTTTTTCTTTTTTTTAAACTCATCTGCTACCTCGTCTAAATCTAACAAAGTTTGAACATCAAGCCATAAATCTGGAATAGCCAAAACTAAATTTGCTATACCAAAATCATATTTTTTAATTATTTTAATTTTATTTTGAGTATTTATCTCACTTTCTTTTAGTAGATCTAAACCAGAAACACAAATATCAACAGTGCCAATAGATAGTGCATCAATACATTCTCTAGCATGAAGGTAAATTATTTTAATATTTGGAAAGTTTTTAATTTTTCCAAATAAATCTCTCTCACCTCTTTCAGAAAATAATTTAAGTTTTTTTCTTTTAAAAATATTTAAAGTATCTTTTTTTAATCTTCCTTTAGATGGAATGCCTATATTAATAATATTTTTAATCATAAATACATATTAACTGCTGCACCGACTGCAGATATTTTTTTTAAACCAAGATTATTAGTAAGTTCATCATATCTACCTCCAGAAATGAAATTTTTGTAATTTTTTTTTGATTGAATATCAATCGAAAAAATTAACGAGCTATAAAATTCAGAATTGGTGACATTTGAAGTTAAAAATTTAATTTTTATATTCTTACTTTTAAAACTTTTAATTGGAAAATAATCTTTAGACACAATAATATTTAAAGCATTTTTTTTAAAAAAATTGTTTAATACTTTTGATGCCTCTGAAATATCACAATTAATTTTTAGAAACTCTTTAATTATTTTTGTGTTCACTCTGCCAGTTGCTGTTATTCTTGGATCTTTTATTTTCGTATCAAATCTATCTAAAATTTCTTTATAAGTTCTACCTGCTACTTGATTTAAACTATTAAATTTTCTCATCTTAATATATCTAAATTTGTCGGCTTCTACAAAAACTGGATCAATATCTAAATTGGTCTCTAATCTTTTCAGCAATTCGTTAAAATATTTTTGATTCCAATAATGTCTTTTAAGTCTTCTTTTCCATCTTAACGGAATGTTAAGTTTGTCGATTAATAAATAAAATAGTTCTACATTTCCTATTTTAAGAATTGCTTTTTTAAAATTTATTTTTTTTAAAATTTTAATTGATGTATCAATTATTTCTTTATCCTCTTTTTTCTTATTTTTAGAACCTAAAATTTCATAACCTATCTGATCTTTAATTATACTATCTCTGTTATTATATGTCTTTCTAAAAGCTTCTCCAATATAACACACCTTCTTTTTACTATTAAATTTATTTTGAACATACCTTAGCACAGAAGAAATAGTTAGGTCGGGTCGTAAACAAAGTTCTTTTCCATTTAGGTCATAAAAAGAAAATATAAATTTTCTGAAATTTTCACCAGATCTTTGGAGTATGTATTTACTTTCTAAAACTGGTTCTAATTCAATGCTTTTAAAACCCTTGGATTTTATAATATTAAGAATTGTTTCAGATAATTTTTTTGGTTTCATTGATTAAATTTTCAAAATTTGTTGATATTTCTTCACCAGTTCTTAAATTTTTTAATTTTATTTCTCTATTTTTTATTTCATTATCTCCATAAAAAATAACACATGGAGATTGAATTTTGTTAGCATACTCCATCTGTTTTTTTAAATTACCATTCCCAGGATAAATTTCTGAGCTAATATTGGCCTCTCTAAGTTTGTTTAAAATTTTGATATACTCGCTTATATTATTTTGATCGAATAAACATATAATTACCGGATTTATTCGACTTATGTCAAAATTTTTCTTTTGCATAAGTGCATATACAAATCTATCAATACCAATCGATATTCCTGTTGCAGGACTATCTATATTTCCAAAATTACTAACAAGGTCATCATATCTACCCCCTCCACCAATTGAACCAAATTGAATTGTTTGGCCATTTAAATTTTTAACCTCAAAGTTTAAATTTACCTCAAAAATTGGTCCCGTATAATATTCCAGTCCTCTTATAATTGATGGATCAAATTTATAATTAGTGAAGTTATAAGCCTTAAATATTTTTATAATTTCTTTCATATCTTCAGTTTCAGGAGAGTCATTTTTTAATGTATCCTCAATAATTTTTATTTGATCACTTTTAAGTTTTGCTCCTTTTGTGTAATCTCCAGATTTGTCTTTTCTACCTTCTCCTAAAAGCTTTTTAACTTCATTCCATCCTAATCTTTCTATTTTATCTAAAGCACGAAGAGTTGCTAAAATTTGCTCTTTTGAATTAACTTTCAATTTTTTAAATAGTCTGTCTGTTATATTTCTTGAAGATATTTTTACTGTAAAATCATTTTTATTTAGTCCACACTTTTCTAAAACCTCTGATATTAGTACGCATAATTCAGCATCAGCCTGTAAATTTTTCGTACCAACATAATCTGCATCAAATTGTAAAAATTCTCTAAACCTACCTGGTCCTGGTTTTTCGTTTCTCCAAACAGTACCAAGTTGATAACGTTTAAAGGGTTTAGGAATTGAATTAAAATTCTTAGCAACATACCTAGCCAATGGTGCTGTAAGGTCATAACGTAGTGAAATCCATCTATTTTCGTCTTTAAATGAAAAAACTCCCTCTCCTGGTCTTTCTTTGTCAGGTAGATATTTCCCTATACTTTCAGTATATTCAAAACTTGGAGTTTCAAGATATTGAAATCCATATTTTATCATTACCTCTTTTATTTTAGAAATAACAAAATCTCTAATTAAGAGTTCTTTTTCTTGTCTATCATCAAAACCTGAAGGTAATTCCTTAGGAGGTTTTAATTTTTTTTCTTTTTTCATTTCTTGGTACACGGGGACAGATTCGAACTGTCGACCTTCGGTTCCACAAACCGCTGCTCTAACCAACTGAGCTACCCGTGCTCCTTTTATTGTTTTATACTAAATGTGGTTAATTTTAAATTTATAAAATGATTAAATAGCTAGCTTGCAGCCAGCATGAAAATGATGTCTGTGATTTAAATCAAAGAATTTAATATTATCAATCATGTTTGATCTAATAGCATCATAAATTTCAAATGCAAGGATGAATTGTATAGGAATAAACATAGCTTATTAAAAAACTTGTAATACTCCTATACAAATGTATTTGAATTAGAATTAAGAGGTTTTTTGCAGTTTTACTGCTGAAGGACCTTTTTCTCCGTCTTCAACTTCAAATGATAATTCGTCACCTTCATTAAGAAACTTTAAACCTGCATCTCTAACTGCTGAAGCATGAACGAATACATCTTTTTCACCGTCACTTCGTTCAATGAAACCGTAACCTTTTTTTCCATTGAACCATTTTACTTTACCTTTTAGACTCATTTTACTCTTTCTTTTAGTTATTTAACTTAAGCTAAAATTTAGCTTGCAAGTAATTATTAGATTTTACAATTGAATGCAAGATTTATTAAATTTAATTCTTTAGAATTTATGGTGCCTCGGGAAGGATTCGCACCTCCGACACAAGCCTTTTCAGGGCTCTGCTCTACTCCTGAGCTACCGAGGCAAATACTAAAATCTAAATATAATTCTACCTTTTGTAAGATCATAAGGGGTAACTTCTACTGTCACATTGTCACCTTGTAAAACTCGAATTCTATTTTTTCTTAATTTACCAGCTGTGTGCGCTATTACAATATGATTGTTTTCTAATTGCACTCTAAACATAGCATTAGGAAGTAAATCAATCACTTTTCCTTTAAATTCTAATAAGTCTTGTTTTGACAATCTAACTTCTCCTCATTCTAGATTTTATACTTTGAGCATGTCCATACAACTGTTCAAACTCGGAAAGAGTTATAGCTGGATTTCCAATTTTTTCTACCCCTAATTTACTAAGTGTAACAACAGATATTTTTTTAATAAATTCATCTATATTTAATCCTGAACTAAACTTTGATGAACCAGATGTTGGAAGAACATGATTTGTACCAACTGTATAATCTGATGCGCTCATAGGAGTATATTTGCCATTACATATACTTCCCGCATTAAATATTTTCTTTTCATACTTTTTAAAATTTTTTAAATTTAATTCTAAATGTTCTGGAGCTATTTCATTGATTATGATTGATATTAACTTATCATCTTTTACAAATATTATTAAGCCATTTTTTTTTAATGATTTAGTTGCTATTTCTTTTCTAGGTAAAAATTTTAAAAATTTAACTAAGCCCTTATTTACTTTTTTTATTACTTTTTTATCTTTTGTAATTAATATTGATTGACTATCAGGGTCATGTTCTGCTTGAGATACTAAGGAAGTTATTATTTGGTTAATATTGGTATTTTTATCAGCTAAAACACATATTTCAGAAGGACCAGCATACATAGTTTCTGTACCTACTATCTTACCAGATAATTGTCTTTTAGCTTCTGCAACGAACTTATTTCCAGGTCCAATAATTTTATTTACTTTATGTATAAACGCCAAACTCGCGATTGCCTGAGCACCTCCCATCGAATAGATTTCTTTAATTCCAACTTTTTTTGCAGCATATAAAACTGCTGGATTTAATTTTCCATTTATTTTCGGAGTTGCTAAAATAATCTTTTTTACTTTAGCTAGTTTTGCAGGAATTGAATTCATTAGAAGAGTTGAAGGAAGATTACCAGGCACATAAATTCCAACGGACTCTATCGGTACAAATTTATACTCTAGTTTATTCTTATATTGATCAATATATAAAATTTTTTTGTTTGTCGCTTTAGTTTGTTGCAAATGAAATTTGCAAATTCTAGAGTAGGCATAGTCAATTGCTTTCTTCACTTTGGGATCTAATCTTCTAATTGATTTATTAATTTTATTATATGAAAGCTTAATTTCTTTATTTTTACTTAATTTTGTTTCATATTTAGCTAATGCTTTATTTTTATTTTTTTTAATATCTTTTAAAATTTTTGTTACAATTTTAACATTATCTTTATCTTGAATTCTTCTTTTTTCTAAAAAGCTTCTAATTTTATTTATATTGCTTTTTTTGTTACAATTAATTATTTTTATCATATTCTGTAATTTGATCAGTTAGTTCAATATCTATAACTTCTGCGTTGAGTGTTATAAATCTATTATTGGAAAATAAAAGCACTATCTCGTAATTATTATCCTTTTTTAAAAGATCTATAGCTAAAATTTCAAATATTTCATTTTTGTCACTATATTTAAAGTTGTTTAATTTTGTAGAAATTATATGTGCAAATTTAATTATTGAATTAATCCTTCTATTACTCTTTTTTACTTCCTTTTCGTGTCTTTCGACCAAAATTAAAAAAATTTTGTTTTTTGGTAAATATTTTAATTCGCTAGACTTAATTTTTCCTTCTGAAACGAGTGCTGATATATAAGATAAATCTTTTGGAGACTGGCAGGTTATTTTTTTTAAAAACTTCTTATCCATTAAGTTTTTTTGTAATATTAACTCCAATTTTTTTTAGATTGTTATATAGATCACTATATCCTCTTAAACCATGATAAACTCTGCTAATACAACTTTTTCCATCAGCTGCCATAGCCCCCAAAATAATAGCAAAGGTGCTTCTCAGGTCTGAGCAAATACAATCAGCTCCATTTAGCTTATCAGTCCCAATAATAATAGCTTTTTGTTTTTTTATAGTAATTTTTGCTCCCATCCGAACTAGTTCTGGAGCTGCCATATATCTATTGCTAAATATTGATTCATTTATTTTACTTTTGCCATTTGATTTTGTCAAAACTGCCATTAACATCGGCATGCAATCAGTTGCAAAACCTGGAAAAGGAGCAGTTTTTATTTCAACAGGTTTTATTTTATTTTTTCTTTTTAATTCTATAAAAGACTTTCCAAATTTTATGCTACAACCAATATTTTTCAATATTTTTAATTCTTGCTCTAGATGTTTAGGGTTTATTTTTTCAATTTTTATTTTTCCCTTTGTTATTGCTGCAGCACATAAATAAGAAAATGCCTCTATTCTATCCCCAATAACATAGTGACTATGTCCGTTTAATTTTTTTACACCATCTATCTTTAAAGTTCTTCTTCCAATAAAATTAATTTTTGCTCCACCATTTCTTAAAAATTTTATCAAATCAATAACTTCAGGTTCGATTGATATATTTTTTAATTTTGTTGTTCCATTTGCTAGAACTGATGCTAGAATTAAATTCGAAGTTCCTGTAACGCTAACTTTCGGAAAACAATAATTATTTCCCTTAATTCCACTCTTTGAAAAAATATTTATATAACCTTTTTTTAAACTATAATTACAATTTAATTTCTGAAATCCAGCCAAGTGATATCCGATTGGTCTTGGACCTAAGCTACAACCACCAGATAAAGCTGTTAAACATTTATTATATTTGCCCAGTAATGCTCCCATTGCAAGTACTCCCGCTCGCATAGTAGAGATATATTTATACTTTACTAAAAGCTTGTGTTTTTTTTTGTTTTGTATTTTAAGAATTTTTTTTGTTTTAAAAATTGTAACTTTTGATCCTAGTGATCTTAATAAAACAATCATAGTTTCTATATCTTTCGCTCCTATAGGAACATTTTTTAACGTAACAGTGTTATCAAATAAAATTGATGAAGCCATCAACGGTAAGACTGCATTTTTAGCTCCATTACATTTTATTGTACCTTTAATTCCTTTATAGGGGGAACCCTTGATCAAAAATTTTTCCATAAAATTATTTTGATTTAGCCAGTGTTATACCGCGCTGATCTTGATATTTTCTTGAACCTTCTGCATAAGAAATTTCTGGCTCTTGACCCTCAAAAAAAAGAATTTGAGCCGCACCAGAATTTGCATAAAGCCTTATTGGAAGATTTGTATGATTTGCAAATTCCATCACTAAATTGCCTCTCCAACCTCCTTCTAAGACACTTGATGGTGTACCAAGGCCTGTCCTTGCATAAGTGCTTTTGGCTGTAACTAAACCAGTTATACGTCTAGGCATCTTAAAATATTCTAAGCTCGCTGCTAATGCAAAGGAATTTGGTGGTATTAAAACAGAATCCTCACCTTTAACAGTTATAAAACTATCTTCAGTAAAATTTTTTGGATCACATATTGCGCCCTTTGCATTGCTAAAAATTTTAAACTCATCTCCACAACGTATATCATAACCAAAAGTTCCAAGACCATGGCTTATGCCCTGGTGAACTAACTTGTCTACAAAAGGACTAATCATATCCTCTTCTTTTATTATTTTTTTTATTTGTTTATCATTTAAGATCATTTTATTTATTTTTTTTATCTTTAATTTTTCTTTGAAAATTTTTTCTTTTTTTAAGATTTTTTCTCAATGCAAGTTGAAGACTTAAAAGCTTATCTTTTTTTTTATTTTTATTCATTTTTCTTTATCTGGATTGGTTATAAAATCTAAAGATAAAGGTTCATCAATTTTTATTTTTTTCGAATTATCTTCTTGTTTTTTGTCACCTAGTTTTGCCTGTCTCTTGGCTCTCCTCTCTGCTAGTTTTTTCTCCCTTTTTGCTTTTTTTTCCATAGCTTTTGCGCCGCGAGTACTTTTGAAATCATAATGAATTCCGCAGTGTAACAATGGACCGTCGTATTCAAACGAATCTTCAAAAATAGTCTGGTTATTCTTATCTATGATAATTTTATTATATACTTTCATGATGAATTTTTAATTCATCCAATATATTATAAATTTAAAAAAAATTAAGATAATTATTTGAAAAATAACATTTTATACATCGATATAAATAAGCTGCTAAATTGCTCTCATAGTTAAATGGTATAACGAATCCATGGTAAGGATTAATTTCAAGTTCGATTCTTGATGAGAGCACCAGTTTCTACTTTTTAAAGAATGTTTTTCTTAAAAAAAAAGTAATTATTAAAATTAATATTAAGCCTAGAATTGGAAAATAAATATCAGGAATCAAAATCATCTGAATTAAATTTGGCATTGTATCATTATCATCAATTATATTATTTATACCAGCACCAAGTGACACTCCAATGAATAGTTGTGGAGCAAGACCAATTACAGATCCATAAAAATAGTTTTTAATTTTGATATTAAAAATTAGTGGTAATAAATTTTGTATAAAAAAAGGTATTCCGCCTACTGCTCTATAAATTATAAAGTAAATTAATTCATTTTTTTTAAATTTATTTACTAAATAAATAAATTTAAATGAAAATTTTTCATAAATAAAATCTTTTATAAAAAAGTTTGCTAAGAAATATAATATTGTAGCGCCAGCAGATAAACCAAATAAAACAATGAAAGTTCCTAACCACTTGCCAAAAATAAATCCTCCTATTAAAAATATTGGGGAAGCAAATCCTAAAAGTAATACCCATAAAATAGTAACGAAAAAAAATATTACGCTTGATAAAAATAAGTTTTTATTTTTTATTTCATTTAATATATCTCGATTAGATTTAATAAGCTCATAACTAGTAAAATCTTCAATTGAAAAATATTTAAAAAAAAACCACAAAAAAATGCTTATTATCAAAATATAAATAACGGCGAGACTTATTTTAATATTTTTTGCGTTATCCATGTAGTTAATTTAATAAAAATAACTGTACTTATATAGTTTTATTTTCTATAAAGGCAAAATTTTAATAAAAAATCTTATGAAAAGAACCTGGCAACCTTCAAAAATCAAAAGAGCTCGTAAGCATGGGTTTCGCTCTCGCATGTCTACTAAGAAGAGACAAAAAGTATTAAAGAATAGAAGAAAAAAAGGAAGAAAATCTCTTAGTGTATAGTTAGATGGTTAATAAAATAGTCAGCTTATCTAAAGATGAGGATTTTAGAAATCTATTGGAAGGAGATAAAGTTTCTAATAAATATTTTACTGTTTTTTTCAAAAAATTAATAAAAAAGGGAAAAAACAATTTAAATATAAGTTTTGTAGTAAAAAAAAAACTTGGTAATGCAGTTAAAAGAAATAAAATTAAACGTAGACTAAAAAATATTATGACTGAAGCAATGAAAAATATTTCTCTTAATCGTGACTATTCATATCTTGTAATCGCTAAACAAAAAATATTAACTGATGAATATAAAGAAATTAAAGAAACTTTATTTTCAGATTTTAAAAGAATAAAATAATGAAAATAATATTATTTTTTTTAATAAGTATAATAAAATTTTATCAATTTTTTATTAGTCCACTATTTCCAAATTCGTGTAGATTTAATCCCTCATGCAGTAGCTATTGCATAGATAGTTTAAAAACACATGGAATAATTAAAGGACTTTACTTATCAATTTTAAGAATACTAAAATGTAATCCATGGTTTCAAATTAAAAAAGAAGAGAAGGTAAAGAAGAATGGAGCTTAAAAATATAATAGCTGCAGTTACATTATCTATAGCAATTATAGTTTTATATTCTTTATTTTTTCAGCCTTCCCCAGAGGAAATAGCAAAATTTAAAACTGAAAGAGAAAAAAGTGAATTAATAAAAAATTCAGATACTCCAACTTTAGATGAAAATACAAGTGTTAAAAAACTTTCTAGAAAAGATGCGTTAAATGAAAACAAAAGAATTTACTTTGAAAATGAAAACATAAGTGGTTCAATTTCTCTTAAAGGAGGAATTATCGATGATTTAATGTTTAAAAACTATAAAATAAGTTTAGATAAAAATGAAAAAGTAATTCTTCTAAGTCCAAGAAATATTGAAAATGGTTATTTTATTGAAAGTGGTTTTGTTACTAATTCAAAAAACATTCAAGTGCCTAACTCAAAGTCTATTTGGAGTATAGAAGGAAATGAAAAATTAACAAATAATAATCCTGTAAAATTAACTTGGAAAAATAATGAAGGAATTATTTTTGAAAAAGAAATTGAACTAGATGATCAGTTTTTATTCACTATTAAAGAGAAAGTTTTTAATAAAACAAATAAGACTTATAATTTTTACTCTTATGGTCAAATTATTAGAAATAAGAAACCAGAAATTTCAGGTTTTTATATTTTGCATGAGGGTCCAATTGCCACCTTGGACGATCAGTTAATCGAGGAAGACTATGATGACTTAGTAGATGAAAAATTTGTTAAAAATTCCTCAAAAGGTTGGCTGGGAATTGGTGACAAGTATTGGATTACAAGTATAGTCCCTCCAAGAAATAAAGAATTTAAAACAACCTTTGACTACAAAAATAAATTTAGAGTAAATTATATTTCTAGAGAGGGTATTGAAGCTGGTCCAAATGACACTATTGAGGAAGAAATTCAAATAATAGTTGCGGCAAAAAAAGTTGAAACAATTGATGGATATTCAGAAAATCTTAAAATTGATAAGTTTGATTTGGTTATCGATTGGGGAATGTTATACTTTTTAACAAAACCTCTATTTTTTGCAATTGATTACTTCTTTAAATTAGTTGGTAACTATGGTGTTGCTATTATTTTAGTCACAGTATGTATTAGACTGATATTTTTTCCTTTGGCGTCATTTTCATTTAGAAGCATGGGGAAAATGAAGCTTCTTCAGCCAGAAATGACAAGACTAAAAGAACTTCACAAAGATGATAAAATGAAACTTCAACAAGAAATGATGGCTCTTTATAAAAGAGAGGGAGTAAATCCTATGAGCGGCTGTTTGCCTATATTAGTCCAAATTCCAGTGTTCTTCGCACTATACAAAGTTCTTTTTGTAACAATTGAAATGCGTCACATGCCTTTTTATGGATGGATAAAAGATTTATCTGATAAAGACCCAACATCTTTATTTAATCTTTTTGGATTAATTCCATGGGATCCGCCTTCTTTCTTAATAATTGGAGCATGGCCAGTTGCTATGGGTGTAAGCATGTATATTCAACAAAAACTAAACCCAGCGCCACCAGATCCAATGCAGGCTAAAATTTTTATGTTTTTTCCGGTTTTTTTAACTGTGATACTTGCTCCGTTTCCCGCGGGATTAGTAATATATTGGACTTTCAATAACATCTTAACTTTAATTCAACAATTTTATATACAAAGAAAAATGAGTGTTAAAACAAAGTAGATGTCTCTCATGAAAATAATTAATGGATTTAAAAAAAATATTACCTGAAAATGGACCTCCAAAAGAGGAAGTATATAAATATATCGAAAAATATAAAAATGATTTGATAGTTATTAAATATGGAGGAAATGTTTTTATTGATAGAAATATATTTAATAACTTTATAGAAGATATTACCATATTAAATAAATTAGGAATCTCGATTGTAGTTGTTCATGGGGGTGGGCCAAGAATAAAAAGAGAATTAGATAAGTCAAATATTCAAACAAAATTTATAAAAGGTTTAAGAGTAACAGATAAAAAAGTTATAAATATAGTTGAAAGAGTGCTTATTGATTTTAATAAAGATATTGTTGCTTCTCTTAAAAAAAAAGGAACTGAAGCAATTTCAATACATACTAAAGAAAATAACATTATTGAAGTTATCCCCGAATCTGAGGAACTTGGTTTTGTAGGGAAACCAAAAAAAATTAATAACGATTTATTGTTAAAAATGATCAAAGGAAAAAAAATTCCAATTGTCTCGCCACTGGGTTTACAAAAAAATCAACCTTTTAATATAAATGGCGATTGGGCCGCAGGGGCAATTGCAAAATCTTTAAAATGTAGAAGATTACTTTTAATGACTAATGTAGAGGGTGTTTTAGATAAAAATAAAAAATTAATAGAGGAAATATCTTCTTCTGAAATTTTAGAAATGATTAAAAATGAAACTATCACTGGAGGAATGATACCAAAAATAAATACTTGTTTAGATGCGATTAATAATGGAGTAACTGCCGTAGGAATAATTGACGCCCGACCAAAACACTCTATATTATTTGAGTTATTCTCAGATAAGGGCTCTGGTACATTAATTAGAAAATGAAATTGAAGGAAAAAAAATACCTACTTTTAGATTTAGATGGAGTTTGTTATGGAAAACATAATAATTATTCTTTAGAGCGAGTATTCGGTCAAGTTTCAAAGAGAATGACAAAATTTATCTCTGAGAAACTCAAAATTGATAAAGATAAAGCTAAAGAATTACAAACAAATTACTTCTATAAGTATAATACTTCATTGCGGGGATTGATGGTCCATGATGGAATATCTCCAGATGAATTTTTGTCCTACGTTCATGATATAGATTTGTCATTTATGAAAGAAGATAGAGTTATGAGAAATGAGCTTGAACAACTAGATATGGAAAAATTTATCTTCACAAATGGTTCTGCAGATCATGCTGCAAATATTTTAACTCATCTAGGAGTGTATGATTTATTTGGTAGAGACAAAGTTTTTGATATTAAAGATGCGGGATATGTGCCCAAACCTGAAGCTGAAACTTTTGATTTAATGGTTAAAAAATTTGGTATAAATCCAAAAGAAACGATTTATATAGAGGATATCGCTAAAAATCTAAGTATTGGACATGTACGAGGCTGCACAACTGTTTGGTTAATCAATGATGAACATTTTGGAAAGATGGACTCTGATAAAGATTATATTTCACATAAAATTGAAAATCTGTCTTTATTTCTTAAAGAAATAAGGTTATTAAAAAGTAAATAAATTATGTCCATAGAAAAAATCATAAATGAAGCTTGGGATAAAAAGGATCAAATCAACCAAAACTCAGATAAATCTATCAAAGATGCTATTAATAAAGTAATTAAAGATTTAGATATTGGAAAAGTAAGAGTTGCAGAAAAAATTGATGGTGAATGGAAAACACATCAGTACTTAAAAAAAGCTATCATGTTAAGTTTTAGAATTCATAGTATGAAAACTCTCGAGGGACCTTATTCAAGCTGGAGGGACAAAAGTAATATTTTAAAAGGTAAAACAGCTGGCTGGGGAGATAAAGAATTTGAAGAAGCTGGTTTTAGAATGGTTCCAAACTCTCCTGTAAGAAGAGGATCATTTATTGGGAAGAATGTAGTTTTAATGCCATGCTTTGTTAATATTGGAGCATATATCGACCAAGGTACGATGATGGACACTTTTAGTCGTGCTGGAAGTTGCTGCCAAATTGGAAAAAATTGTCATATTTCTGCAGGAAGTGGAGTTGGTGGAGTGTTGGAGCCAGCACAAGCTCAACCAACAATTATAGAAGATAATGTTTTTTTAGGAGCGATGTCTGAGGTTGTAGAGGGAGTAATAGTTGGAGAAGGATCTGTATTAAGCATGGGCATGTATATTGGTCAGTCAACAAAAATTGTAAATAGATCAAATAATGAAATAACTTATGGAAAAATTCCACCATATTCAGTTGTTGTTCCAGGTACTTTGCCTGACAAAAATAATTCTAAAGGACCTTCGTTATATTGTGCTGTAATAATTAAACAAGTTGATGAAAAAACAAGATCAAAAACATCAATTAATGATCTTTTAAGAGAATAAAAATGCAAAAAATTAATGAGCTTCAATTAGCTAAAGAGCTAATAAAATTTCCATCTATTACTCCTTCAGATGCAGGGGTCATGAAATTTTTAGAGAGGAAATTAAAAAAATTAGGTTTCAAGACAAAAATATTGGAATTTAAAGAAAAAGATTCTAAAGCAGTTAAAAACTTATATGCAAGAATAGGAAATAAAAGTCCTAATTTTTTATTTGCTGGCCACTTAGATGTTGTACCACCAGGTAATTTAAATCATTGGACAGTTGACCCTTTTAAACCATCTATAAAAAAAGGTCATTTAATTGGTAGAGGTGCAAACGATATGAAAAGTTCTATTGCTGCATTTGTTTCTGCAGTGAGTATTTTTTTAAATAAAAATAAAAAATTCAATGGATCAATTAGCTTTTTAATAACCGGAGACGAAGAAGGTGATGCAATTAACGGCACAAAAAAAGTTGTAGACTACCTTAAAAAAAAAAAAGAAAAAATTAACTTTTGTTTAGTTGGAGAACCTACAAACCCTAACAAGTTAGGAGAGATGATTAAAATAGGTCGTAGAGGTAGTTTAACTGCAAAAATTAAAATAATTGGCATACAGGGACATGTTGCTTATCCCCATAGAGCAAATAACCCTTCTACAACAATAGTAAAAATTTTGAATGAATTGAAGAGAATTAAATTTGATAAAGGAACAAAGAATTTTCAGCCTACAAATTTGGAGATTACTAGTATAAATATTAATAATAATACCGATAACGTAATTCCAGGAGTCGCTGAAGCTACTCTTAATGTAAGATTTAATAACAAACATTCATCAAAATCTATTAAAAAGAGGTTGAACAAAATTATTTATAAAATAAGTAAAAAAAATAAATCCAAATTTAAAATAGAATATAGGGTTTCTGGTGAAGCTTTCTTAACTAAGCCTAACGCAACCACATATATGATACAGAATGTAGTAAAAAAAATAACAAAAATAAAACCAAAACTTTCTACAACTGGTGGAACCTCGGATGCTAGATTTATAAAAAAAATATCCCCTTGTTTAGAATTTGGTTTAGTTGGTAGAACTATGCATAAAATCGATGAGGCGGTATCATTGAGTGATTTGAAAAAATTAACTAAGATTTATTCTAAAATTTTAGATAAATATTTCTCATGAATACTGGTATAGTATACTCAGATTCGTCAACAAATCATTTAACAGGGGATGGTCATCCTGAACAACCAAAAAGAGTAGTGGCTATTGCTGAAAAATTAAAAAAAAATAAAAATTTGATATGGGATAAACCAGGTGTTTTTGACCATAAAATTTTAAAAAAAGCTCATGATGAAGACTACATAAATATGGTTCAAAAAAGTTTTCCTAGTGAAGGTGCTAAGTTTTTAGATGGGGATACGGTCATCTCACCAGGTAGCAAAGATGCATCAATTGATGCAGTAGGCTCTGTAATTAAAGCAATCGATGGAGTGGAACAGGGAAAATTTAAAAATGCTTTTTGCCCTGTTCGTCCTCCTGGTCACCATAGCGAAAAAAATAAAGCTATGGGTTTTTGTATTTACAATAATTGTGCTATTGCAGCACATTATCTTATTGAAAATTTTAATTATAAAAAAATTGCAATATGGGATCCTGATGTACATCAGGGAAATGGTCATCAAAATATTTTTTGGGACAATAAAAATGTTTTATATTTATCAACGCACCAATTCCCTTTTTACCCTGGCACTGGAAGTGAAAAAGAAAAGGGCAATCATAATAATATTTTTAATGTTCCTCTACCAGCAGGAACGACATCAGAGGAATATCTAAACGCACATGATAGAGTTTTAGATAAATTAATTGAATTTAGGCCTGAATTTTTACTTATTAGCATGGGCTTCGATATGCATAAAGATGATCCCTTGGCACAATTTGAATTAAATTCTGAGGACTTTTATGAAATTACAAAAAGAACTCTTAGAGCTACTAATGAATTTACAAAAGGAAAAGTTGTGTCCGTTTTAGAAGGCGGGTATGACCTTAATGCACTTGCAGAAAGTGCATTTAATCATGTAAACGCATTATCAGAAAATAAAATATGAAGTTATATAAAATAAAAAAATCAAATATTGATAAAAATGGAAGAGGTTTATACGCAACAAAAAATATTAAAAAAGGAACAAAAATAATTAATTATGTAGGAAATATAATCTCTGTCAAAGAAAGTGATAATAACCCTAAATTTGATAATAAAAAACCAATATACCTTTTCAATTTGAATAAAAAGTATGATTTAGATGGTGATGTTTCTTGGAATATAGCTCGATTAATTAATCACTCATGTTCAAATAATTGTGATTATGAGGGAAAAGGTTTAAAAATTTGGGTTACCGCTATTAAAGATATTAAAAAAGGAGAGGAATTGACATGCGATTATGGATTTAGCTACGATTCTGATTTCAAACAATATCCTTGTAAATGTCAATCAATAAGTTGTGTTGGATACATTGTGCGACAAGGATCTAGATGGAGGATCAATAAAAAATTTAAAAAAAACTACAGAGTTAATAATTAATTTTTTCTAGATAAAGCCCATGTGGAGGCGCAGGTGGAGCACATAAATTTCTTTTTTTATATTTTATAACTTTTTCAAATTTTTTTAAACTCCATTTTTTTTCGGCTAAATATTTTAAACATCCTACCATTGATCTAACTTGTTGTTGTAAAAAAGATTGAGATGTAAATTTTATCTCAATTTTATCCTTAATTTTTTTTATTCTAATATTTTTCATTGTTCTTATTGGAGATACTGCATTACAACTTGACGATCTAAATGCTGAAAAATCATGTGTTCCTAAAAGTTTTTTGGAACCTTTTTTCATCAGATTTAAATCAATCTTATTTCTTATATGCCAACCTCTATCTTTTTCTATAGATGGAGCACTAATTCTATTAAAAATAATGTATTTATATGTTCTTTCTTTGACTGAAAATCTTGCGTGAAATTCTAAATTTTTTTTTTTTATTTTTTTTATTGAAACATAGTTAGGATTTAAAAAGAAATTAATTGATTTTAAAAATTTATTTAAATTTATAATTTTTCTATTTGTATCAAAATGCGCTGATTGTTCTAAGGCATGAACTCCAGCATCTGTTCGGCCAGAACCAACTACTTTTATTTTTTCTTTTAACAATTTCGATATATGCAATTGAATTAATTTTTGAACTGTTTTGCCTTTTGGTTGAATTTGCCAACCACTAAATCCTGTTCCAACATATTCAATTAAAATTTGGTACCTATTCATTCTGTAGATTAGATCCTTTTTTAATTTTAGATCCAAGCATAAATTCACCAATTTTTTGTACCTGTTTCCCCTCTCTTTGAATTTCTAATATCTCTATGGCTTTTTCTTTACAGCCAATTTCCATTCTTTCTGAAAGAACTTTACCAATATCACCTTGTTTTTCAGATATTTTTGCTCTTAAAATCTTGTATCTTTCACCACTATAATTAAACCATGCTCCTGGACTAGGGCTTAAACCATTAATTAAGCCAATTAATTTTTTTGCTGAATTATTCCAATTTATTTTTCCTTCAGTTTTACAAATTTTTTTAGCATATGTTGCTTTATTATGGTCCTGTTGATGAAATATAACCTCATCAGCTATTATATTATCTACTATTTCTGAAATATTATCTGAAGCCAAAACAGATAACTTTTCAGATAAAGTTGAAGTATTATCTTCTTCTTTGATTTTTAGTTTTGTACTAAAACATACAGGGCCACTATCAAGCTTTTCATTTATTTTCATTATACTAATACCTGTTTCCTTATCTAAATTCATTATTGATCTTTGTATTGGAGCTGCTCCTCTCCATTTTGGTAATAATGAAGCATGAATATTAATAAAACCTTTTTTAGAGAGAGTTAACATTTTTTTAGGAATAATTTGTCCATAAGCTACTACAATCACCAAATCAGGATCTAAATTTTTTAAAAAGTTAAACTCATCTTCATTATTTTTTAAATCTTTTGGTATTCTACAGTCTATATTCAATGTTTCTGAAAATTTTTGTATAGGAGATTTATTTATTTTTTGACCTCTATTAGATTTTTGGGGTGGTTGAGTATAAACAGCTGAAATATTATAACCGTTCTGGTATAAAGATTTTAAGATTGGTACAGCAAAATATGGGGTACCCATAAAAACTATTTTTTTTAACATTAATTAAACTACTATTCTATCTGGCTTATTTTTTAGGAGTTTTTTAATGATCATGCCTTTTTTTAATTTAGATAGATAGTCAATAAACAAAATACCCTCCAAATGATCCATTTCATGCTGAATGCATGTCGCTAACAATCCATCAGCATTTAATATTTTTTTTTCACCCTTATAATTTAAATATTCAATTTTACACTTGCTTGGTCTTTCTATTTGTGCAAATTGATTTGGAACAGATAGACATCCTTCTTCATAAATTGATTTATTGTTGTCTCTATTTTTTATAACTGGATTAACAAAATATAATGGATTTTTTTCTCCATTACTCCAATTAATATCCATTACTATAATTCTTTTTGGAACTCCAATTTGGACGGCAGCAAGTCCTATGCCCTTAGCGTGATACATAGTATCAAGCATATCATCCATTAAATCCTGTTCGGACTTACCTACTTTTTCCACAGGTTCCGAAACCTGTCTTAGTATTTTGTTTGGTTCTGTTATAATTTTTTTTATAGACATTTAAGAAAGTATTTTATTATAATTTTTAAACTTTTAAAGGTAGAACTTTTAATAAAATTTTATTTCTCAATTTATCAATATTTAATTGATTTAAAGCGCTTACAATAAAAAATAGTGTCTCTGAACCAAGATCTTCGAAATTATCCTGTCCAAGTATCTGAACTAATCTCAATAGAACTAAGCCTGTTTCACCATTTTCAATTAATACATTAATATCAGATGGCATGTTTGATGCATCTACCTCGTAAAGGTTTTCATATTTTTTAGCAATTTCAAACCCATCAGATTTTAGGGACTCCAGTAAAATTATATCTTTAGTAGATATAAAATATTTTTTATTTTTTTTTATTTTTTTTAAAATATCATTTAAATCCTTTTGAGTATTTTGTTTGTCTATATCTTCTCTAAGATAATTAATTAATTTTGACTGATGAATTATCTTGTTGTTAATTTTTATTGTTTTTGATATTTCTTCATCCCTTTTAATATGCTTATTATAAAATCTTGTATAATTTGATGGGACATTATTTAAATCGATATTTTCAAGAATGGATGTAAGTTTGTTATTAAAGGCATTTGGTATGTCCTCTTTTATAAAAGAGTTTTTTAAAATTTTTGTCAAATTTAATTTTTTTTCAATTTCAGAATTTATCAGAATTCCTTGATATAAAAGAGCTCTGCTTTCGGCTCCAGATAGACGTCTGTATGATTGTTCTACATTTAAAAGTTGATTAATACTAAACTGAAATCTTTTATATAATTCAAATAGCTCTTCTTCTGTATAATTTCCCTCATGCGTAGCTTTCTCGATAGATGAAATTTTTTTTATGTCATCTAAATCAACCTTTTCAATGTTTGTAAGTAAATTAGATGTTGACAAATAACGCCAAATTTCTTTTTTTGTTTTATCATTAGGTTCAAAAATAAAATTTGAATTTATTCTATGTGAAAGATGAAAATTTAAAATATTTTTTTCTGAAATAGTTTCATCAACTATTTGATTATATCCCATTAAATAGTCAAATTTTTTTTCAAAAAAGATATCATTAAATCCTAGCTCTTTCTTTAAATCATACAATAGTTGAGCTTCTTCCTTTTTATTTTTATTTATCAAACAATAAATACTAAATTTTGATAAATAATCATCTTTCATTGGATAATCTAATTTTGAAAGTAAATTACAAGATTTTTTAAGTTCAGACTTTGAAAGATATTCATCAACTAAAAATTTTATTAATTTATTATTATTGTCTATGGTTTTATTTTTGATTAAATATTGTTCTATTAAATTTAAATCTGAATTTTTAAGTAACCAATCATGTTTTAAATTTAAAAATTTGTCATATGAAATATTCTTTTTAGGATAATAGGAATTAGTTAAAAGAGATATTTTTAGTATTTCTTTTGAGTCTTTCGATAATTCGATTTTTTTTATTTTATTAATTAATTCTATAATCCTATTTCCATCTGAGTTTGACCACATATCTATAGTTAAATCATTTTCAGATGGATCGTATAAACCAACAATCTGTATGTTGTTTGATGATAGCACATCATCAAGCTCTACATTAATATCAATATTATTTTTGGATTGAATTTGGTAAATTGATTTTGTTGTATCTTCTGACTCTTTGATTTTTGTATCAGAATCTTCTAGCCCAGTTTTATTGCTATTTTCCAAATTCCATATATCGGTTGGTTCCTCGGATACTAAATTATTATTTAGTAAGAATAAAAAACAAAAAAAAATAAATAAATTTTTTTTATTTAACAATCTTAAGATTTTCATTTGATATAATTTTTTCAATTTTTTTGTTGGGCTTAGGAAAATCTATCTTATCTACTAATATTACAGCTATAAAAAATACTAAAAAAATAAAAGCAGACTTAATTAGTATTTTAATCAAAAAAGAATATTTTCCACCTCTTGTTTTTTTATGAAATTGCATATATCTTCTAATAATTTCAAATTAAGACATATTTGTGTTTTTTCAATAAAGAAACTTATGAATTTTAAAAAAAACCTAGTATTGCTAGGTATGATGGCTTCTGGAAAATCAACTATTGGCAAATTAGTCTCAAGGAAATTAGGTTTAAAATTTTATGACATTGATAAACTTATAGAAGATGAAATGAGAATGACTATTTCTGAAATTTTTAATAATAAAAGCGAGATTTTTTTCAGATCATTGGAGGAGAAAATAACTCTAAGAATCCTAGAAAATAAAAACAGTGTAATTTCTTTGGGAGGAGGATCTTTTTTTAACGATAAAATTCAAAAAGAAATTTTGAATAACCACGTCTCTTTTTGGCTAAATTGTAGTAATAATCTTTTAATTAAAAGAATAAGAAAAAATAACAAGAGACCAATTGCAAATAAGCTTAATAATAAAGAATTAGTTAACTTAATTAGTAGTAGAAAAAAAATATACAAAAGAGCAAAATTTAAAATTAATTGTGATAAATTATCAAAACAACAAATCACTACAAATATTATAAATTTATATGAGACAATTTAAATTAAACGTTAATACAAAAAGTCAAAATTATCCTATAATAATTGGCAGGAGTCTTTACGAAAACTTGCCTAAACTTTTAATCAAAAATTCCATTAAATTTAATAAGTGTTTAATTATAATCGATAATAAAATTAAAAAAACAGTTAGATCAAAAATTTTAAGTAAATTTAAAAAAAAAAACAAAATTGTTTATTTATTTCAAGCAAATGAAAAAAATAAAAATTTAAAAAATGTTGAAAAAATTTTAGACATTATGTTGAAAAATAACTTTCAGAGAAATGATTGTTTAATATCTATAGGGGGTGGTATTACAGGTGATGTATCTGGTTTTACTGCGAGTATATATAAAAGAGGAATAAAATTCATAAATGTTCCTACTACATTACTTGCACAAGTAGATTCATCTATAGGAGGTAAAACAGGAGTAAATACTTCGCATGGTAAGAATTTGATAGGATCCTTCTATCAACCAAATTTAGTTATAACTGATATTAATTTTTTGAGAACCCTCCCAAAAAGAGAGATAATTTGTGGATACGCCGAGATACTTAAACATTCTTTAATTTTTAGTGAAAAATTTTTTTCATTTTTAGATATAAATGGTTCAAAAATAATTAAAATTAAAAGTCCTTTTATTGAAAAATCAATAATTGAAAGCTGTAAAATTAAAAAGAAAATTGTTGAATTAGATGAAAAAGAAAAAAATCTAAGAAAAATTTTAAATTTCGGCCACACTTTTGCTCATGCATATGAAGCAACACTTAAATATTCTAATAGATTGAATCATGGTGAGGCTGTTTTATTGGGGATAATCTCTGCTATTACATTTAGTAAAAAATTAAAGATTTTATCGGAAAAAGATTATTTGAAAATAAAAAAACATTTTTATAAATATAATCTACCAAACAAAGTAAATAAATTTTTTTCAAAAAAACATTTAGAAAAATTGGTAATGTTTATGAAAAAAGATAAAAAAAATTTTTCAAATAGTATAAATTTAATTTTAATTAAGAAAATTGGAAAAATAAAGCTAAACTTAAATTTTAAAGAAAAAAAAATTTATAACTTTTTGAATGAGAAATTAATTAATTAAAATTTGCAAAGAGTGAATATCGTCTTGAAGCTCTTTTTTTAATATAGAGTATATTTTTCTTGAAGACTCAATCTTTGACATTTTTTTTAATGTTTTAGATTTAATTACTAATTTTAAATGAAATTTATTTTTTTCATGGCTCTTGTGATTTTTATGAAGAAATGTTTTATCTTGAATATCTATATTTTCTATTATTAAGTTTTCATTTATTTTCTTTTTTACTGTTAAAATAAGGTTTTTTATATTCATAAATATTAGTATTATATTATATCATGAAAAATATTTGTGACTGGGATAATTGTATGGAAATAGGGGAATTTAAAGCGCCTATAGAAAAAGATAATAGTAAAAACTTTAGACTTTTATGTCTGGCCCACGTCAAAGAATTTAATAAAAATTGGAATTATTTTGCGGGGATGAGTGATAAGCAAATTTACGATTTCTTAAAATCAGATATGACTTGGCATAAATCAACTCAAAGTTTTAGTTCATCTGATAATTTTTTTAAAGTTTTGTGGAATAATGCTCTTAAAGATGAACTTGATAAAACCAAATTTAAAAGCCAGTTGAATTATATGCGTCAATTTAAATTTGACCATAATGATATAAAAGCATTTGGAATCCTTGGTATTTCTGTTGGTTTAAAATGGGAAAAAGTTCAAAATAAATTTAAAAGTCTTGTCAAAAAATTTCACCCTGATATGAATCCTGGAAATAAAAAATACGAAGAAAAACTAAAGCTAATAACTTTAGCCTATACACAATTAAAGAACACATATAGAGATAAAATTGACACCTAATTTAAATATTAAACCTGACATAAAATTATCTGTAAATCAAACATTTGGTATTGAAAGTGAAATGGAAGTAGATGCATTTTCAAAAAAAAGTGAATTTGTTCCTGAAATAGATAAAGATTATAAATTTGATAGAGATACAACATTGGCTATATTAAGTGGTTTTAATTATAATAAAAGAGTAATAGTTCACGGCTATCATGGAACTGGGAAAAGTACACACATAACTCAAGTCGCAGCTAGACTTAATTGGCCATGTATAAGAGTCAATTTAGACTCACATATAAGTAGAATTGATTTGATTGGGAAAGATTCAATTGTAATTAAAGACGGAAAACAAGTTACAGAGTTTAAAGAAGGTGTGCTTCCATGGTCTATCCAAAACCCGATAGCGCTTGTATTTGATGAATATGATGCTGGAAGACCTGATGTAATGTTTGTTATCCAAAGAGTACTGGAGTCAGAGGGTAGCTTTACCCTTCTAGACAAGAACAAAGTCATAAAACAAAATAATTATTTTAGATTATTTGCAACTGCTAACACGATCGGACTGGGTGATACGACAGGGTTATATACTGGAACACAACAAATAAACCAGGCCCAAATGGACAGATGGAATATAGTTACCTCTTTAAACTACTTAAGTTTAGATAAAGAAATGGAAATTATATTAGCAAAAAATAAAAGTTTAAATAATTCTAAAGGTAAAGAAAAAGTATCCAATATGATTAAAGTTGCTTCTTTAACAAGAAAAGGTTTTATAGCTGGCGATATATCAACGGTAATGAGTCCGAGAACAGTTTTGCATTGGGCAGAAAATATGGAGATATTTAAAGACATAGGATATGCTTTTCGAGTAACTTTTTTAAATAAATGTGATGAAGTCGAAAAAAATATTATTGCTGAATACTATCAAAGATGTTTTGGTGAAGATCTTCCAGAGTCAATGATAAATATTCAGATTTAAATGAATAAAAAAGAAGAAAATTTTAAAGAAAAGTTCAAGCAAGCATTAATATCTACAGCTAAAGTGATAGCTGATGATTATTTAATAAATCCTAAAAATAAAAATAAAAATTTGAGTTCAAAGAATCTTGATTTTTTTGAACTTGATAATTTAACAAATAAACATGATTTCATAAGACTAAGAGCAGAGTCAGATTCGGAAGCCCTTAAAAAAAAGTTCTCAAATAAAGACGTATATAAAAAAAATATACCTCAGAAGAAATCTTGTAAAATTCTTTATGATATATCTGAAAAAATAAGGTATGAGGTTTTAGGAAGCAAAATGCTTAAAGGTATTTCTTTAAATTTTAAAGAAAATTATAATCAAAAACTTAATCTTAAAAGAAAAGATCAGTTAAAAAGTAAGGAAGATGTTAATATTTCAGAGGCATTTGAAATTTATATGTTAAAAAATTTTCTCAACATCGAGCCTAATGACTTAGCAAAAAAAATGCTTAGTTTTTGGGAAAAAGATTTTTCTTCCTCAGTTGGGAAACATTTAAATTTTTTAAATAAAAATTTAGAAAATCAAGAGTCATATAATTCCAAATTTTCAGAAATTTTGTCAGAAATGGATATTTTTGATTCAAGCGAAAATGATGAAAAAAATGAGGACTCTGAAAATAATAATAATCAAAATGATACGAACAATCAGGATGAAAATAATGAAGCGTCCAAAAATCAGGAAAAAACGAAACAAGATGAAAATCAAAATGGAATTGATGGAGAATACGATTTTGATCAATTTCAAATGGATGAACAATTATTCGATACTGACTCATCTCAACAAAGCTCAGAGAAAGTTTTTCAGAAATTAAATTCAAATAAAAATGATAAAGAATATAAAGTTTTTACTAAGAAATTTGACGAAGTTGAAAAAGCAGAATTATTAGAGACAAATGAGGAAATAACAAAATTAAGAAAAAATTTAGATCAACAATTAACATCTTTTCAAGATCTTATAACAAAACTAGCAAACAAACTTCAAAGACAATTGCTTGCGAAACAAAATAGAGCTTGGGAATTTGATTTAGAAGAAGGTCTTCTAGATAGTGCCAAACTACCAAGAATAATAATTGACCCATTTAATTCACTTTCTTTTAAAAAAGAGAAAGATTTAGACTTTAAAGATACAATTGTCACCTTATTAATTGATAATTCAGGATCAATGCGAGGTAGACCAATTACAATTGCAGCTTTATGTGCAGATATTTTATCGAGAACGTTGGAAAGATGTGATGTTAAAGTTGAAATCTTGGGTTTTACTACAAAAAATTGGAAAGGTGGCAAAAGTAGAGAAGAATGGAATAAAAAGAATAAGCCAAAAAATCCTGGTCGATTAAATGACTTGCGACATATAATATATAAAAGTGCTGACAGCCATTGGAGGCAATCAAAAAAAAATTTAGGGCTAATGCTTAAAGAGGGTTTGTTAAAAGAAAATATAGACGGCGAAGCAATTTCTTGGGCCTATAATAGATTAAAAAAAAGGAAAGAAGAAAGAAAAATTTTGATGGTAATTTCTGATGGTGCTCCAGTAGACGACTCAACTTTGTCTGTAAATTCTGGTGATTTTCTTGAAAAACATTTGAAGAAAATAGTTAAGTTTATAGAATATAAATCTGAAATTGAGATATTGGCAATCGGTATTGGTCATGATGTATCTAGATATTACAACAAAGCAATTAAAATAACTGATGTTCACGAATTGGGTGATGTAATGATAAAAGAATTGAGTGGTTTATTTGAAAGTAAAAAAAAACTTAATTAATTTTTTTTATATCATTATTATTCCATCTTATTCTTACTATAGCACCTTCAAATTCAGAGTTTTTAAAAGTTATTTTTGCATAATTTCTTTCTAATAGGGTTTTGCCAATAAAAGTTCCCAAACCTAAACCATGTTTAGATATATGATTTTTATCACTAGTCCTTATGTAAGGTTCACCAAGTCTTGCTTTGTTTATTAAATCTGTAGGAAAACCAGGTCCATCATCTTTAACAACTATTTCTGTCTCTTTAGAATTGCTTATCAAAAATATTTCTATTTTTTTTTTACTAAATTTGTTTGCATTTCCAATAAAATTTCTTAACCCATATATAATTTCTTGTGATTTAAAAGATTTAATTTTCTTATCAAATTTATCTAAATTGATTATAAATTTTTTGTTACTAATTTCTTGATATGATCTAACTATCTCTTTTACATAATCTTCAAATGTAATTTCTTCATCAAAAAACTCATCTTCAATTGTTGGATTTAATGTTAATTTTTTTAAAATTTCACTGCATCGATTACTTTGACTTACCAATAAATCAAGATCATTTTTAATTTTTATATTTTCACTAAATTCTTTTTGTAATTCTTTTGCTGTTAATAATATAGTTGATAGTGGAGTTCCTAAAGAATGTGCAGCTGCAGCAGCTTGGCCACCTAATGAAATTAGTTCATTCTCTTTAGCCATAATCTCTTGCATTTTATCAAAAGCTTCTTTTCTAATTCTACTTTCTGTGCCAAATTTAACTCCAAAAAATACTAAAAAATTTAAACCAATAAATATTGCCAATGGAATACTATATAAATAATAAGAAGGAGTATGAAAATGCAAAACATCAGGATGAGGCAAATCAAAATAAAAAAAAGTTAAAAAAATCAATAAAATTGATGTAATAGATACAAGTATAACTGAACTCCTAATATTTAAAAATTGCGAAGAAAAAACTGCGGGAATTATAATTAAAAATATGAATGGATTGGTAATGCCTCCAGTAAAAAAAAATAAAATACTAATTTGAAAAATATCATAGGTTAAAAAAACTGTAGAGAATAAGCTGTCTAGTTGATTATCTTGTATTTTAAATTTTAAATACAGGTTAGTTAAAATACTGATTAAAATAATTAATATACAGGGTACATAATTAAATTTAAATTCAAAAAAGAATTGAACCAATATTATAGTTATTAGTTGGCCTATATATGCAATCCATCTTAAATTAATATATGTCGATTTATTTAAGGTATATATTTTTGAAGTTTCAGCAAACCTCATTTTTTAGATGTCTAGATTCGAAACATTGATTGCATTAGATACAATAAACTCTTTTCTTAAACTTACATCATTGCCCATAAGAGTATGAATAATACTTTGGTCTTTTTTTTGATCCTTTGAATATTGTACTTGAAGTAAATTTCTTGTTTCAGGATTAAGTGTAGTATTCCATAGCTCATCAGGATTCATCTCGCCTAAACCTTTAAACCTTTGAATGCTTATTTTAGATTTCTCAAGATTAAAAATTTTAATAAATTCTTTGCTTCCCTTTTTAACACTATTTAAATTTTTGGAATTTTTTAAAATATATTGTTCAAGTTCTTTTTCGTCTTTTATATAAATTGCTTTTGAACCTTTGTTAATTTTAAATAGCGGCGGTTGTGCCAAGTAAACATTTCCATTTTCTATAAGCTTATTAAAAGGCTTATTATTAAAAAATGTAAGAAGCAATGCTCTTATGTGAGATCCATCGACGTCAGCATCCGTCATAATTATAATTTTTCCATATCTAAGATCTTTTAAATCTATCTCCTCAGCTTTAGGATCCAATCCTAATGCATTAATTAGTGTTAGTATTTCATTAGAAGATATCATTTTAGACAATGTCTTTGTTCTATAATCATTTTTATTACCATTATTTTTTTTGGAACCATTTTCATCAACATATGTATTCAAAATTTTACCTCTTAAGGGCAAAACTGCTTGATTTTCCCTGTTTCTTCCTTGTTTCGCTGATCCCCCAGCAGAATCTCCCTCAACTATAAAAAGTTCAGTTCCGTCTTGTTTAGAGATTTGACAATCGGCTAGTTTGCCAGGTAGCCCTGTAAGTTCTAAGGCTCCCTTTCTTCTAACACTCTCTCTAGCTTTTCTTGCTACATCTCTTGCAACAGCTGCCTGGATAATTTTAGCTAAAATAATTTTTGCTACAGATGGATTTTGATCAAACCATGTAGATAATTTTTCATTTATAATATTTTCTACAATTAATCTCACTTCAGAAGATACTAGCTTATCTTTCGTTTGTGACGAGAATTTTGGATCTGGAATTTTTAAAGATAAAACTACAGTGAGTCCCTCTTTAATATCGTCTCCTGAAATATTCACTTTATTTTTTTTTAATAAATTATTTTCAGTTGCATACTTATTTACAACTCTAGTTAGAGCGCTTCTAAATCCTAAAAGATGGGTTCCGCCATCTTTTTGAAAAATATTATTTGTATAAGGATATACGTCTTCGGAATAGCCAGCGTTCCATGCTAAAGAAACTTCTATTTCAGTATTTTCTTTTTTTCCTTCAATATAAATTGGTTTTTTAAAAAGATCATTTCCATTTTTGTTTTTTAGTTTTTCTCTTTTGTCATCTAAAAAATGAACAAATTCTAGGATTCCTCCATTAAACTGAAATTCAACATTTTTTGGCTTTTTTTGTGTTAAATCGCTTACCGAAATTTTTATGCCTTTATTTAAAAAAGCAAGTTCACGCATTCTTTTTTGAATAATATTTGAACTAAATTTCGTTGAAGAAAAAATGCTTTTAGATGGCAAAAAATTTATTTCTGTTCCAGTGGTCTTAGATTTCCCAATTATTTTTACTGGAGCTACTGATTTGCCATCTCTAAATTCTATAAAATATTTTTTTCCATCTCTATTTATTTCAAGTTTTAATTTTTCTGATAAAGCATTAACTACAGACACACCAACACCATGAAGTCCTCCTGATACTTTATAAGAGTCGTGATCAAACTTTCCTCCAGCATGCAATTGAGTCATTATAACTTCAGCTGCAGATTTTTTTTCACTTTTATGAATATCTACAGGAATTCCTCTTCCATCATCTCTTACAGTTATGGAACCATTAGAGTTAATATAAATTTCAATATTTTTACAATAACCCGCAAGTGCTTCGTCAATAGAATTATCCACAACCTCATAAACCATGTGATGTAAGCCAGTACCGTCATCTGTATCTCCAATATACATGCCTGGTCTTTTACGAACGGCTTCAAGACCTTTTAAAACTTTTATAGAGTCTGCTTGATAATTATTGTTATTTTTCATTTATTTGGAAAGTTTTACCATACCATATTTTTACCTAATTAAACACATAAGTTTAAATTAGATCTTGGTAGAAAGATTGATATAAAGTAATTTAAAAAACTAATATGGTAAAAAAAGGCATAATTTTAGCCGGTGGATCAGGGACAAGATTAAGTCCCTTGACTAAAGGGGTAAACAAACAGCTATTACCGCTATACGATAAACCTTTAATATTTTACCCATTGTCAATTTTAATGTTAGCTAATATAAAAAATATTTTAATAATTGTTAATCCTGGCCAAGAAAAAAGTTTTAGAAATCTTCTTGGAGATGGAAAAAGATATGGGATTAAAATTCAGTATAAAATTCAAAATAAACCAAAAGGTCTTCCTGAGGCATTTATATTGGGCAAAAATTTTATAAAGAAAGATAATGTAGCATTAATATTAGGTGATAATTTTTTTTACGGACAAAGTCTAACCAATAAATTTGAAAAATCTTTAATTCATAAAAGTGGTGCGAGAGTTTTTTTGAAGAAAGTAAGTAAACCACAAAATTATGGAGTAGCAGAAATTAAAAAAAATAAAATACGACGAATAGTAGAAAAGCCAAAAAAATTTATATCTAACTTTGCAATAACTGGCTTATATTTTTTTGATAGCAATGTCATTAAGTATGCAAAAACACTTAAGCCGTCAAAAAGAAAAGAATTAGAGATTACTGATTTATTAAATATGTACAAAAAAAATGGGCAATTAAGTTATGAACATATTGGCAGAGGGGCAGTTTGGTCAGATGCAGGAAAAATAGATGACATGACAAACGTGTCTTCTTTCGTTCAGTCGGTTGAAAAAGTTCAAGGTATAAAAATAGCGTGCTTGGAAGAGATTGCTTTATATAATAAATGGATAAGCAAAGATAAAATTAAAAAAAATATTAAATTTTATGGTAATTGTGAGTATAGCGATTATTTAAAAAATATATAAAAATTGAATAAAAAAACTTTACTTTTAACAGGCACAACAGGATTTATAGGTTATAATTTTCTTTCATATGCTCTTTCAAAACATTATTATGTAATAGATATT
Source organism: uncultured Pelagibacteraceae bacterium (assembly GCA_902560245.1). GTDB lineage: Bacteria > Pseudomonadota > Alphaproteobacteria > Pelagibacterales > Pelagibacteraceae > Pelagibacter. The sequence continues at coordinate 66,573 of CACELK010000007.1, forward strand.
GTCAGAATAAAAAACAAAAAAAATCCTAAATTAAAAAAATTAAAAAATAAATATAAAAAAAAATATAAAAGTATTTACATTGTAAAAAACACTGATTTACAAAAAAAATTAAAAAAAATAAAAATAGATTATTATATAAATTTTGCCACTTTGTATAAAAACTACCATTCCTATCATGATATTTTTGGCTTTATTGACTCAAATATCTTATTCCCGACTCTTGTGCATGATTTAATTTCAAAAAAAGTAAAAAAAATAATTAATTTTGGAACTATGATGCAACATTCATTGGGACAAAAATTAGATTCAAAGAACCTATACGCCGCAACAAAGAATGCTTTTGAAATGATAAGTAATTTTTACAGCTATAATGAAAAAAAAGTAAAATTTTATAATTTAAAATTTTATGAAAGCTTTGGAGAAAATGATAATAGAAAAAAGCTTATCCCTATTATTTTAGAGAATTATAAAAAAAATAGAACAACTCAAATTATATCAAAAAATTTAGAGCTGAATATTATTCATGTTAATGACATTATTAATGCAATAATGATAATAATTCATAATGATCTAGAGTCTGGATCTTATTTTTTAAGAAATAATTCGAACATTAAAATTAAACAATTAATTAAAACATTGAACAAAAATCTAGAAAAAAAAATTAAAGTAAGATACCTTAAAAAACCTGTTAATAAAATAAAAAAACTAAACTTAAGAAAATTACCTAAGTGGAAACCAAAGGATAATTTAGTAAAAAAAATATTATTATGCTTTAAAAAATGAAAAAAATTAAAACAAATATAAATGGTTTATTTGTGATTAAAGGTAAAGCATTTTATGATAATAGAGGATTTTTAAGAGAGGCATTTAAAAAAAAAATAATTAAAAAAAACTTAATATTTTCAATAATCTCTAAATCAAAAAAAAATGTTTTAAGAGGATTACATCTTCAAGAAAAAAATCAACAAGATAAATGTATTATGGTTTTAAAAGGTAAAATTCTTGATGTTGCAGTGGATGTAAGAAAAAGCTCTAAAACCTATGGCAAACACTATAAAATAATTTTAAGTGATAAAAATTGTAAAAGCTTCTTTATACCAAAAGGTTTTGCGCATGGATTTTTAGGTCTAGAAAAAGAAAATATTGTATTCTACGGATGTAGCAATTACCGACATAAACAAAGTGAAATTACCTTAGATTGGAATGATAAAGATTTAAAAATTAAGTGGCCAATAAAAAAACCTATACTTTCTAAAAAAGATAAGAATGGTATAAAATTTTCAGAATTTTAAATTATTCTAGGATAAGGAATATGTGTGATAAATTTTCCTCCTTCTTTAATAAATTTTTTTTCCTTATGAAAAATTTCCTTTTTAAAATTCCATGCTCCTAGAAAAACTACATCAACTTTTTTTTTATCTAATTTTAAATATTTTTTTATTAAAATCTTGCTTCCAGGTAAATATCTTCCTATTTTATAGGAAGTTGTATCATAAAAATAATCAATTAAATTTGTCCCAATTTTACAATAATTTAACACAGTACAAGATTTAGCGGTAGCACCATATCCTATTATTTTTCTATTTTTATTACGTAATTTTAAAAAAATTTTTAAAAGTTGTTTCCTAGATTTTTTAACTCTTGATCCAAATTTTTTATATGTAGTAAACTTATGTAAACCAAATTTAATTTCTTTATCTAATTCTTTTTGTACACTTCTTTTAATTTTATAAATTTTGTTTATATTTTTTTTAATATAATATCTATTAGACCCTCCATGCGTTTTTGTATTCTCAATATCAAAAATTTCTAAATTAAATTTCTTCAATACTTGGTTAAGTGCTATTGTAGAAAAAACATAGATATGTTCGCAGTAGAACTGATCATAAGCAACGTTTTTTATACATTGCAGCAAAGATGGATCTTCTAATATTAAAATTCCGTTTTTTGATAACCCATAATTAATTGCTTTAAATATTTCATCTAAATTTTTTATATGACTTAATGTATTTGCTGAGTAAATAAGATCGGCTTTATTTTTAACTGTAATTTTTTTCGCGAGTTCTAAATTCCAATACTCAGAAAAAGTTTTATATTTTTTCTTTTTTGTTAATTTAGCTAAATTTTCACATGGCTCCACTCCAACTATAGAATCTTTACTAAAATTTTTTAAAAATATTCCATCGTTACTTCCAATTTCAATTATAAATTTTGGTTTAAAATTTTTTTTAATTTTATTTGTTAAATTTTTAAAAGACAATTTCATTGTTTTGGACTCAGATGATTTATATGGATATTCATCATTAAACATTTTTTCTTTGGGGATTGTATTTATAATTGAAACCAAATAATTCTTATTGTTAAATCCTACCTCGAGCTTGAATTTTTTTTCTTTGTTTTTTAGATTTTTTTTTTTTATATAAGAGTTGGCTAGTGGTTGTAGTCCTAAATTTAAGAATTTTTTCATAATGACTCATTAATTAACATATTATTATCTAAGGTGTAAAATCTCATTTTAAATAAAAAAAATGGCGGAGAGAGTGGGATTCGAACCCACGAAAGAGTTGCCCCTTAACACGCTTTCCAAGCGTGCGCCTTAAACCGCTCGGCCATCTCTCCAATATTATTTTGCAATAAATTTTCTAAAATTTTCTATGTTGGCTTTTAAATATTCTGGAAATTTATCATCAATAGATACTATTTCATATTTTTGGCCCCTATCAAATAAATCAATTTTTTTCTCAATTTTTTTTTTTATGACCTCTATAGAGGAAAATTTTTCGTTACTAAATTCGATATGAGCAAAAGTTTTCAATTTTTGTGATATTTTATCAGCATCCATAATATTATTAAAATGCCACCCCGCCTTTTCGAATATTTCTATATTTTTTTCCTTATCAATTCTTATGAAGCTATATTTTAAATTTTTTGATTTAACTTTTTGTCTCATAAAATCTATTGATTTTAAATTTTTCTTTTTGCAAACTCTAGTACCGTCCCAAGGGCTCTCATATGAATTAAATAAATTAAATTTATAGTTATAAAAATCCTGTTGAAAAATTCCATATTTTTTTTTTAATGAAAAACTTTTTAATATTTTGGGGTTTGGGATTTCATCAGGATCAGAAAAAAATATATAATCTTCATCATCAACAAAATCTATATTTTTTAATATAAAATCTCTCTGTATAGCTTGATTTTCCCATACATTTGTATTTTTTGGAAATGGCTTTTCTAAAATTAGATGTTTAACTTTTGAATTTAAATATTTTTTATTTTTATCAAAATTTATACTTTTTGCGTTTCCTCTATGATCATAGTTTGACTCGCAAACTATAAAAAAATCAACAAAATCCTTGAGAATGTTATATCTTAAATCGAATATAAAATTTTCATTAAAAAAAGTTATACAATCAATTATTTTACTCATTTGCTTTTATTAATTTTTAGAACACCAATAAACGCTTCTTGTGGTATTTCAACTCTGCCAAACTGTTTTGATCTTGCTTTACCTTTTTTTTGTTTATCAAGTAATTTTCTTTTTCTGTCTCTGGCTCCACCACCATGTATCTTTGTAAGAACATCTTTTTTAAAGCCTTTAATAGTTTCTCTTGCAATAATTTTTCCTCCAATAGCCGCTTGAACTGGTATCATAAAATTATGTCTAGGTATTAAGTCCTTTAATTTCTCACATACTTCACGACCTATTGATTGGGCAAATTCTTTATGGACCATCATTGCTAAAGCATCAACAGGCTCAGAATTAACTAAAATTCCCATCTTAACAAGATCTCCCTCTTTATAACCAATAATTTCATAATCAAAACTTGCATATCCACTTGTCATAGATTTTAATCTATCATTAAAATCAAATACGACTTCGTTTAATGGAATTTCATAGTTTATTATTGCTCTATTTCCAGAGTAGCTTAAGTTTGTTTGAATTCCTCTTTTATTTTGGCACAACTTCATTATCGCCCCTAAATATTGATCAGGAGTTATAATTGTTGCTTTAATCCATGGTTCTTCAATAAATTTAATAAAATTTGGCTCAGGTAGATTTGATGGATTTTGTAAATTTTTAACTTCTCCATTATTCATATGAACTTTATAAACAACTCCAGGAGTAGTGGTTAATAAATTAATATCAAATTCTCTCTCAAGTCTTTCCGTAACTATTTCTAAATGCAATAATCCTAAAAATCCACATCTAAAACCTAATCCTAATGCAGAAGATGTCTCTGCTTCAAAAGTAAAACTAGCGTCATTTAATTTTAATTTAGCTAAACCATCTTTTAATTTTTGATATTCAGAACTATCTACAGGAAATAGACCGCAAAAAACTACAGGCTTACTAGGTTTAAATCCTGGAAGAGCGACCTTTACTGGATCTGTTGCATCGCAAATTGTATCTCCAACTTTAGTTTCAGAAAGTTCTTTTATTCCAGTAGTGATAAAGCCAATCTCTCCAGCATTAAGTTCTTTAACATTTTCTGCTTTTGGAGTAAATACTCCAACCTTTTCAATATAATATTCTTTATTATTTGACATCATTTTTATCTTCATATTTTTTTTTAGCTTTCCATCAATAATTCTCACTAAGATAACAACTCCTAAATAAGTGTCGTACCAACTATCTACTAACAAACATTTAAGTTTTTTA
>CACELK010000008.1 GCA_902560245.1 uncultured Pelagibacteraceae bacterium
ATGAAAAAGATGAAAAAGTATATGCTGATGATTAAGGTTTAGGTATTAATGATCCAGTGTTCATCAAATCATAACCTTTAATTACAGCATCGCGCTCTGCAATTTCTAAATACCACCTTGTTAAATTTTTAAAATTTTTTAATCCGATATCATGCCATTCATGTCTAGCGATCCAAGGCCAAGTAGCAATATCTGCAATAGTATAGTTATCTCCTGCCAAAAATTTTGATATTTCAAGTCTTTCATCAAGATTTTGATATAATTGTTGTGTAATTTTAAAATATCTCTCCTCTCCGAATTTACTCTTTCCAGGATTAAAATGATGAAATTGATGATGTTGACCTATAAGTGGACCAATTAAACCCATTTGCGCCATTAACCATTGATTGATCTCAATTTTATTTTCTGTGTCATAAAATTGATTACTTTTTTCAGCTAAATACATAAGAATAGCACCAGACTCGAAAACTATTTGATTTTTTTGATGATCTATTATTACTGGAATTTTAGAAAAAGGGCTTATTTTTTTAAACTCAGGTTTAAATTGTTCGTTATTATAAATATCTATTTTTGTAATTTTATATTTGAACTTAATTTCTTCTAACATTATTGAAATTTTTTTACCGTTAGGAGTATCAGCGGTAAATAATTCAATCACTTTTAATGCCAAGTCTATCTTTTATGCTCTTAGAAGATGTTGTAAATTCAAATCTATATTTTTCATTGGGTCTTGCTAATTTAAAACATGCTCGTGCAGCCAGAGCACCCTCGTGGAAACCTGAAAGAATTAATTTTAATTTACCTGGGTAACTGCAAATATCACCTACCGCGTAAATTCCTTTTTGGTTTGTTTCAAATTTTTCTGTATCAACAGTTATTGTTTTTTTATTAATATTTAAACCCCAATTAGCGATTGGTCCTAACTGCATAATCAAACCAAAAAAGCCTAAAACATAATCTGTATTTAAGGTTTTAAGCTCTTTGTTATCGTGCTGAATATCAATACTTTCTAATTTTCCATTTCCTCTGACGCCCTTAAGTTGATATTTTGTAAATAAATTTATTTTACCTGATTTTTCTAACTCATAAACTCTATCTACTGTGGATTGAGCTCCTCTAAATTCTTCCCGTCTATGAATTAAGTTAACATTTGATTTAGATGATAGTTCAATCGCCCAATCTAACGCACTATCTCCTCCTCCAAAAATTGATACCGTTTTTCCACTAAAAATTGATTTATCTTTGATTGAATAAAATATTGATTTGTCCTCATATTTTTCGCACTCTTTTGGTGAAAATTTTCTTGGTTCAAAAGATCCTACTCCTCCTGCAATTATTACATTCGGTGTCAAAAAAACGGTCCCTTTGTTAGTTTTAACTTCCCAATTCTGATCAATTTTTTTTACTTCATCTACCCTTTCTTTAAGATGAAATTTAATATTGAAAGGTTTAAGTTGATTTACTAAATTATTCGTTAATTCTTCACCAGTACATTCTGGAACAGCTGGAATATCATAAATTGGTTTATCTGGATAAAGCTCAATACATTGACCACCAATTTTATCTAAGTTATCAACCAATTCACAATTTAATCCTATTAACTTTAATTGATGAGCGGTAAACAATCCTGTTGGCCCTGCTCCAATTATTAATGCATCTGTTTTAATCATTATGCCTGCTTAGATGGTAATTGAACAATTAAACCGTCTAATTCTTCGTTAACAATTATTTGACAACTTAGTCTACTAAACTTATTTGGTTCGAATGCCATATCTAACATATCTTCTTCTCCGTCTTCTTTTTTAGGTATCTTATTAAACCATTCCTCTTTGACATAAACGTGACAAGTGGCGCAAGCCATTGAGCCCCCACAATCAGCATCGATTCCAGGTACATTATTTTGTATCGCACCTTCCATCACAGTCAGTCCGTTTTGAACATCAATTGTATGGGATTTTCCATTATGCTCTATATATGTAACTTTAGACATTTATAAAAATAAATATAGGGACAAAAAAAAATAGGGCAAGTATTTAAACTTGCCCTATTAATTAGTTTTAACTCAATGATAGATTATCTACCTTTTGAGTTTGCAACAGCGCAAGACCATATAATAACACCGAAAGCGATCTTATTAACAAAGTCTGCTAAGTTGTAAATCACGTTTAGTGAATTAGCGTCAATTCCACCTGTTAGGTAACCAAAGATGTATCCTAATGGGTAAATTGCCCAACCAACTGTAACGATCATTCTTAAAGCGCCAAATGCTGTAACTAGTGCTTTATTTCCAGATTTTGCAACAGCTTTACCTGCTTCACCTGAAAAGATTTCATAAAGAATGTAAATCCATCCAGCCATACCTATAATAAAACCAAGCATCGCATTGATGAATCCTGCTTCTCCAAGATATCCACCTACTAGCATTACCAAAGAACCAATTAAGATTCTCCAGAATATACCGCTATCAACTTTTCTTACTGCTGAAAGAATTAAGTAAAATTCTACAAGCTGTAAAGGTACAGTAATTAACCAGTCAATGTATCTATAGACAGTTGGAGTATCACCTGTAGTGACCCAAACATCTCTCATGTACATATAGTGGATAAATGCAATACCAGTTACTAGTCCAGCTACGTTAACCGATTTTCTCCACTGAACGCCGACATTGGCTTGTTCCATAAAGAAAAACGCAGTAGCTGCTAACATACCCATTGATATTAACCAGAATGAAATACCTACAAAATCATCCGTAGCTAAAAAGGTAGTTGCCGCATTAGCCGCTGTAGTCACTCCCACAAGAGCAAATAAAGCAATTGCTAACGTTTTTAATGTTTTCATAAAAAACTCCCTTATAGTTAGTTTTTTGTTAGTTTAAATTTAAACTACGACTTAAACCATTTGGGTTTAAGCCAAAGTTGAGACTAATTATCAAATATAAATAGTTAATTGAAGCCTTTTTTCTAGCTATTTTGTATTGATTTTACTAGCTTTTTAAAATTAAATACAATTTTATAGTTAATAAACAACAAAAAACCAAGAAAGAATCAGTATAGTCATGTCCTCGAATTTTAGACAGATTTATGAACAATCTATCAATCGCCCAGAGGATTTTTGGCAGGAAATATCTGAAGATATTTTTTGGTTTAAAAAACCAAAACAAATATTAAAAAAAGATACCCCGCCTTTTTACAAATGGTTCGCTGATGGGGTCACAAATACTTGTTATAATGCTCTTGATATTCACATTGATCAAGGAAGAGGAGACAAAACTGCCTTAATTTATGATAGTCCTATTACTGGTAATAAAAAAAAATTCACATACAAAGAATTAAAAGACAAAGTTTCAAAGTTTGCAGGTGCTCTTAAAAATCAAGATATCAAAAAAGGTGATAGAGTTATAATTTACATGCCAATGATACCTGAAGCCGTAATAGCAATGCTTGCCTGCGGAAGAATTGGAGCTATTCATTCAGTAGTGTTTGGAGGTTTTGCATCTAACGAGCTTGCAAGCAGGATAGACGACAGTAAAGCTAAATTGCTAGTTACAGCATCTTGCGGATTTGAACCTGGAAGAACCGTTGAATACAAACCTTTAGTGGATGAAGCTTTAAAATTGGCTTCTCATAAACCTGAAAAAATAATTCTTTACCAAAGATCAGGTCACGAAGTAAAACTTAATGCTCCAAATGAGATCAGTTGGGAAGAATCTATGGTTAAAGCTCAAGATGAGGATTGTGTCGAGATGAATGCAAATGATTTTGCGTATATCCTTTATACCTCAGGTACTACAGGAATACCTAAGGGAATAGTTAGAGATATAGGTGGACACATAGTAGCTCTTAAGTGGACCATGAAAAATATTTACAATATCGATACTAATGACATATGGTGGTCAGCAAGTGATATTGGATGGATAGTAGGTCATTCATATATTGTTTATGCTCCATTATTTAAAGGATGTACTACAGTCTTGTTTGAAGGCAAGCCAGTAGGAACTCCCGATGCAGGAGCCTTTTGGAAAATAATTTCAGATTATAAGGTTAAGTCATTATTTACCGCTCCCACAGCCTTTAGAGCAATTAAAAAAGAGGATCCCGAGGGAAAATTTTTTTCAAAATATGATTTGAGTGCATTTGAGTCTTTATTTCTTGCTGGAGAAAGAGCTGATCCTGATACAATCAAATGGGCAGAAAATCTTTTAAAGGTTCCAGTAATAGACCACTGGTGGCAAACTGAAACTAGCTGGGCAATAAGCTCAAATTGCACAGGTATTGAAATGCAAAAAACAAAATACGGCTCAGCTTGCAAAGCTGTGCCAGGTTATGATGTAAAAGTTTTAAAAAGTGATAGTTCTATAGCTAAACCAAATGAAATGGGGGACATTGTTGTAAAACTTCCTTTGCCCCCAGGAACTTTTCCAACTTTATGGAAGGCAGATGAACGATATAAAAAAACTTATATGACTAATTATAACGGTTACTACCAAACTTACGATGCTGGTCACATTGATGATGATGGATATATATGGATAATGTCAAGAACTGACGATATTATAAATGTTGCTGGTCATAGATTGTCGACTGGTGCGATTGAAGAAGTTCTTTCTGAGCATCAATCAGTAGCAGAGTGTGCAGTATTAGGAATTGCAGATAAACTTAAGGGACAGTTACCAATAGGACTAGTAGTGCTTAAAGCTGGTGTAACAAAAGACAATGAAACTATTTCTAAAGAGTGCATCAAAATGGTTAGAGATAAAATTGGACCTGTAGCTGCATTTAAAGTGGCAATTGTTATAAAAAGATTACCAAAAACAAGATCGGGTAAGATATTAAGAGGAACTATTAGAAAGATTGCTGATAAAGAAGAATATAAAATGCCAGCTACAATAGATGACCCAGCAATTTTAAAAGAGATAGAGGAAGATCTAATAAAAAATAATATTTTAAAATAGCATAGGTTTTCCAGAAGGTTTTCCTAATATCTTACCGTTTTTCATTTTAATTTCACCGTTAACGATAGTCACGACAGGCGTGCCTTTAAACTTATATCCATTGAAAGGCGACCAACCACACTTGCTTTGTATATCTTGGTTTCTAATTTCTATAACTTTGTTTAAATCGATAATTGTAAAATCAGCATCATATTCTTTTTTAATATATCCTTTATTTTTAATTCCAAAAATTTTTACCGGATTCTCACATAAAAAATTTACTAATTGTTCAAGTTTTAATTTTCCATTATTAATATGGTTTAGCATAACTGGGAGCAAAGTTTGAACCCCTGGCATACCTGATGGGGAATTTGGATACTCTTTATCCTTATTTACTTTTAGGTGTGGAGCATGATCTGATCCAATAGTATCATTATAATTATTTCTTACAGCGTACCATAATCTATCGTAATGAGATTTGTCTCTGATGGGTGGATTCATTTGTGCGTATGTGCCTAATTTTTGATAACAATCTGGTGAATACAATGTCAAATGTTGAGGGGTAATTTCAAAAGTAATATTTCCTTTATGTTGTGATAAAAAATCTACTTCCTCTTTTGTTGTTACATGGAGTATATGAGCCTTTTTATTTAATCGTTTTGCAATTTTTACTATCCTTCTCGTTGATGACATTGCAGTTTCTTCATTCCTCCAGACTTGATGCGTAAGAACATTTCCATTTTCTCGTAATTTTTTTCTTTGATTAAGAATGTCCTCATCCTCTGAGTGAACTGATACTACTTTGGTTGTATGCTCAAAAACTTTTTCTATATCTTCTTCTTTGTGCACAAGCAAATTACCAGTTGAAGACCCAGCAAATAATTTTACTCCGCAACATCCTTCTAAATTTTTAAGTTTTGATAGTTCTGACTGATTTGTAGGAGTCGCTCCAAAATAAAAGGCATAATTACAAAACATTCTATCTTTAGCTAAATTCAATTTTTTTTTGAACTCTTTTTCATTTGCCGTTGGTGGGTTAGTATTAGGCATTTCAAATACACCTGTTATTCCTCCTACCATCGCAGCTTTGCTTCCGCTATTTAAATCCTCTGTATCTGTAGAACCTGGTTCTCTAAAATGAACTTGAGTATCGATACACCCTGGTAAAACGATAAGTTTATTTGCCTCCAAAACACCCTTTGATTTTTCTTTAATAGAGTCCTCTATATGAGTAATTTTTCCATTTAATATGCCAATATCTTTTTTTTGAAGCTTTCCACTAATAAAACAATCTCCGTTTTTTATTATAAGATCTAACATTTTTCAGAAAAGTAACTATATTATAAACAGATTTAAATCAATTATGAATAAAGACAGCGTTTATAATCTGGAAGATAGAGGAATACTTTATATTCATGGATATGATGTTTTAGAATATTTGCAAAATATAATTACTAACGATATTAACAAAGTTTCAGAAACAAACAGTTGCTTTGCTTCTCTATTAACCCCTCAAGGCAAGTATCTTTTTGATTTTATAGTAATTAAACATAAAAAAGGGTTTTTTATAGATTGTGAAAAAAGTCAAATTGACGATCTATTTAATCAATTAAATTTGTATAAATTAAGATCAAAAGTTGAGATTTTAAATTTAAGCAATGAATTTGTAGTTGCCGTTATATCGAAAGAAAAATTTCTATCATTTGAAAACGCAAAAGATAAAAATGGCTACACTATTAAATTTAGAGAGGATCCAATTGTTTTAGACCCAAGAAATAAGGACTTAGGAGCTAGATTAATTATAAATTTAGAAAAACTTCATTTATCAATAAAAAAGTTAGCGCTTAAAGTTGAAAATACTGAGGTCTATTACAGCAATAGTTTCAAATTAGGAATAGCACAAAATAGTACAGAAAAATTAAAGAATAGGCTTTTTGGAATTGAGTGTAATTTTGAAGATTTAAACGCATTAGATTTTAAAAAAGGTTGCTATGTGGGACAAGAAAATACAGCTAGAATAAAATTGAAAGATAAACTCTCAAAAAAATTATTACCAATTAAAATATTAGAAGGATCAATAAAAATTGATGATCAAATTTCATTCAACTCAAAAGAAATTGGTAAAGTTTTAATAGATAATAATTATCCTTTTGGTCTAATAAAATTTAAAGATAAAGATTTTGATTTCGATAAAAAATATACTTGTGGTAGGGCAATAATTAAAATTTTAAGACCTATTTGGATGAAATAGTTTATTCTGGTGCGGCCAGAGAGACTCGAACTCTCATGAGCTAGGCTCACACGGCCCTCAACCGTGCCTGTCTACCAATTTCAGCATGGCCGCACATGCGTCAGATTAATTGAATGACATTTATGTTTCAAGTTGATAGATTTATAGTATGGAATTTACAGCTGAAATAAGAAAAGCAACAGACCCAATTTATAAAAAAATTTCAAAAGCTGTTCCAGAGATAGAATGGTCAAGTCATGCACCCTATATCTTTGAAATCAATAAATTAAAAAAAGAAAAAAACGCAGTAATACTAGCACACAACTATCAAACTCCAGAAATTTATCATGGTATATCAGATTTTTCAGCTGATTCACTTGCTCTAGCTGTGGAAGCTGCGAAAACAAAAGCAGATATTATCGTAATGTGTGGTGTGCACTTTATGGCAGAAACTGCAAAACTTATGAGTCCTAATAAAAAAGTTTTGCTTCCAGATATGACTGCAGGCTGTTCATTGTCATCATCAATCACAGGCAAAGATGTAAGAAATTTAAAACAGAAATATCCAGGTGTGCCTGTGGTATCTTACGTAAATACATCTGCAGATGTTAAATCTGAGACCGATGTATGTTGTACTTCTGCTAATGCGGTTAAAATAGTAAATTCTCTTGGTGTTAGAAAAGTAATTTTTTTACCTGATGATTATTTGGCAAAGTATGTAGCTTCACAAACTGATGTAGAAATAATTTCCTGGAAAGGTACTTGTGAGGTACACGAACAATTTAATGATGAGGAAATAAATGAAATTAGGAAAAATAATCCTGGAATTAAAGTAATTGCTCATCCTGAATGTCCTCCCGATGTAATACAAGCAAGTGACTTCACTGGTTCGACTAGTGGAATGATAAAATATGTAAAAGATAACCAGCCTGAAAAGGTCATGATGGTTACAGAATGTTCTATGAGTGATAATGTCCAAGTAGATAATCCAAACGTTAAATTTATAAGACCCTGCAACTTATGTCCTCATATGAAAAAAATTACTCTACCAAAAATTTTAGATTGCCTTCAAAATGAAACCAATGAAATCATAATGAGCAAGGAAGTTATTGAAAAAGCAAGAAGATCAGTAGAAAGAATGACAAAAATAGGCAGATAAAATCTGTGGCAAAAATAATTTTAAGTAAAGATTTTATAAAAAGCGTTTGTAAATTAGCTTTAAATGAAGACCTCTATCCATCAGGAGATATTTCATCAAATCTTTTAAAAAAAAATATTGTAAAAAAGGTCAAACTAATTTCTAACCAAGGTGGGATAATTGGTGGATTAGAATTTCTTAAACAAACATATAAGTTGATAGACAAAAGTATTAAAATTGATTTAAAAAAAAAAGAAGGTTCTAGAGTCAAAAAAGGAGAAACTATAGGTATTATAAATGGCAACATAAAAAATATACTAACTGGGGAAAGAGTTGTGTTAAATTTCTTATCCCATATATCAGGAATTGCTACCACAACAAATCAATTTGTTAAAAAAGTATCTAAGAAATGTAAAATTTGTTGTACAAGAAAAACTATACCAAATCTAAGAGTAATTCAAAAATACGCTGTTAAACTGGGTGGTGGAACAAACCATAGATTTAATTTGAGTGACGAATATTTGATAAAAGATAATCATATTGCAAGTTTAAATATAGAACAATTGGTTGAATTAGCGGTTAGAAAAAAAAATGGTAAAATAATTACAGTGGAGGTAGATAATCTAAATCAGTTAAAAAAAATAATTGGTTTAAAATTTGACAGAGTATTATTTGATAACATGAAACCTAAAATACTCAAAAAAGCTGTAAAACTCTCAAAAAAATTCTATGAAACAGAGGCGTCTGGCGGCATTACAATAAAAAATATCAAAAAAATTGCTAACACGGGTGTAAATAGAGTTTCTATTGGATCTCTAACGCATTCATTTAGTTCACTAGATTTAAAACTAGAGATATAATTACTTTTTAAGCTCTGCTTGAGCTGCTGACAATCTTGCAACAGGGACTCTATATGGCGAACAAGAAACGTAATCTAAACCTGTCGTTGAGCAAAAATGAATACTCTTTGGGTCTCCTCCATGTTCACCACATATTCCTAATTTAATTTTTTTATTTTGTTTTTTTCCATTTGAGGCTGCAATCTGAATTAAATCACCAACCCCATCGTCAATTGATATGAAAGGGTCAATGTCAAATATTTTATTTTCAATATAATCATTAAGAAATTTTCCACTATCATCTCTACTTATTCCAAACGTTGTTTGGGTTAGATCATTTGTTCCAAAACTAAAAAATTCTGCATGTTTAGCTATATCTTTTGCTTTTAAAGCAGCTCTTGGAAGCTCAATCATTGTTCCAACTAAAAATTTTACCTTTGTGCTATTTTTATTTTGAATTTCAGCTGCAATTCTAATTACTAATTCTTTCATAATTTTTATCTCTGCTTCTGTTGAAACTAAGGGAATCATTATTTCTGGCATGATAGGTTTTATTTTTTGATTTTTACATTCAATTAAAGCCTCGAATATTGCTTTACATTGCATTTCATAAATTTCTGGAAAAGATATACCTAATCTGCATCCTCTATGTCCAAGCATAGGATTTTGTTCATGCAATTCATCAATTCTAGTTTGAACTTCTTCATTTGACAAACTAAGTGATTTAGCAACATCATCAATTTCGCTTTTGTTTTTAGGTAAAAATTCGTGTAAAGGTGGGTCTAATAATCTAACTGTGACTGGTAATCCACTCATAATTTTAAATATCTGAATAAAATCATTTTTTTGATGTGGCAATAATTTTTCTAAAGCCTTATCTCTATCCTCCTTTGATTTAGAAAGTATCATCTGTCTTACCGATAAAATTCTTTCCTCGTCAAAAAACATATGTTCTGTTCTGCATAATCCAATCCCTTCAGCTCCAAATTCTCTTGCGATTTTGCTATCGTATGGTGTTTCTGAGTTAGTTCTAATTTTTAATTTCCTTGCTTTATCAGACCAGTCTAAGATTTTTGAAAAATCTCCTGAAATTTCTGGCTTTACGGTTTTTACCTCTCCTAATATTATTCTACCTGTAGATCCATCAATAGTAATTATATCACCTTCTTTTATTTCTCGATTTTTAGTTTTAAAAATTTTATTTTTGTAATCAATCTCAATTTCACTAGATCCAGATACGCATGGTCTCCCCATTCCTCTGGCAACTACCGCTGCATGACTTGTCATGCCTCCCCGTGATGTAAGAATCCCTTTAGCGGCATGCATTCCATGAATGTCTTCTGGTGAAGTTTCAACTCTAACCAGAATAACATTTTGCATAGTATCATTTAATCTTTCTGCTTCATCAGAGGAAAAAACAACTTTACCACTCACAGCTCCTGGAGATGCTGGCAAACCTCTAGCTATAACCTCTAACTCACTTTTTTCATCTAAACTTGGATGTAGCAGTGTATCTAAAGTATTTGGATCTATTCTTAAAATCGCTTGATTTTTTGAAATTTTTTTTTCTTTGACCATATCAACAGCAATTTTTACTGCTGACTTTGCTGTTCGTTTTCCTGATCTAGTTTGCAAAATCCAAAGCTTACTATTTTCAACAGTAAATTCTACATCTTGCATATCTTTATAATATTTTTCCAAAAGCCTAAGTATTTTTTTTAATTCTTTAAAAACTTTAGGCATAGCTTCTTCCATTGAATTTTCTTTAGAGTTTGAATTTTTTCTTGCTTTTTTTGTTATATATTGAGGTGTCCGTGTGCCTGCTACCACATCTTCTCCTTGAGCATTAATTAAATATTCTCCATAGATTTCATTATTTCCATTAGAAGGATTTCTTGTAAATACGACTCCAGTAGCACAGTCATTTCCCATATTTCCAAAAACCATTGACTGAACATTAACAGCAGTCCCCCATTCAGAAGGAATGCCATTAATTTTTCTATAAACTTTAGCTCTGTTACTTTGCCAAGATAAAAAAACTGCTGAAATAGCTCCAATTAATTGATGATAAACATCTTGGGGGAAGTCTTTTTTTGTTCTTTCTTTTACTATACTTTTGAAATCTTTGATTAAACCATCCCAATCTTCAGCATCAAGCTCAGTATCAAGCAAAACACCTTTTGTGAGTTTATAGTTCTCAATTAAATCTTCAAAATAATAATTTTCAATGCCTAAAACAACATTTGAGTACATTTGAATAAATCTTCTATAACTATCCTTGGCAAATCTTTTATTAGAAGTTTTTTTGGCCAAAGCTAAGACAGTTTTATCATTTAAACCAAGATTTAATATAGTATCCATCATGCCCGGCATTGATACTCTGGCTCCAGATCTTACTGATACTAGTAGTGGATTTTTCAAATCACCAAATTTTTTTTTAGTTTCCATCTCTATTTTTTCTAACTCTTTTTTAATAATTTTGATTATTTTTGAACTTAATTTTTTTCTATCTTTATAAAATATTTCACAAACTTTTGTTGAAATTGTAAAACCAGGTGGAACCGGTAAACCCATTTTTCCCATTTGAGATAGGTTTGCGCCCTTACCTCCCAAATAATTTTTTGAGGTCTTTATATTTTTAATTTCCTTTGATTTAAAATTTAAAATTAGTTTATTCACTTAATACTTTCAATGCTTGCAAAATTTATATAATTGTCGAACGTTTTACATAACATTTGTAAAAGTTCCAACCGATTTTTTTTTATAGCGTGGTCTTCATCATTAACTATAACATTATCGAAAAAATCACTAATTGTTGGTTTTGCATTTGCTAAATTTCCTAACGTTACATAATAATCTTCATCTTTATTAATACTGGTAAAATACTTTCTTAATTCATGAATCTTTTTATACAAATTTTTTTCATATTCATTTTTGAAAATACCGGGATCTGTTGTATTCGAAAGATCTAGGTCTTTATTTTTAAGTTCGTTTTCTAAAATATTAGAGGCTCTTTTGTAACTTAAAATTATATCATTTCCGATATCTTTTATAATAACTCTATTAAGGGCAAGTGCCTTGCTATACATTTGCGAGGCTTGATCTATTGAAAAAGAATCTATACTTGCCTCAACAATATCATAGCGAATATCTTTCTGTTTCATATAGAATTTTAATCTTTCAATCAAAAATGTAGATAGCTCCTCTTGAACCTTTTCGTTTGGAAAGTTAAATCCTTGATCTCTATAAAGTGTAATTGAATATTTTATTAAGTCTGTTATTTTAAACTCTTTTTTATTTTCCAATAGCAATCTAATAATACCTAAAGCTGACCTCCTTAAAGCATATGGATCTTTAGAGCTAGTTGGTTTTTGATTTACTCCAAAAAAACCAACCAGAGTATCTATTTTATCAGTTAAAGCTAATGCAATACTGAAAGGTTTTTTTGGAACTTTACTTTCTAAACCTGTTGGTAAATAATGTTCACTAATCGCTAGAGAAATATCTTTATCAAATCCTTGGGAACTTGCAAAATATCCTCCTATTACTCCTTGCAGTTCGGGAAACTCATTTACAATATCTGATATAAGATCAATTTTACATATAGATGTTAAAAGTTCTATTTTTTCTTTACTTATAAGCATTTCGTCCGAGATTAAAGCGCCTAGCTTCCTCATTCTTTGAACTTTATCAAAGTACGAACCTAAGCCCTCAAAGTAATTGATAGATTTTAGTTTTGAAATTTGCTTTATTAAATTTTGAGATTTATTTTTTTCCCAAAAAAAACTAGCATCACTTAATCTTGCATCAACTACTCTTTCGTTTCCTATTTTTATGAAACCTTTGTTATCTTTGATATTTGCTACAACAAAAAACTCATTAGTAATGTTTCCCTTTTGATCAAAAGTGTGGAAGTACTTTTGATGATGTTGCATTGTAATTATTAAGATTTCTTCTGGTATTTCTAAAAATTTTTGATCAAATTTACAACTTAGAATGTGGGGTTGGTCTACTAAATCAACCACCTCATTTAAAAGTTTAACATTAATTTCTAAATTAACATTTTTTCGTTCAGAAATTTTTTGTAACTGCTTTTCAATTAATTTTTTTCTATAGTTTTGGTTTATAATAATCCCTCTTTTATTAAAATAATCATTATAACTACTGAAGTTTTTAAATATTTTTTTTTTATCCTCAAATTCTTTATCAACAAAAGTAAAATTTGAACTTTCTAGATGATAAAATTTGAATGATAGTTTTTTATTGTCAAAAATACTTAAAATTGATTTTAAGGGCCTTCCCCACTCCATTTCAAAATCGTTCCATTTCATTGATTTTTTCCATGAAATTTTATCAAGTATTAAGGGAACGTTCTTTTCTAATAAATCAAAGGTATTTACAGTTTTTTCTTGTTTTTTAAAAAAGTAAAATTCTCCTTTTTCAGTATTTTTTTTATAAATTTCATTTTTGGTAATTTGGTTTGATCTTAAAAATCCTTCTAATGCTTTTTCAGGAGCATTAATATTTGGACCTCTTATTTCTTCTGATTTTTCTTTTATTTCTTTATCTAATCCTTCAAATAAAATTATTAATCTATTAGGAGTAGAATAAGAGTTGGAACTTTTAAACTTTAAATTTTTTTCCTTAAATATTTGTTTAAAATTTTCTAATAAAAAATCTCTTGCATTTTTTTGAAGTTTGGGAGGTATCTCCTCGCTAAAAAGTTCTAAAAAAAATTCAGCCATTATTATTTTTGACTATTTACCCAAATTTCTGCTGCACCTTTTGTTATATCCCTAATTCTACCAATATACTCAGCTCTTTGTGCAACGCTAATTACTCCTCTGGCATCTAAGATATTAAAAACATGACTTGCTTTTAAACATTGGTCGTAAGCAGGTAATGATATTTTTTTTTCAATAAGAGATTTAGCTTCCATTTCTAACATATCAAAAATTTTAAATAAATTTTCAGTATTTGCATATTCAAAGTTATAGGCAGAAAATTCTTTTTCGGCTTGGTGGAAAACTTCTCTATATTCTATTCCTTGATTGTTCCATAAAAGATCAAAAACATTTTTTTTTTGTTGAGTAAACATACAAATTCTTTCTAACCCATAAGTTAACTCTACTGAAACTGGTTTACATTGCATGCCTGCCATTTGTTGAAAATAAGTAAATTGAGTAATTTCCATTCCATCACACCAAACTTCCCACCCAAGACCTGCAGCACCAAGTGTTGGACTTTCCCAATCATCCTCCACAAATCTAATATCATGATCATTATGATTTATGCCAATAACACTTAAGCTGTTTAAGTAAAGTTTTTTTATTTCTTTAGGAGATGGCTTTATTAAAACTTGAAACTGATAATAGTGTTGTAATCTATTTGGATTATCTCCATACCTTCCATCTGTTGGCCTCCTTGATGGTTGGACATATGCAACTTTCCAAGGTTTTGTACCTAAGGATCTTAAAGTAGTTGCTGGATGAAATGTTCCTGCTCCAACCTCCATGTCATAAGGTTGAACAATGACACAACCTTGTTTGCTCCAATATTTTTGTAAATTTAAAATTGTATCTTGAAAAGATTGAAATTTAGGTTTTGTTTTTTTTTTTATCTTTTTTATTTTTTTTGGCATTTATAAACCAAATTTTTGCCACAGGGCTCTTTCTTCTATAACGCTAGCTATATTATCAATTTGATTATCAATTGAA
Organism: uncultured Pelagibacteraceae bacterium; assembly: GCA_902560245.1. Lineage (GTDB taxonomy): Bacteria > Pseudomonadota > Alphaproteobacteria > Pelagibacterales > Pelagibacteraceae > Pelagibacter. The sequence continues at coordinate 14,855 of CACELK010000008.1, forward strand.
GATGATAGTTTTTTTGCTATAAAACTTTTTTGCTTCTCTAGATTTTTAATGACTATGTTATCTCCAAATTTTTCTCTCAAAATTTGTTCTGCATTTCCAATACCGTCTATTAATCCCAATTTCATTGATGTAGAACCTGACCAAAATTCGCCTGTAAAAGTATTATTTTTTTCGGGATCTTTAAGTTTTGACCCCCTGCTTTTTTTTACCACATCTATAAAATCTGAATGAAGCTCTAGTTGTAATTTTTTTATTCTGTCAATATCCTCTACTTTTTCTTCTTTGAAAGGATCCAAGGTACTTTTGTTTTTTCCAGCAGTATAGACTCTTCTTTGTATACCAATTTTTTTAATAGCTTCTTGAAAACCGAAAGAGGCTGAGATAACTCCAATAGAACCCACTATAGAACTTGAATTAGCGTATATTTCGTCTCCTGCGCAAGCTATTAAATATCCGCCAGAGGCAGCAACATCTTCTGCAAAAACTATAACTTTTTTTTCATTTTTTTTTGCTAATTGCCTTATGTAATCATGAATTAAGTGAGATTGAACAGGAGATCCTCCTGGTGAGTTAATTGATATAGCTATATTTTTTGCCTTTTTAAATGAAAAAGCTTTTTTAATAATTTCTTGCTGACCTGAAAAATCAATTCCCTGTTTAAATCTACCAGCAGATCCAATAACACCAGACAACCTTATATGAGGAATAATTTTTTTTTTTTTAAAAATAGAGAACATAAATAATGCTTACAGAATTTTTTATTAATATAAAGTCTCCTTATAGTTGTAGTTTGGGGTGCGTCAATTGATAAGTATAATATTGTGACAATTGTACTAACTTATTCTAATGGGAACAGTAGTTCAGTTAAAAAATCGAATAAACAATTCATATTCAGAGCTCAAAAATTCTGTTGATGATAAACTAGTTTTAGTTGAGGAGAAAATTAAATCAAAATTATCAAGCAAAGTTCAGCTGGTTGATGAAATGACCAAATACCATGTTAGGACTGGAGGCAAAAGATTAAGAGCTATGCTTACATTGGGCTCATCTAAACTTTGTGGCTACACTAAAGGATCTAGAGATGTCAATCTTGCAGCTTGCGTTGAGCTAATACATGCCGCAACATTAATGCATGATGATGTTATTGATAATGGAGATATAAGAAGAGGAAAAAAAACTTTAAATAATATTTGGGGAAATAAATCTTCAATTTTAGTTGGAGACTATTTATTAAGCAGATGTTTTGAAATGATGGTTGATGATGGAAGTCTTGAAGTTTTAAAACTTCTTTCATCGACTTCTGCTGAAATTTCTCAAGGAGAAGTTTTACAACTTCAGTACAAAGGTGAAATAGATATGTTAGAAGAAACATATTTAAAAATTATATCAGCAAAAACTGCCTCATTGTTTGCTGCCGCAACAAGAGTAGGATCTATTCTATCAAATAAGGAAAATAAAATAAAAGACGCATTAGAATTTTATGGTAAAAATCTTGGATTAACTTTTCAAATTGCAGATGACACTCTAGATTATAATTCAGAATTAAAATTATTCGGTAAAGAAATTGGAAATGATTTTTATGAGGGTAAAGTGACTTTGCCTATAATTCTATTATATCAAAAATCGAAAGATGAAGAAAAAAAAAAACTTAAAGAATTATTTAAAAAAAAAGTTAGATCAATTGAGGAATTTAAAATTGTTCTTTTAATGATAAAAAAATATAATATAATTTTTGAATGTTATAGAAAAGCAGAATATTTTATTAATCTTGCTTCCAATTCATTAAGTATATTTGATGAAAGCAGAGAAAAAGATATATTGCAGGGCTTAGCATCCTTTAGTTTGGAAAGAAATTTTTAGGGGTTTAATAAAAATTTTTCCCAAGTATTATTTTTTCTAATATATTTTAATCTCTGATGTATTCTGTCCTGGCCATCAAGCCAAAACTCAATACTATTTGGTTTTAAGTTCCAACCAGACCAGTTTTTTGGTCTAGGAACGTTATTTTTATCTGGATATTTTTTTTTATAATCCTCAATCGATTTATACAAATCTTCTCTGTTTTTTAAAATTGAACTTTGTTTCGATGCCCATGCACCGATTCTGCTACCATAAGATCGAGTTTGATAATATGTGTCAGCATCTTCATCTGAAACTTTAGAGATTTTTCCTGTAATTCTTATTTGTCTTAAAAGACTTTTCCAATGAAAACATAATGAAGCATTTGGATTTTTTTTAAGATCATTGCTCTTCATACTATTAAGATTTGTGAAAAATACAAAACCACTATTATTAAAATTTTTAAGCAAAACCATTCTTACTGTTGGAACGCTTGATTTGTCTACCGTAGCCAGTGCTAAAGCATTTGGGTCATTAATTTCTGTTTTTTTAGCTTCATTAAACCACTCTTCAAAGAGTTTTATTGGATCATCTAGATCCTTAAAGCATATATCAAGGCCAAGTGAGTTTTTTTGATTCATAATTTCAACAAAATAACTTATATAATATATTTAATGTCATTTAATACTTTTGGAAAGATATTTCGTTTCACAACTTGGGGCGAATCTCATGGGCCTGCAATTGGATGTGTAGTTGATGGTTGTCCTCCCAATATAAACTTAAAAGAGCAAGATATACAGTCTGAATTAAATAAAAGAAAACCAGGGCAATCAAAATTTACAACTCAAAGAAAAGAAGATGATGCTGTTCAAATTTTATCAGGAGTATTTGAGGGAAAAACTACCGGAACACCTATATCAATGATTATTTATAATAAAGATATGAAGTCGAGAGATTATGAGACAATTAAAAATAAGTTCAGGCCAGGACATGCAGATTATACATATTTTAAAAAATATGGAATTAGAGATTATAGAGGTGGAGGCAGACAGTCAGCTAGAGAAACAGCCTCAAGAGTAGCAGCTGGAGCAATAGCAAAAAAAGTTTTAGAGAAAAAAATAGGAAAAAAATACAAAGTTATTGGAGCTGTGACACAATTAGGAATACTAGGATGTGATACAAGAAAATGGGATGATAAACTAATATTAAAAAATCCTTTTTTTTGTCCAGATAAATCAGTTTTGAAAATTTGGGAAAAATACTTGCTAAGTATAAGAAAATCAGGATCGTCATGTGGAGCAATAATAGAGGTAAGGGCAAGAGGTATTCCTGTAGGATTAGGTGCGCCAATTTATTCAAAATTAGATATGGATTTAGCTTCTGCAATGATGAGCATTAATGCGGTTAAAGGGGTAAATATAGGATCTGGTATGAGCTCTGCTCAATTAACCGGTGAACAAAATTCAGACGAAATATATCAAAATAAAAAAAAAATAAATTTTAAATCAAATAATGCTGGCGGAATTTTGGGCGGTATATCATCTGGTCAAGATATAATAATATCTTTTGCAGTAAAACCAACATCTTCAATTCTTTCTTCTAGAAAAACTATTGATAAATTTGGAAAAAATACATCAATATCTGTTAGGGGAAGGCATGATCCTTGTGTGGGCATAAGAGCAGTTCCAATAGGAGAGGCTATGATGCATTGTGTTTTATTAGATCATTATCTAATGAATAACGCTCAATGCAAAAGTTAATTAGTTTTTTTTATTACTACTTTTGAATTTAATGTATCTAAAACTTTATTTTCAATACTATTAGAGTCCAATCCAGCAAATTTATACATTAAGTCTGGTTTATCATGATCTATAAATCTATCAGGTAATATCATAGATCTATATTTTAAATTACTATCTAATAGTTTTTTATCTGACAAAAATTGAGCAACATGTGATCCAAAGCCCCCAATTGAACCTTCCTCTATTGAAATTAATACTTCATGATCTATTGCTATTTGCCATAATAAATTCTCATCCAAAGGTTTTGCAAATCTAGCATCAATTATAGTGGGATCTATGCCTTTTTTAGAGAGTTTTTCTTTTGCAATTAAACATTCATTTAATCTTGCACCAAAATTAATTAAAGCAATTTTTTTACCATCTTTAATTATTCTTCCTTTGCCAATCTCTAATTTTTCTTCTATTGATGGCAAATTAATACCAGTTCCATTTCCCCTTGGATATCTAAAAGCTGATGGCTTATCATTAATTTCTACAGAGGTATTTATCATTTTGACTAATTCAGCTTCATCACTTGCAGCCATTACAATAAAGTTAGGGAGTGTTGCTAAATAGGTTATATCAAAAGAACCTGCATGAGTTGGGCCGTCAGCTCCAACTAGCCCTGCCCTATCAATTGCAAATCTTACTGGTAAACTTTGTATAGCAACATCATGGACTACCTGATCGTATGCTCTCTGCAAAAAAGTAGAGTAAATTGCAGCAAAAGGTTTATAGCCCTCAGTAGCAAGTCCCGCTGCAAAGGTAACTGCATGCTGTTCGGCAATACCAACATCAAATGTTCTCGATGGAAATTTTTTTCCAAAAATATCAATTCCAGTTCCAGATGGCATTGCTGCCGTAATTCCAATGATTTTGCTATCTTTTTCTGCGTGCTTCACTAATGTATCTGCAAAAACTTTTGTATATGAAGGTATTTTTGATTTAGATTTTTCTTGAACTCCAGTATTAACATTAAATTTAGATACTCCATGAAATTTATCTTCTGATCTTTCTGCGAATTTATATCCTTTCCCTTTTTTAGTTTTAATATGAATTAAAATTGGGCCATTATAATTTATCTCTTTCACATTCTTTAAAACAGATACAATTGAATCAATATCATGTCCATCTATTGGACCAACATAATAAAAGCCCAGAGAATTAAATAATGTTCCACCTGTAACTGCTGATCGTAAAAAGTCCTCTGCTCTTCCAGCTTTTTTACTAAATCTTTTTGAAAATGCAGAAATAATTAATTTGATTGTTTCTCTTAAACTAAAATATATTTTGCCTGACAATATCTTTGCTAAATAAGCTCTCATTGCCCCAACTGGCTTTGCAATTGACATATCGTTGTCATTTAAAATAACAATCATTTTTGTTTTGCTAGTTCCGGCATTATTCATAGCCTCGTATGCCATGCCTGCACTCATAGCGCCGTCACCAATAACAGCAACTACGCTGTCTGATTTATTTGAAAGTTTATTTGCTACAGCTATTCCTAAAGCTGAAGAAATAGATGTAGAACTATGAGCGGCCCCAAAAGGATCATATTCACTCTCGCTTCTTTTGGTAAATCCTGACAATCCTTTACCTTTTCTTAGAGTTCTAATCCTATCTTTTCGACCGGTCAATATTTTATGAGGATAAGTTTGATGGCCTACGTCCCAAATTATTTTATCGTTTGGGGTATTAAATATATAATGTAATGCCACAGTCAATTCTACCACGCCTAAACCAGCTCCTAGATGTCCGCCTGTTTCGGATACTGCACTAATCATTTCCTCTCTTACATCATCAGCTAAAAATTTTAATTCTGATTGTTTTAATTTTTTTATATCAGATGGAAAATTAATATTGTCTAAATATCTATATTTGTTTTTCACTTGTTTCTTTCTAATATATAGCTAATGGTACTTTTTAAATCTTTGGCCTTATTTCCAAAATATTTAAGTTCTGAAAATATCTTATATTTAAGTTTATTTCCATATAAAATAGTATTTTGAGGTCCTAATAAACTAATTAAGGTAGCTTTTCCTTTTTTAAAATCTTTTTTTGTTTTTTTTCCAACTTTTTTTGTATTTCCATTATAATCAATTAAGTCATCAGCTATTTGAAATAACAAACCAATATTGGAACCAATCTTGTCAAACTTTTTAGTGTATTTTTTTTTTTTACTAATAACAGCTGGAGCCATACAACAGAAGCTAAAAAGTTTACCAGTTTTTTTTATTTGCATATTAATAATTTTACTTATAGGAACTTTTTTTCCTTCAAAATTTAAATCAGAATATTGTCCACCCGCTATTCCTTCATGACCTGAACACTCAGATAGTAATTTAACGAGTTTAATTTTAATTTGATTATCAATGTTTAAATTTTTTTGACACAATATTTCAAATGCAATTGTAAGAAGAGAATTCCCAGCAAGTATAGCTGTTGACTCTCCAAATTTTTTATGTGTTGAAGGTTTGCCTCTTCTCATTAAATCATTGTCCATACAAGGTAAATCATCATGAATTAATGAATAAGCATGTATGCATTCTACAGCAGCTCCTATCTGAATAAGAGTTTGATATTTTATGTTAAAAATTTTACCTACATCAATAATTATTTTTGATCTAATTTTTTTTCCTCTTGAAAACAATCCATATTTCATCGGTCGAATTAAGTCTGTAGTTTTTTGTTTTTTTATAAATTTAAATAAATATAAATTTGTATCTTTTGCTATTTTATTTAATTTTTTTATCATTTTTAGCACTTAATAATCTTTTAATTTTTTCTTTTGTAGTTAGAGATATTTTTTTTGAAGTACTCTGGAATTTTTTTTCAATTAGATTATTTAATTTTATCAACTCTTGATACTTATTTATTGATTTTCCAAGATCTTCTTCTTTTTCCAAAGTCTGAATTATATTATTTGCCTGTTCAGTAAGTTCCTCTAGGGATTTCTTTTCAAAATTATTTGGCAAATTTTTATCTTTCATATATTAGTTGTAATATTACATGAAAAACAATCTTTCAATTATTAAAAAATCTAAATACTTTCTAGATAAAAATGAATGTATAGGTATTCCCACTGAAACAGTTTATGGATTAGCAGCTAATGCATACTCAGATTTTGCAACAGCAAAAATTTTTAAATTAAAGAGAAGACCAAAGAAAAACCCATTAATAGTACATTATGCTAGTTTACAAATGTTAAAAAAAGACTGTAAAATAAATAGCAATTTTTTAAAACTATTTAAGAAGTTTTGTCCTGGTCCAATTACATTAATTTTAAAATTAAAAAAAAATAGTAAAATTTCAAAAAATGTTACAAATAATAAAAAAACATTAGCAGTAAGATTTCCAAAAAAAGATATTACAATTAAACTTCTTAGAAGCATTAATTATCCACTTGCTGCACCAAGCGCAAATATTTCAACTAAGATTAGCCCTATTACGAAAGGAGATGTTAAAGAAGAGTTTGGAAAAAAAATTAAGTTCATTTTGGATGGTGGTAGATCGGAGATAGGACTTGAATCAACAATTGTAAGTTTAATAAATAAACCAAAAATACTTAGACTAGGAGGCATCGAGATAAGTAAAATAAAAAAAACTTTAGGTTCTAAGATTGAATATAGCCCCAAAGATAAAAATATTGCTTCACCAGGCCAAGGAAAAGTTCATTATTCACCAGGAATTAGGATTAGATTAAATATTAAGATACCGAAAAAAGATGAGGCATTTATATTAATTAAAAAAAGAAAAAACTATGGTAAAAACTATTTTTATTTAACTAAAAATGAAAATCTAAAAGAAGCTGCAAAAAATTTATACAAAACTTTAAGAATGATCAAAAAAAAAAATTTTAAGAGTATCGCAGTTGAGAAAATACCAGATAAAAGTTTTGGTCAAGCAATTAATGATAGATTGAATAGAGCTTCTAAATTTCAATGAAAAATTCTGTTGAAGTTATAAATCTCTCAAAATCTTATGGTAAAAAAATTGCAGTAAGAAACATTAACTTTAATATTAAAGAAAACGAAATTCTTGGACTTTTAGGTCCAAATGGTTGCGGAAAAACAACGACTATAGGAATGCTTTTAGGTTTGCTAAAGCCTTCTAATGGTCAAATTTCTATTAATGGAATGAAAATTGAAAAGAACAGAATTAAAATTCTGCAAAAAATAAATTTTATTTCTCCTTACATTGAATTGCCAAAAAAACTTACTGTAAAACAAAATTTATTAGTTTATGGAAAATTGTATGATGTTAAGAATTTAAAAGATAGAATCGAATATTTAGCAACTAAACTAAGATTGAGTGAATTATTAAATAGAATTACAGGTGAATTATCTTCTGGTCAAAAAAACAGGGTTAGCTTAGCAAAAGCTCTAATAAATGACCCGGGTGTATTATTTCTAGATGAGCCAACGGCTTCTTTAGATCCTGAAGTTGGAGACTTTGTAAGGACCTTTTTAGAAGATTACAAAAAAGAAAAAAAATTATCTATATTATTAGCATCACACAATATGAATGAGGTTACAAGATTATGTTCATCTATATTAATGATGAAAAATGGAGTTATTATAGATCAAGGTAAACCCCTAGAACTTATTGCTAAACACGGCAGAAAAAATTTGGAGGAAGTATTTCTTAAACTTACAAAATATGAAAATTAATTTTAATAAAATATACGGTCTTTTTTTAAGACATTTTTTTTTAATTACAAGATCATTTCCAAGAATTTTAGATTTAATATATTGGCCATCAATTCAAATAACTTTATGGGGTTTCATATCAAATTTCTTTGCAACCCATAGTGCTTATTATAATAATGCAGTTGGAGTAATTCTTACTTGTGCGATTTTGTATGACTTTTTGTTTAGAACGAGTATTGGATTTAATATGTTATTTTTAGAGGAGATATGGAGTAGAAACTTTACAAATCTATTTATTGCTCCAATAAAAATAAGTGAAATTATAATTTCATTAGTATTTACAGCATTGGTCAGAGCATTAATCGGTTTAATACCAGCAATTCTACTTACATCTCCATTGTTTGGAATATCTTTATTGGACTTGGGTATACACTTATTTTTACTTTTTTTAAGTTTGTATGTATTTGGTATTACTTTGGGCATTCTTGTTTCGTCTGGTTTATTAAGATTTGGCCCTTCATTCGAAAATATAGCTTGGTCAACAATGTTTTTATTAGCACCTTTTGGATGTATTTATTATCCTGTTGAAATTTTACCAGAGTTTTTCCAAAAAATAGCATATATGCTTCCGCTTGTTTATATTTTTGAAGAAGCGAGATCAATATTGATTGATCAAATTGTAAATTATGAAAATATATTGAAAGCAATATATTTAAATTTTTTTTATTTAGCATCTAGTGTTATTCTTTTTTACTTTTCATTTAGTAAAGCAAGAAAAAAAGGAACTTTAATTAACATTGGTGAATAAAAGTTTAGAATTATTTTATTTTTTTAAAATCAGCAAAAAAATTTTGTCTTAAGAATAAAAGTAAGAACGAAGATAAAATTATAATTAAAATATTATCTATCAAATTTTTAAAAAAAATATTGAAGCCCTTGACAAATATCGATGTTTCAAAAAATAAAGTTTGGGAAATCCATAAAAAAGTAAATACTATAAATTTAAATATAATTAAGATGTAAAAAAATTTTAAATATGGATTTCTATAATTATAGTTTTTTCTTAAAAAAGGAATTAATCCTAAAAAATATATTTCTCTATATAAATAACTCATATTTGGAAAAAAAAATATAATTGTTAAAAGAACACAGGATAGTAAAAACAATCTTTCTTCATACAAATTTAAATCAAATTTATAAAATATTTTTCCTTTATTTATAAAATTGAAATTTAAAATTATTAAAAAAAGTACTAAAAATCCCAAAATAAATTGAGCTATTGCCAGTGTTAATTCTGCATCAAATATATTTAAATGTAAAACGGTTGATTTTACTAGTTGCGGCATACCTTGGAATGAAAAAATATACATACCAACATTTTCTACTGTCGAAGGCATAATACTAGCCTTGGTTTTGTATATATAACTTAGGCCGTCAAAATTTATATAAACTATAAAAACAAAAATAAAAAAAGAAATCGATATATTAAGATATTTTTTAAATTTAATTTTTTCGCACAGAAAAATAATTGATGTAACAATTGGAAAGAATTTAAGGCTAGCTATAAGGGAAATTATAGAATGAACTATAAAATAATTCCTATTTTGGGCAATTAGAATTAAAAGTAAAAAAATAATTAACTCAGAATTGCCTCTTTCTAAAGATAACAAAACAGGGGTAGTTAAAATTAATAACGACAATAATAAATAATTAAAAAGATTTTTTGGCTTTAAATGAAAAGTGATAGCAGTAATAACCAAAAAATTTAAAAAAAGTGGAAACCCTAATATATAAAAATTATAAAATTTATCTACAAATGGTAAATATAAAAATATGTTTCCATATACGTGTGGACGGTTGGATACATCGCAAGGATTTAAGACGTAAATATTAAAACCTTTTTTTGAACAAGAGATTGCATCTACTATTACAGTCCAGTCTCCAAATCTAGAGATATCATTTGTTGTTTCGTTTATTATTGGATTTATATAAAAATATATTAAATTGTTAAAAATTAATCCTGATACAAGTATAAATAATAAAAAGGAAAATAATAAATAAATTAATTTATAGTTAAGATTTTTAAATGTAAATTTAAGACTCATTTTATAATTTTAGAGAGATTTTATTAACATCATTTTATATTTAATATTTGTAATAATTAAATTTTTGTTTATATTTTAATCATAATATATGGCGCGCCTGCAAGGAGTCGAACCCTGAACCTCCAGAGCCGAAATCTGGCGCTCTATCCAATTGAGCTACAAGCGCATATGATAAGTATTATTATAATTTATGAAAAATATCATTAATATTATTGTTAAAAAAGAAGAAAATGGCAGTCGTTTGGACTCTTTTATTTCAAAAAAAGAAAAAAAATTAAGCAGAACAAGAATCAAAAATTTAATTTTACAAAAATGTATTAAATTAAATAATACAGTAGTAGTTAATCCATCAAAAAAAGTTCTAATTGGAGATAAGATTAATTTGGAAGTACCAGAACAAAAAAAACCTTCTCTAAAACCATACAAATTTAAAATTGATGTACTATACGAAGATAATGATTTGTTGGTTTTAAATAAGCCAGCAGGAATAGTTGTTCACCCTGGTGCAGGAAATTTTGATAATACGATAGTCAATGCGCTTATAAATCATTGCGGAAATAGTTTATCTAACATAGGAGGTGAGCTTCGACCTGGAATTGTTCATAGAATAGATAAAGATACCTCCGGATTAATTGTTGTAGCAAAAAATAACTTTGCCCATGAAAAATTATCGATACAATTTAATAATCACTCTATTGAGAGAATATATGAATTAATGGTTTGGGGAAAACTAAGGCCGCAAACAGGCAGAATTGAAACATTAATTAAAAGGAGCTCAAAAAATAGACAGCTTATGGAAGTAGGAATCGCTAAGGGAAAAAAAGCGATCACAAATTATAAGACTTTAGAATTATTTCAAAAAGTTAAATCTCCCACCTTAAGTTTGGTAGAATGTCAACTTGAAACTGGAAGAACTCATCAAATCAGAGTCCATATGAGTCATAAAGGAAATTTTATATTAGGAGATGAAAAATATAAAAAAAAATTTAAAAAATTGAAAAGTATCGATCATAATCTTGAAAAACTTATACTTAATCTTAAGAGACAATTTTTACATGCAAAAGTACTTGGATTTATTCATCCGAAGACGGGAAAAAAATTAAGATTTACTTCTATTTTGCCAAATGATTTAATGATTATATTAAAAACCCTTAGAAATATTGATAAATAAATCATTGTAAAATTAAAAATCTTTATTAAATAAATAAGCTTATGAGCACAACTACAAGTTATAATCTGCCTGTTTTATCAAATGAAGGAGGTTTGTCAGCCTACCTTTCTCAGATAAAAAAATTTCCTATGTTGGATGCTGAGGAAGAATATATGTTAGCAAAAAACTGGAGATCAACAGGTAACGTTAAATCAGCAGAAAAACTTGTCACTAGTCATTTAAGGCTGGTTGCAAAAATTGCAATGGGATATAAAGGATATGGATTACCAGTCAGTGAAATGATTTCCGAGGGTAATATTGGCCTTATGCAGGCAGTAAAAAAATTTGAACCAGAAAAAGGTTTCAGATTAGCAACATATGCTATGTGGTGGATTAAAGCATCTATTCAAGAGTATATTTTAAGATCTTGGAGCTTGGTTAAAATTGGAACGACAACTGCACAAAAAAAGTTATTTTTTAATCTTAAAAAACTTAAAAATCAAATTGCGCCTAAAACTGAGGGTGATTTAAAAAAAGAGCATGTTACAGAAATTGCAAACAAACTAAATGTAAGCGAGGAAGAAGTTGTTTCCATGAACAGAAGGTTAGCTGGAAAAGAGCATTCTCTTAATGCTCAAATTGGTGAAGATGGGGATGAGTTCCAAGACTGGATTGTAGATAATCAAATGGATCATGAACTTAAGTTGGCTCAAAAAGAAGAGCTTGATCAGAGAAAAGATCTTCTAAAAGATTCAATTAAGATATTAAACGAAAGAGAAAAGGAAATTTTATATTCAAGAAGATTAAATGATGAACCTACTACTTTAGAAGATTTGAGTAAAAAATACAAAATAAGTAGAGAGCGAATAAGACAGATTGAAAATAAAGCCTTTGAAAAGCTTCAAAAGCACATGTTAAACTCCGCAAGATCAAAAAACCTGTTACCTGTTAATTAGTATTTAAAAGGATCTATAATTAAAATTGTATCATTTCTCTCAGGGCTAGTAGAAATACTTGAAATTTTTGTTTCGACAAAATTTTCCAGTTCTTTGATATAAATTTTGGCATTTTCAGGAAGATCATTAAAATTTTTAGTTCCTTTTGTTGATGATTTCCATCCTTTAAAACTTTTATAAATTGGTTTTGCTTTAATTTGATCATCTACCGCAGCAGGTAAATAATCTAATTTTTTTCCATCTAGTTCATATGCAATACACATTTTAATTTCATCTAAACTATCTAAGACATCAAGTTTTGTTAAAGCTATGCCATCTATGCCAGCTATTTTAATAGTTTGCCTAACCAATACACCATCAAACCAACCACATCTTCTTTTACGACTCGTAACAGTTCCAAACTCTTTGCCTCTATTTCCTAACTCTTCTCCAATATTATCTTTTAATTCTGTCGGAAAAGGTCCTTCTCCAACTCTTGTTGTGTATGCTTTGGTAATACCCAAAACATAATTTATTGAATTTGGTCCACAACCTGAACCAGTGGCAGCAGCCGAGGCTACCGTATTTGATGAAGTTACAAATGGGTAAGTTCCATGATCAACATCTAACAATACACCTTGAGCGCCTTCAAATAATATTTTTTTTCCACTTAATTTAAATTCATCGATTTTTTTCCAAACTGGTTGTGAGAATTTTAATATATCTGGTGCGATTTTTAATAAATCATCTTTAAGTTTATTTTTTTTGCAAATGTCCTTTCCCAAACCTTTTCTTATAGCGTTGTGGTGCAATAATACAGTTTCTAATCTGTGATCTAAATTTTTTTCCGAAATCAGATCCATAACTCTAATTGATCTTCTTCCAATTTTATCCTCGTAAGCAGGTCCTATGCCTCTCCTAGTGGTGCCAATTTTAGCTTTACCAGCGGCATCTTCTCTTATTTCATCCATTTCTCTGTGGAAAGGTAAAATTAAATTTGCAGCCTCTGAAATGATTAAATTTTTTTCGGTTACATTTATCCCTTTTGATTTTATCTCCTCTATTTCATCTAATAAAGCCCAAGGATCGATAACAACACCATTTCCAATTATGGAAATTTTTCCTTTTCTTACTATGCCAGAAGGAAGAAGTCTTAATTTATAAGTAACTCCATCAATAACAAGAGTATGCCCAGCGTTATGTCCCCCTTGAAATCTGACAATAACATCGGCTTCACTTGAAAGCCAGTCAACTATTTTTCCCTTTCCTTCATCTCCCCATTGAGAACCAACTACTACAACATTTTTCATTTATATTTTTTTTTTATAGTTATCGCACTAATATGATTTATTGGTCCATGACCCATTCCAAATTTAGGTGCTGTACCAATAGAGTTGTTAACATACTTAATTGCCATCTCACAAGATTTCTTTAAAGTTTTTCCACACGAATAATAAGTTGTAATAGCGCTGGATAATGTACACCCTGTTCCATGGGTATGTTTTGAATCTATTCTTTTATTAGTAAAAATTTTAATTTCTTTGTTATTTAAAAAAATATCTTTGAGAAATGTTTGTCTTATGTGGCCACCTTTTAAAAGGACATTTTTAGCACCTAATTTAAGCAAAATTTTTCCACTACTAATCATATCCTCCAAGTTTTTAATTTTGCTTTTAGTTAGCACCTCTGCCTCGGGTATATTTGGTGTAATTAAATCAGTTTTATTTATTAAATTATATTTTAAAACTTTTATTGACTTATCATCAATTAGTTTAGCACCTCCTTTTGCAACCATTACTGGGTCTAATATGACCTTCTTAACTTTAATTTTTTTTAAAGATTTAATAACTGCATATATTACTTCTGAGCTATGTAGCATTCCAATTTTAACAGCATCAGGTTTAATATCTTTAGAAGTAAATTCAATTTGTTTTGATATTTCATTGGGAGAAATTGGAACTATTGATTTTACGCCTAAAGTATTTTGTGCAGTTACAGCTGTTATTGCCGTCATAGCATATGAGCCTAGTGCAGTAACTGTTTTAATATCTGCTTGAATACCAGCTCCTCCTGACGAGTCAGACCCCGCAATAATTAATATTTTAGAATTAGGTTTCAATTTACTTAATTGATTTTTTAACAATTTTAATACACTTTAGCAACAAAGCCCTATCATGAGACTCTCCCATTATTCTTATTTTAGACTCGGTACCAGATGCGCGAACTAACATTCTTCCACTTTCATTTATTAGTTTTGAACTCAATTTAATTGATTTTTTACATTTAACAGAATTGATGATTGATTTATCTTTTACTTCAACGTTCTCTAAAATTTGAGGCGTTAAATTAAATAAATTAAATAACTTACTTGACTTAATCCCCTTTCTCATTGAATATAATACTTCTAATGCAACTAACAACCCATCTCCAGTTGTTGCAAATTTTCCTAATATAATATGTCCAGATTGTTCACCACCTAAGTTAAATTTATTCTTCTTCATCAATTCTTTTACATGTTTGTCTCCTACTTTAGATCTTACAAATTTAATTCTTTTAGTCTTAAAATATTTTTCCAACCCATAATTAGACATTAAAGTTCCAACCACTCCACCTTTTAATATTTTTTTTCTTTTCCATCTATCTGCCAACATTGCAATAATCTGATCGCCATCAACAATTTCATATTTTTCATTACATAAAATTACTCTATCAGCGTCTCCATCTAAAGAAATCCCAAGATTAACTTTATGTTTTTTTGCGAGCGACTTAATAGAATTAGGAAATGTAGACCCGCATTTATTATTGATATTAAACCCATTTGGACTTACACCGCTAGTATAAACTTTAGCGCCTAAAGATCTAAATAGTTTTGGGGCAGCTTTATATCCTGCGCCATTTGCACAATCTAAAGCTATTTTTATTCCCTTAAGATTAAATTTTTTAGGGAAATTACTTTTAAGAATATTTATATATCTATCATTTGCATCCTCTAATCGTTTTACCCGTCCAAGTTTAAAGGTATCTGATAAATTTTTTGAAATATTCGAATCTATTAGCTTTTCAATTTTTTTTTCAATTCTATCTGATAATTTTAATCCATCGGGTCCAAAAAGTTTTAAACCATTATCATAATGTGGATTATGGGAGGCGGTAATCATTATTCCTAAATTAGCTTTCATTTGCTTGGTTAACATAGCTAATCCGTTTGTAGGTAATGGACCGAGAGTATAAACATGCATACCAGCTGATGCCAAGCCTGAAACTAACGCAGGCTCAAGAGTGTAACCAGATAATCTAGTGTCTTTTGCGATTACTGCAATTTGTTTATTTTTTTTTAAGTTTTTAAAATAGGTTCCAGCCGCAAGACCAAATCGAAAAAACATTTCGCCATTAATTTTTTCTTTATTTACTTTTCCTCTAATACCATCGGTGCCAAAATATTTTTTTATCATTATTAAAATTTTAGTGATTTAAACACTTTTATTGCTTGATTAACCTCATTAACATCATGTACCCTTAAAATCTGGACACCTTGCGTCATGGCCAACAAGCAAGATGATATTGTTCCTCCAATTCTTTCTTTACTATCATTTAAGCCAGATAAATGTTTTATAAAACTTTTTCTGGAAGTTCCTAAGAGTATAGGAAAACCTAATGAGTGAAAAATAGAAATGTTACTTATTAGGCTCATATTATGTTTCAAGTTTTTACCAAAACCTATTCCTGGATCTAATATTATATTATTATGTTTAATACCCAAATTTCTTATCGTTTTTATTTTTTTTTCAAAAAAATCAAATATGTCTAAAACTACATTTTTATATTTTGGATTTTTTTGCATATTTTGAGGTGTCCCTTGCATATGATGAATAACAAAAGGAATTTTATATTTTTTTAATATAATTAATATTTTAGGATCATATTTTAAACCTGATACATCATTTATTAAGTCAACTCTATACTTTATTGCTTTTTCAATGACCCAACTTTTTCTCGTATCTAAAGAAATTAGATTTTTAAGTTTTTTTATATTTTTTAAGGTTGGATAAATTCTATTCCATTCGATTTTTTTATCTATAATTTTTGATTTAGGTCTTGTTGACTCTCCACCGATATCTAAAATTTTGCTTCCTTTGCTAATTAAATATTTAGCATGATTTAATCCTAAATTTTTTTTATTAAATTTTCCTCCATCGGAAAAACTATCAGGTGTTAAATTTATAATTCCCATTAAAATTGGTAAATTTTGAAAATTTAAACCTTTAAACTTTTTTTTCTTAGTAATTATTTTAATATCTTTTTTAATTTTTTGTTTTATTTCTTTTGGAAGGGTGTTTATTTGTTTTATAGAAATCTTTTTCTTACTTTTTCTCGATAAAATTTCTATAGAATCAAAAGAAATTCTATAACTCCCATGAAGAGGAAGAGATAAACCTTTTTTTACTTTTTCAATTGAATTTTTGCCAAAATAAAAATTACACACTTTTGTGTAATATTTTAACATAAATCTAATGTACTATTTTTGGCTTTAGTCCCATAGAGCCCAAAGCTGAGTCGCTATTTTCTTCCTCAGTTTTTAAGTCCTCTTTATTAGTCGGGTAGATATTTTTATTAATTAAATTTTCTATTTCTTCACCCGTTAAAGTTTCGTATGTTAAAAGTGCTTTTGCTAATTTGTGTAAGTCATCAATCTTTTCAGTAAGGACTTTTCTAGCTCTCTCATAACCTTTTTCAACAAATTTTTTTATTTCAGCATCAACTTTTTTTGCAGTCTCCTCAGACATATTTTGTTGTCTTGCGACGGATCTTCCTAAGAAGACCTCCTCTTCATTTTCACCATAAGCAACTGGACCTAATTCTTTGCTTAAACCAGCTCTCATAACCATCGCCCTAGCTCTCTTTGTAGCTTGCTCAATATCACTTACAGCACCAGTGGTAACTTTATCTTCTCCAAAAATTATTTCTTCTGCTACTCTCCCGCCCATAGCAATAGCCATTTGAGCGTGAAGTTGTTCCCTGGTTTGTGATACTTCATCTTTTTCAGGCAGCTGCATTACCATTCCAAGTGCTCTACCTCGAGGAATAATTGTCGCCTTATGAATTGGGTAAGCTGCTTTTTCGTTTATTGTAACTATAGCATGGCCAGCTTCATGATAAGCTGTTAATTTCTTTTCTTCCTCAGTCATTACCATTGATCTTCTTTCGGCTCCCATCATAACTTTGTCTTTCGCATCTTCAAACTCGGCAAAAGTTACAATTCTTTTATTTTTTCTTGCGGCTAATAAAGCAGCCTCATTTACAAGGTTAGCTAAATCTGCTCCCGAAAAACCTGGAGTTCCTCTTGCAACAGTTCTTAAATTAACATCTGGTGCCATTGATATTTTTTTAGCATGGACTTTAAGTATTTTTTCCCTCCCAATAATATCTGGAAGAGAAACAACAACTTGTCTATCAAACCTACCAGGTCTTAAAAGTGCTGGATCTAATACATCGGGCCTGTTTGTTGCTGCAATTATTATTACTCCTTCATTTGTATCAAAACCGTCCATTTCAACAAGCAATTGGTTTAAAGTCTGTTCTCTTTCATCATTTCCTCCGCCCAAACCTGCTCCTCGGCTTCTCCCGACAGCATCAATTTCGTCAATAAAAATTATACAAGGTGAATGTTTTTTACCTTGCTCAAACATGTCTCTAACTCTTGATGCACCAACTCCAACAAACATCTCAACAAAATCCGATCCTGAAATTGTAAAAAAAGGCACTCCTGCTTCGCCGGCTATTGCTCTTGCCAATAATGTTTTTCCTGTGCCTGGGGGGCCAACTAATAAACAACCTCTAGGAATTTTTCCTCCTAACCTGCTAAATTTTCTTGGGTCTTTTAAAAATTCGACTACTTCTTCTACTTCTTCTTTTGCCTCTTCTACACCAGCTACATCATTAAAAGTAACTTTGCCTTTAATTTCATTCATCATTTTTGCTTTTGATCGACCAAATCCCATAGCTCCGCCTTTTCCACCTTGCATTTGTCTCATGAAGAATATCCAAACTGCAATTAGTAGTAACATTGGAAACCAAGATAAAAGCACGCCTAAAAGCGAAGGCATTTTTTCATCAACGGGCGAAGCTGAAATACTTACACCTTTTTCTGTAAGTTTTTCTATTAAATTTGGATAGTTCGGAGAATAAGTTGAAAATATTTCACCATTAGACATTACGCCTTTAATATTATTTTCCTTAATTTCTACTTTTACAACCCTACCGTTGTCTACCTCGGTTAAGAATTCAGAAAAAATTATAGGATTAGATTTATTCAATGATCCTTGAGGATTTTTAAACATATTATAAAGGCCTATAGTTAGAAAAACTATCACTGCCCACATGGCTAAATTTTTAAAATTCATAACATTAAGATAAGAATTATTGCAGATTAAACAAGTGGCAATTTGATGCAAAATTTAAGAATTTCATGATCTTTCTTGAAAAACAATGATAGTTTCACTTGCTTTTTCAATTATACAACCGCCCAAAGTTGTTTTTTTAAAATTTTGGTCTTTTATTTGCAAAATTGCATTATTAATACTTTTGCCTCTCGGCAAATAGTATCTTCGGCTAACTTTCTTAAGCACATTTCCCATTGACCTAAAAATAACTTCATTAGGTTGGTTAAAAAAATTTTTGTTCAAAAAAAATTTTCTTTTGTTCTCGAAAAAAACTGAATTTTGATCTAAATTTTGTTTTGCAAAATAATCAACAGTACTATTTGAATCTTTTAAATTTTTAATTGTAAGTTTTAATTTATTTTTATCTAAACCTTCAAATTCTAAGGTTTTAATTAAATTTCTTATTCTAATTCTTTTAAATTTTTCATCTAAATTTGATGGATCATCAATAAAAAAATTAAATACTTTTTTTGAAATATTTTTTAATTCGGCTTTTTTAACATATATTAATGGTCTAATAATTTTTAAACTATTAAAATTATCATTAGAGATTTTATCCAAAGAGACCAGGCCTTTTAAGCCGCTTCCTCTTAAAATTCTTAAAAGAAAATTCTCATATAAATCATCTAAATTGTGACCTGTTAATAGATAAATTGTATTCGTTTTTTTACATTCGTTCCCTAGCAAGTTATATCTTTTTTCTCTTGCATTTGATTGAATATTTGACTGAGGTTTATTACCTTTCCAAGTGAGAATTTTACAATTAATGTTCAATTTTTTTTTAAGAATTTTTAAAACTTTTTTTGCTTCTAACGTTGAGTCTTTTCTTAATTTATGATCAACATGATAATACTTAATTTTTATCTTATATAAGATCGATATACATTTTGTTAAATAAGCTAAAGCAAGACTATCAGGGCCCCCAGATATAGCGGCTGCATATGTATTTTTTTTGTTAATTGATTTTTTAAACTCATAAAAAACATTTTGAATATCTTTGTGGTTTAAATACTTAAGAATTGACTTATGTTTTTTTGTTTTTACACTCAAACTTTTTTTCTTCATATTTTGCTTTTTGAAGAACTGATTGTTTTGCTTTAGGGTATTGTTTTTGTACACCGGTAATCATTAAACAACCCTGATCTTTCTCTCCTATTTGAACTAATGATACACCAAGTTTTAATAAATTTATAGGACCCTTATCACTTTTAGGATATTTTTGATATCCCTCAAGATATGCAGATGCTGCATCAGTATATAACTGTCTTATTCTAAAAGTTTCTGCATACCAATATTGTGCGTTACCAGCTAATTTATGATCTGGATTTGTATCAACAAATTCTTTAAATGCTCTTTCTGCGGTATTGTAATCACCAACTTTTAGAAAACTAGTAGCAAACTCATACTGTTTTTCAGGAGATTCTTTTGGAAGTAATTTTTCCTCTGAGCTAAATTCTTCAGTAATTATTGTGCCTGTTGATTCTATTGATTGAGTTTCTTGAGTAGTTAATTTTGTTTCTGTGTCTTTATAAGAAATTGATCCTAAATCTTGGGGTTGAGAAGATCCAGGTAGTGACTTTTCTTGATCGTTACTTTTTAAAACCAAATCTTTATTTTGATTAATGTTAAAATCAGTTGTGTTTGAGTAATTTTCTAATTGTTGAAATCTTATTTGATTATCAGCTTGTACTTTTGATAACCTGTTCGACAATTTATCTAATTTAAAGTTTATTTCCTCAAATCTATTTGTCAAATCCTGAAACTGTTTTTCAATTTCAGTTAATTTTAATAAATGTCTAGTAAGTACATCCTCTGAATTCTGATCAAAAGAAGTATTTGATATTTCGCTGCTATTTTCTGCGTAGACTGCTTTTTCTAATGTATTAAT
The DNA here is from genome assembly GCA_902560245.1 of uncultured Pelagibacteraceae bacterium. GTDB lineage: Bacteria > Pseudomonadota > Alphaproteobacteria > Pelagibacterales > Pelagibacteraceae > Pelagibacter. The sequence continues at coordinate 35,642 of CACELK010000008.1, forward strand.
ATCTTTTTGAAGAGTATTTAAAATCGTTAAAATTTCCTCATTAGTATTTTCAGCAAAAGATTTGCTTTGATATAAAGTCAAAATTAAAAAGAAACAAAACGAGGTAAGTTTTATAATCTTTAGCATTAAGTTTATTTGTATGTATAATGATGGCAAAAAAAAGACCCTGAATAACTATTAAACAGGGTCTTTTTATAAAACTTTTTAATTAGCTTTTACAGTAACTGATCTTCTATTTTTTGACCACGAAAGCGGATTAGAACCTGAGTCTACAGGTCTTTCTTTTCCATAACTTATTACAGAAATCCTATCGGCAGAAATTCCATATGTCATTAAATAGTCTTTAGCAGCATTAGCTCTTCTCTCTCCTAGTGCTAAGTTGTATTCTCTAGTACCTCTTTCGTCAGCATGTCCCTCAACAACTATGTTAATTTTAGAATTTTTTCTTAACCACGCTGCTTGTTTTCTTAAAGTCTCTCTTGACTTAGTAGTTAAAACAGATTCGTTGGTTGCAAAGAAAACTCTGTCCGGAACTCCAGATGCTAAATATTCAACGGTGTCAGTACCTGTATAAACATCACCTTGTAATTGACCAGTGCTCACTTTTTTTGCACAAGCTGAAAGTGCAAAACAGGCTAGTATTATTAGAAGGCTGTTTTTAAAAATTTTGTTCAGATTCATTCTTACTCCTTAAAATTGAATAGTATGACTTTTTCACACCTAATTAAATCTTTCAAGCCTAAAAATCAACTATTTAATATCAATTACTTAATAAAGACGACCAAGATGGGTCAGAAGCGTCGGTTTCTGTGTCTACGAGCCTCTCATTATAACCTGTTAAATCTATTGACCACAGTTTCGCAGAGAAACCCTCTCCTTTTTCATCTGTTTTTGTCTCTCTATAAAAAATTAGTACCCTTCCATTTGGAGACCAAGAAGGTGCTTCTTGATAGAAATTTTCAGTTAGTAATCTTTCTCCCTTTCCATTTGTTCTCATTACCCCAATATAAAACTTTCCTTTATGTAATTTTGTGAAAGCAATTAAATCACCTCTTGGTGACCAAACTGGTGTTCCATATAAGCCCTTTCCAAAAGAAATTCTTTTTACATTAGATCCATCACTTTTCATAATATAAATTTGCTGGTAACCACTTCTATCAGAATTAAAACAAATATATTTACCATCAGGTGAATAAGATGGTGAGGTATCAATAGATGGATGATTTGTTATTCTTTCAACAATTCTGTTTTCAAGATCCATAGTATAAATATCAGAATTTCCATCTTTCGCGAAACTCATAATAATTTTTTTTCCATCAGGTGAAAATCTAGGAGCAAATGTCATTCCAGGAAAATCTCCTACCACTTCTTGAATTCCAGTTTCAATGTCCAATAAATAAACTCTAGGTAAATTTCTAAAATAAGACAAATAGGTAACCATCTGGTTAGTTGGATTAAATCTTGGAGTCAATACCAGTTCATTTCCTAAAGTTAAGTACTTCGTATTAAATCCATCTTGATCCATAATAGCTAATTTTTTTATCCTTTTTGTCTTAGGTCCTTCCTCTGATACGTAAATAATTCTTGTATCAAAATAACCTTTTTCACCAGTTAGCCTCTCATAAATTTTATCAGTAATAATATGTCCTACTCTTCTCCAATTACTTGGAACTGTTGTAAATGCCAAAGCCATCATTTCTTTTGCCGCAAGAACATCCCATAGTCTAAATTCAACTCTTAATTTATCATCAATCAACGTAACCTTGCCAGTAATCAAAGCTTGAGCTTTAATTAAAGCCCAATCTTCAAATCTAGGTTTTAAATGGGCAATGTCTGGTTTTTGTAAAAAAGAATCTTTGTTTAATGGATTAAACAGTCCAGACTTTTTTAAATTATTTTCAATAACAAAGGAAATTTCTGATCCTATATCTTCCTTTTCATTTGTTTTTTTTAAATTACTTTTTGTCTCTTTATCGGAGAATAAAGGAGATACAGCAATTGGAAGAGGGTTTAAATTACCTCTTGTTATATCAACCTCTATTAATGCAAAAGAATTTATAGGTAATAAAAATACAAAAATTATTAAATATCTTAAAAACATATTTATCCCTCTAACATTTCTCTGGCATCAAAGTTTAACTGCAAATCTTTCCATCTTTCGTATCCTGTTGATGGTACTCTGAGAGGTTGGCATAATTGAATTGCTCGAAGTGCGCTCTCAGCTAGAACTTTGTAAAAACCTTGGCCTGGTTTATTCATTCGTGCATGATCTAATATTTCGGACTTTATAACTGATCCATCTGGTTTTAATTTTAACTTAATCCTTACTAATAAATTTTCATTATAGGGTAAACCAAGTGGTATACTCCAACAACCAAAAATTTGGGCTTTCAAAGCATCTTCCTCACTCAGAGATAAACCAATATTATCGACTGTATTATCTTGATTTTGAGAAACTTTAAATGTTTTTTCTGCTGTTTCACCTACATCCTCTTTAGATTTATCTATAAGTGCAGCTATGTTGTTTGGATCAAAAAGCTCTTTTTTTTCAAACTCTGAAGCTTGTTTTACTTTGTTGTCTATTTTTTCAGGATTTTGTTTTTTATCTTCTAATTTTTGGACTTTTTCTATATTTTCATCTGGTAATGGAATTGCCTCAGGCTTTTCTTTTTTAATAATTTTTGGTGGAGCTTGTTCTGATACTAATTTTTCTTTTTCTTTTACTTTTTCAATAATTTTTTTTGCTTTTGGTGCAAAAGGAATATTAGTTTTTTCGGTGATTTGAATAAGCTCTATTGAAACAATTGGAGGAAGATCAATTGGTTTTTTTGCTAAAAAAGGTAAACTCATTGCAGTAATTAAAATAATTATTAAATGAAAAGAAGATGAAATAATAACATTTCTAGTCACAGAAATTACCTTTCTTTGTATGGTTCAGAAATCAAAGCTACCTTTGTAAATCCTGATCCAGACAACATTCCCATAACTTCCAAAACTCTTCCATAATTTATTGTTTTATCGCCTCTAACATAAATTCTTGTATCCGTTCTATTTTTTGAAACTGCTAATATTTTTGCTATAATTTTATCGTATTCTACTTTGGACTCCTGAATAAAAATTTCTCCTTTTGAATTTATTGTTAGTGTTAAAGGTTCTTGCTCCTCAGGTAGCGAGTCCGCTGAGCTCTCTGGCAAATCAACTTGTACACCTACAGTTAATAAAGGAGCTGTTACCATAAAAATAATTAAAAGTACCAACATTACATCAACAAATGGAGTTACATTTATTTCACTCATAGGATCTTTTGATGAACGTTTTATATTAAAAGCCATTTTAAATTATAGATAAAAATCTTTTTGAAAAATTTTCTAACTTTTGTGAATACTTTTTTGCGTCTTGATTAAATTTATTATAGGCGACAACAGCTGGTATAGCAGCTAATAAACCCAAAGCTGTAGCAAATAATGCTTCGGCTATACCTGGGGCAACAATTGCTAAACTTGTATTTCTTGAAATTGCGATTGATTGAAAAGAATTCATAATTCCCCAAACTGTTCCAAACAAACCTATAAATGGAGCTGTCGATCCAACTGTTGCAAGAAAAGTATATCCTTTTTCAATTTTTTCCATCTGCTTATCAATATTTATTTCTAACATTCTAGACATCTTCTCATTTAAATTTGGTCCACGTCTAGATTTGAGCATTACATGCATCGAGTCTTTGAATACAATAGTCAAAGGGTCTTCTGTTTTTGAAGGAAGATTATTATAAAAATTCTCTGCTGATTTTGATTTCCAAAATTTATTTTCAAAATCTTCAGATGAGATATTTATTTTTTTAAATAATTTTATTTTTTCTATAATAACAGCCCATGAATATATTGAGCATGCTATTAAAATTATAATTACACTTTTTACAATTATATCCGCTCTAATAAATAATTTATAAATTGAAAAATCCGTATTACTTGCTAGTCCAACAGCTTGTGATGTTATATCTGCTTCCATAAATAAGATCTCACACTAAAATGTGTCATGAATTTGTCTTTAATATCAATATATTACTGATCAAACTTGTATGTTTCGTAGAAATAACTTGAAATTAGCGCTGCATCAGCTTTATTTGCATCTTTTTTTCTTGATAATTGAGTTGAAATATAGGGAAATATCTCAATAGCCTTAGTTCTGCTCGCATCTTTTTCAGCATTAATAAGATTAAAAAATTTCTTCCACTTTACTGGTCTAACAAAATACATGGAAAGTTGCATTGCAGAACAAATGCCTTTTAAAACACCAAATGATTGACCAAAGTTAAACATACTTGTAACACCTTGCCCAGGCATTGCTGAAACATGCTCTATTACTACTTTAATGTCGTTTTTTTCAACATTCTTTATTCTTAATAAAATCTCATTATAAATTTGTGCCCCGTTTACTTGTTTTTTTTGTTTTTTTCCCTCTGCCATATTTGGCATATCGATTAAATCAATAATTTTTCCATCTTCAAAAAAACATATTGATCCCGATATTCCTGGATCGATACCAATAATAAGCATTAGATATTACCTTTTTTTAAATTTGTATAAACATTCTGAGTATCTTCATCTTCCAGAAGTTCTTCTAAAAATTCTTGTGCTGAATTTAACTTTTCCCCGCTTAATTCAACATGATTTAAAGGTATCCAACTAATTTCCGTAGAAATAAATTTTTTAATAGTTTTTTCTAAAATTTTTTTAATATTATAAATTTCATTTTTATCACAATGAATTTCGTGTAAATCGTCATTGAGAAAGCATTCAGTTGCACCTGAGTCAATTGCAAGTTCAAAGATTTTCTCATCTGATATTTCATTTTTATTTATTTTGATAATGCCTATTTGTTTAAAATTATGAGATGACGAACCTTGCGTACCAAGGCTTCCACCACTTTTTTGAAAAATAGTTCTAACCTTTGAGGCGGTTCTATTTCTATTATCAGTTAAACTTTCAACTATCACTGCTATTTTAAAAGGACCAAAACCCTCATACCTTAAATTTTCAAAATTTTCATTAATTGAGTGTGATGATTTATCAACTGCTCTTTCAATATTTTCTTTTGGCATATTAGCTGATTTGGCTGCTTGTATCGCTGATCTAAGTCTTGCATTCATTTCTGGATCTTTATCACCCAATTTTGCAGCAACAGTTATTTCTTTTGAAAGCTTTGAAAAAAGGTTAGATCTTTGCTTATCTGCTTTACCCTTTTTATGTTTAATACCTGCCCAGTGTGAGTGCCCTGCCATATTAATTAGAGTTTTTTAAATCTCCTCCTTGAATAAAATTTTCAATCTTTTCCGCTAAACCACTTTTTTTATTAGCTTGAACTATAACCCCACATAAAGATGCTTCTCCACTCGCGGGAAAATGTTTTTTTGAGTCTTTTTTAAAAAATTTTTTTAATGCATTTGATTTGTCCATTCCAATAACAGAATTGTAATCTCCACACATTCCTGCATCAGTTTGATATCCTGTTCCTTTTGTTAAGATTCTTGCATCATTTGTTGGAACGTGAGTGTGAGTACCTACAACTAAAGTTGCTTTACCATCGAATAAATGACCAACTGCCATTTTCTCACTAGTTATTTCTCCATGAAAGTCTACAACTAAAAAATCGTAATTTTTTTTCAAAGAATTTTTATTAATAAAATTTTCTATTTCAATGAATACATCATCACATTTTTTCATAAATATATTTCCCATTAAATTTAAAATTCCTATTTTAAAACCATTATTTTCAAATATTTGAAAACCGTATCCAGGAGAAGGTTTAATCAGATTTTCGGGTCTTAAAAGTCTTTTATCATTAGCAATAAACGATAAAATTTCTTTCTGATCCCATACATGATTTCCGGTTGTTATGACATCAACTCCGCAATCGAACATTTCTATGCAAATTTTTTCTGTAATTCCAACTCCCTCTTCTGCAGCATTTTCTCCGTTTACAATTACAAAATCTATTTGTTTTTTTAATTTAATCTCTTGTAAATTTTTCTTTAAAGCTTCACAACCTGAACTTCCAACAATGTCACCTAAAAAAAGAATTCTCATTTTAAAATGTATTTTTCAGTTACTATATAATCCATTTTTTTGTCATATTTTGATACAGGCAAATATCTAATCCTTTGTTTTGAAAAAGCCAAACCAATTTTTACAATATTTTTTTTTTTGGTAAGTTTTTCAATTAATCGATCGTAATAACCTCCTCCATAACCTAATCGATTAAGATTTTTATCGAAAGCTACCATGGGAATTAAAATTATATCAGGATATAATAAATTTTTTTTTTTTGGTTCAGGTATACCAAATTTATTAACTATAAGCGGATCATTAAAAGAGAAGCTATAAAAATCCATGTCAAAATTTTTTTTTACAACTGGTAAACAAATTTTATATTTTTTTTTTTCAAATATATTTAAGATTTCTAAATCATCAATTTCATTACTTACAGGAAAATACCCACCAATAATTTTATTATTTTTTTGGTTTTTAATTAATTGAAAGATTTTTTTAAAATCAATTTTATTTTTTAATGTATCTACCTTGCTTCTAATATTAAGAATCTTTTTTCTTAAATTATTTTTTAACACAATATTTATTTATTGAATTAAGTTTTCTTTGACCGCACTTTCCAAGAAAGTCTCAATTTGATCAGCTGCATCATCAATTATTTTTTCATATTCATCTTTGTTTTTTTCAATCTCCTTTTTAAAATCATCTTGTTTAGCAACTAGTTGCTTTATTTCATTTTCTTTATTATCTTTGTAATTATAAACTAAAGATTTTAATTCTTTAAATTTATTAGATAGATTGATTAATTCTTTTTTTTTAATTTCAATTTTCTTTTTTGTTTCAAAATACTCATCAATGATCTTAATTGAAGTTATCAATAAAAGTTTATTTTCACCAATATTTCCTAAATCATTTTTTAAATTTTCAAACTTTTGACTTAATTGTTCTGCAAGTTCTTCTAAATGAGCTTCTTGACCGTCTTCGCATGATAATAAGAACTCTTTTCCATTAAATTTTATATTTACATTTGCCATTTATCTATTTCCTCTAATAGACTATCTGTTTCTTGATTTAATTCATCAATTTTTTCTGAAAACTCCATTTCTTTTCTTTGTTCGCTCTTTTGTTTAAGGTTTAGATTTTCTAATTTCTGTTGAAGGCTTAAATATTGTTGATTTAATAATTTAAATTTGTTCTCTACTTCTTTTTTTTCAATTTCTAATTGATTTTTTTGATTATTTAATTTTTCTAGACTATTTTTATGGTTAGGGTTTTCAAATTTTAATTTTTTTAGTTTGCCAAGTGCTAAAACAAGTTTTTTTTCTTTCTCGTTAGTAGTTTTCATATATATACATAGTATTAAATAGAATCTTCTTAGTCTAGATAGGATAATTTTTGAGCGCACAATATAGAGAATTGGCCAACAGTATTAGATTTTTATCTATGGATGCTGTACAAAAAGCTAATTCTGGTCATCCTGGAATGCCCATGGGGATGGCGGACGTAGTCACGATATTATTTAAAGATTTTTTAAGATTTGATCCAAAAAATCCTAGTTGGTTGAATAGAGACAGATTTATATTGTCAGCTGGACATGGATCTATGTTGCTTTACTCGATTCTATATTTGACTGGGTATAAAAGTGTTAATTTAAAAGATATTAAAAATTTCAGACAATTAAATTCCATATGCGCTGGACATCCCGAGTATCAAGCCAATACAGGCATAGAAACAACAACTGGACCGCTAGGTCAAGGAATCGCTAATGCAGTTGGTTTTGCTTTAGCAGAGGAAATTTTAAAAACAAGATATGGCAGAAAAACAATAAATCACAAAACTTATGTCTTGGCTGGAGATGGATGTCTAATGGAAGGTATAAGCCATGAGGCGCTAAGTTTGGCTGGACATTTGAAATTAAAAAATCTTATTTTGCTATTTGATAATAATTCTATCTCCATTGATGGGCCTACAAAACTTGCGGTATCAGATAATACCAAAAAGAGGTTTGAAAGTTATGGTTGGCAATATTTGGAAATTAATGGACATAACGAAAAAGAAATTTTCAAAGCATTAAAAAAAGCACAAAAAGCAAAAAAACCTTTTGCAATTTCTTGTAAGACAACAATTGGTTATGGATCTCCAAATAAGGGGGGCAAAGCATCTGCGCATGGGAGCCCTTTGGGTGAAGAAGAAATTAATCTAGTAAGAAAAAAATTTAAATGGAAATATAAACCATTTGAAATACCAAAAAAAGTATTAAACGAATGGAGAAAAATTGGAGAAAAAGCTTCTAACTATGCAAAAAAATACGATAAAAAAAATAAAAAACAAATAGAAAAATTTAATTTTAATAAATCCAAACTTAAAAAAATTATTGAAAAAGTAAAAAAAGAATATTTAAGGAATTCTAAATCGATTGCAACAAGAAAATCCTCTGAGATGTTTTTGGAATTGATTACATCTCTTCCAAATCTAATAGGAGGATCAGCTGACCTGGCTGGTTCGAATAATACAAAAACTAAAATGCATGAAATAATTAAACCTGGAAATTTTAAAGGAAATTATATTCATTACGGAGTACGGGAACATGCGATGTGTGGAATAATGAATGGGTTGTCCTTACATAGTAATTTAGTGCCTTATGGTGGAACATTTTTAATTTTTAGCGATTATTGTAAGCCAGCAATTAGACTGGCCGCAATGATGAACCAAAGAGTTATTTATATTTTAACACATGATTCAATTGGACTTGGAGAAGATGGTCCAACTCATCAACCTATTGAACAATTAACTAGTTTAAGGTCGATACCTAATTTAAATGTGTTTAGACCTGCTGACACAATTGAAACTTTTGAGTGTTGGCAATTAGCGCTTGAAAGTAATAAAACACCAAGTGTGATTGCATTGTCTAGACAAAAAATTGAACCTATTAGGAAGGAATACAGTAAATTCAATAGGTGCTCTAGAGGAGCATATGAGATAATGAGAACTGGGGACAACATTAAAGTAATATTGCTATCAAGTGGATCAGAGGTAGATTTAGCTTGCGATGTAAGCCATAAATTAGCCACAGAAAATATTTATTCAAAAGTCATATCAATGCCATGTCAAGAACTGTTTGATAAACAAAGTGAGATTTACAAAAAAGAAATTTTTTCAAACACAGAGCTTTTAGTCTCTATTGAGGCATCTGAAACTGGCTTTTGGAAGAAATATACAGGTTCAAATGGAATGAATTTTGGTATTAATAATTTTGGAAAAAGTGCACCATATAAAGATATTTATAATCACTTTAAGCTTAACTCAAGCAATATTGTTAAAAAAATAAAAGAAAGAATATGAAAATAAAAATAGGTATTAATGGACTTGGCAGAATCGGTAGAATGGTAATCAGATCAATTATTGAAGGTAAATTAAATAATTTTGTTATTAAACATATTAATAATAGAAGTAATTCTGAAATAAGCTCAAACTTACTAAAGCATGACTCGATACATGGAAAATTTAATTCCAAAATTAAATTTGATAAAAATAAAATTATAATTGGAAAACACAAAATTACATTTTCTCAAGAAACAAACATCGAAAATATAAATTGGAAAAAGTACGATGTTGATTATGTTTTTGAATGTACAGGAAAATTTAATTCTAAAGAAAAGCTTTTGCCACACCTGAAAAACGGTGCTAAGAAAGTAATTGTTTCAGCTCCATGTAAAAATGCTGACAAAACTATAGTTTATGGCGTTAATCAAAATTCTATAAATAAAAATGATAAGATTATTTCTGCCGCTTCTTGTACTACAAATTGTTTAGCACCTATAGTTTATATTCTTAATAATAATTATCAAATCGAAAAAGGCTTTATGACAACCATTCATGCATTTACTACTGATCAAAGATTGTTAGATAACTCTCATAAAGATCCAAGAAGGGCAAGATCTGCATTGCAATCAATCGTACCAACATCAACAGGCGCATCAAAAGCTATTGGAGAAATCATACCTTCGTTAAAAGGCAAATTAGAAGGTATAGCGATGAGAGTGCCAACTCCAAATGTTTCATTAATTGAGTTAGTTTTTTGTACAAAAAAAGACTTATCTGTTCAAAAAATAAATAAATGTTTTTTAGATGCTTCAAAAAAATCATTAAAGGGCGTATTAGACACTACTAAAGAAAAATTAGTATCAGTTGATTTCAATCACAACCCTTATTCAGCTGTAGTCGATGCAAACTTAACAAATACTATTGGAAAAAATATGGGAAAAATCTCAGCTTGGTATGATAATGAATGGGGCTTTTCAAATAGAATGTGTGATTTAGTAAAATATATTCATAAAATTTAATTTTTATGAAAAATACCTTAAGTAAAGATATCGATTTAAAAGGAAAAAAAGTATTATTAAGAGTGGACTTAAATGTACCAATGAAAAATGGAGCAATAACTGAAACATCAAGAATTGAAAAAATAATTCCAACAATAGAACTTTTATCAGAAAAACAAGCTAAAATTATAATTTTATCCCACATAGGTAGGCCAAAGGGAAGAGTGGTTAAAGAAATGTCATTAAAACCGATATCAGAAAAACTTTCTATTTTATTAAAAAAAAACGTCATGTTTAATAATAGCGCTATAAACGAAAGAATTAATTCTGAACTTAATCAAATTTCAAATGGTTCAATAGTAATGTTAGAAAATATCCGTTTCAATAAAGAAGAAGAGTCTAATGATATTAATTTTGCGAAAAAAATATCTGATTTAGGAGATGTGTATGTAAATGATGCATTTTCTTGCTCACATAGATCGCATGCATCTATTGACGCAATTACAAAGTATATTCCTTCGTATTTTGGTTTACAAATTGCCCAAGAAATTAGTGCCCTTGAAAGAATAACTAGTAAAATTGAAAAACCTGTCTCTCTAATAATTGGAGGTTCTAAAATTTCTACAAAGTTTAAAATTATTAATAATTTAATTAAAAAATTCGATAATATTGTAATCGTAGGAGGTATGGCAAATACAATTTTAAAACATATAGGAAAAAACGTTGGTAATTCAATTTGTGAAATTAATAGCGGTTCTTTAGTTAAAGAAATTTTTGAAAATTCAAAAAAATATAATTGTAAAATCATCTTACCAAATGATGTAGTGGTATCAAAAAGCTTAAATGGCAGTGGGATAGAAAAAGATACTGATGCAGTATCAGATAATGAAATGATATTAGATATAGGGCCAAAAACAATATCTTCAATAGAAAAAATTATTAATAGTTCTAAAACAGTTTTATGGAATGGCCCTGCTGGATATTTTGAAAATACTAATTTTCAAAACGGAACAAAAAAGATTTTAGATGCTATTTCAAGAAGATCTATAAATGAAAAAATATTTTCTGTCGCTGGAGGTGGAGAAACAGTTGCAGCAATTAATAAATTTAAAAAATCAAAATCATTTACTTTTATTTCAACTGCTGGTGGAGCATTTTTGGAATATCTTGAAGGAAAAACTTTACCTGGTATAAAAGCATTAAATAAAGATGTCTGAACTAAATAATATTGTATTAAAAGTAATCGGAAACGGAAAAGGAATCTTAGCTGCAGACGAAAGTACTGGCACTATGACAAAAAGACTCGAAAATGTAAATGTTGAGTCAAGTACACAAAACAGATTAATTTTTAGAGAAACCCTTTTTAGCTCAGAAAGTATGAAAAACTTTATTGGTGGGGTTATTCTTTATGATGAAACTATTAAACAATCTAGTTCTACAGGAAAAAAAATTCCTCAACTAATATCAGACTCGAATGCAGTTCCTGGCATAAAAGTTGATACGGGTGCAAAAGTTTTAGCTGGTTCACCTGAAGAAAAAATTACTGAAGGATTAGACGGATTAAGAGAAAGACTTAAAGAATATTATAAACTTGGAGCAAGATTTACAAAATGGAGAGCGGTTTATATAATTTCTAAAGATTATCCAAGTAAGCTGTCAATTATTTCAAACGCTCATGCATTAGCAAGATATGCAGCACTAGCTCAAGAAAGTGGAATGGTGCCTATAGTTGAGCCTGAGGTACTAATGGATGGTAATCATACTGCAGATGATTGCTACAAAAAAACCTCTGAGGTGCTAAAAAGATGTTTTGAAGAATTAATTCTTAGTAAAGTCGATTTGAAAGGAATAATATTAAAACCAAATATGATTTTGCCAGGTAGTAACTCTGAACAAGAAATTTCAAGCCAAGAAATAGCAAAATTAACAGTTAAATGCCTTAAAGAATCTGTGCCCAGCGATGTTCCCGGAATAGCTTTTTTATCAGGTGGTCAGACAGAAAAAGAAGCTACGGAAAACTTAAATTCTATAAATAAAAATAACAATACAAACTTTGTTATGACATACTCTTATGGTAGAGCCTTACAACAAAGTGCCTTGAAATTTTGGTCAAAAAATATTCAAGATACTAAAGGAACACAAGCAACTTTTAATCATAGAGCCAAAATGTGTTCTTTAGCGGCGCAAGGAAAATGGTCAAAAGATATTGAACAACAAAATAATTAAAAAAAAATTTGTATATTTAATCTCTCCAAATAAAATCAAGAGTACATACTTTTATAAAAATTTAGAAGAACTATTTATAACTAAAAAAATTGGTTTTTTTCAACTTAGATTGAAAAAAAATACATTTAAAGAGAAATTTATAATAGGAAAAAAAATAAATAAAATTTGTAAGAAATATAAAGTAAAATTTATTGTTAATGATGATCCTATTCTTGCAAAAAAACTAAACTCTGATGGATGTCATTTGGGACAAAATGATGTAGAAATTTCATATGCCAGAAAGGTATTAGGAAATAAAATAATTGGCATTACATGCCATAATTCCATTTCTCTCGTTAAAAATGCTATAAAAAATAACGCTAGTTATATTGCAATTGGAGCTTTTAATGCTTCAAAAACTAAAAAGGTAAAGTTTAGGGCAAATGTAAAAACTTTAAAATTTGTTAATAAAATTACAAATTTACCAATAGTTGCCATAGGTGGTATAAATAATATTAATTACAAAAAACTTTTGTTGAATAAAGCAAACTTTTTAGCTATTTCAGGCTACATTTGGAATAATAAAAAATACAAACCAACAGAGGCTTTAAAAAAATTAAAATGAAGATATCTGGAAACGAAATTAGAGTAGGAATGTTAGTGGAACATAAGGATGATCTATGGTTAGTTTTAAAAACTCAACATGTTAAACCAGGTAAGGGTGGAGCCTTTGCTCAAGTTGAAATGAAAAGTGTAAATAAAAATACTAAACTTAATGAAAGATTTAGATCAAGTGATACGATTGAAAAAGCTTCATTAGATGAAATAAAATTCAACTTTTTATATGATGACGAAACAGATTATTATTTTATGAACCCTAAGTCATTTGAACAAATAAATATTAAAAAAGAAAATATTGGAGAAAAAGGTAAAATGTTAAGTGAGAATTTAGAGGTAAATATAAGTTTTTACAATGAAAAGCCTTTAACGATTGATCTCCCAAAACAAATTAAATGTAAGATTGAAAAAACTGATGTAGCTTTAAAAGGACAAACTGTGTCCTCTTCATATAAACCAGCAACACTTACAAATGGAGTAAACATTCAAGTGCCTCCATTTATCGAAAGCGGAGATGAAGTAATAGTTGACTCAAGAACAATTGAATATGTCAAAAAAATTTAAATTAAATGAATAATATTTCCCCAATTTTAAATATTATGATTAAAGCAGTTGAAAAAGCCTCAAAAATTTTGATAAGAGACTTTGGTGAACTAGAAAATTTGCAAGTAACAAAAAAAGGTCCAAGAGATTTTGTTACCAATTCTGATAAGAAAGTTGAAAAAATTCTTATTCAAGAACTTGGAAAATCTAGAAAAAACTTTTCTTTTTTAAGTGAAGAAAATGGAAAAATTGAAAATAAAGATAAAGATAATATTTGGATCATAGATCCAATTGATGGAACTAATAATTTTCTTCATGGCATTCCTCATTTTGCAATCTCAATTGGTTTGAAGTCAAATAATGAAATCATATCTGGTGTAATATTCGACCCTATTAAAAATGAGTTATTTTTTGGTGAAAAAAATAATGGAGCATATATAAATAACCATAGAATAAGAGTTTCAAAAAAAAATAAATTAGATGAGTGTCTTTTTTCTACAAATGGTAAAAGGAATGATTTAATAGACCTTGCTACTAGAAATCTTGGAAGTGCTGCTTTAGATCTAGCTTACGTAGGAGCAGGAAGGTTAGATGGATATTTTCAAAAAAACCTAAATATTTGGGATATAGCAGCTGGCATTGTTATTGTTAAAGAGGCAGGAGGGAATGTTAACGACTTAAATTTATCTCAAGTAGAAAATTTGAAGATTATAGCATCTAGTAACACTATAAATGAAAAAATGCTCAAAAAATTGAACAACTTTTAATTGTTTTCCTATATTCTTTTGCTATAAATTCCGATATGAAAAAAGACATTCATCCAAAGTATCATAAAATAAAAGTTGAAATGACAGATGGTAGCCAATTTGAAACTAAATCAACATGGGGATCTGAGGGTGAAGTTTTAAAACTAGAAATTGATCCTAAATCCCATTCTGCATGGACTGGTGGAAAACAAAAACTTTTAGATAAAGGTCGAGTAAGTAAATTCAATAAAAAATTTCAGAATTTTAGAGTAGAAAAGAAAAACTAAATGTCAAACGCTCCTTTAATGCCAATGGCAACTGCTGTTTGGTTAGTAGAAAATACCACTTTAACATTTAAACAAATTGCAGAATTCTGTAAAATGCATGAAGTTGAAATTCAAGGAATTGCAGACGGAGAGGTTGCTAAAGGTATAATTGCATACAATCCAATTATATCTGGACAACTTTCAAGAGAGGAAATTGAACTCTCTTCAAAAGATGAGAATAGACCTTTAAAAATACAAACAACTGATGTTCAGATTTCCTCTGAAACAAAAAAAATTAAAAAGTATGTTCCTTTGTCAAAAAGACAGGATAAACCAGACTCAGCACTTTGGTTATTGAAAAATCATTCAATCTTGAAAGACTCTCAAATTGCCAAGTTAGTTGGAATAACCAAAAACTCAGTTGTTGCAATCAGAAATAAAAGTTATTGGAATTATAACAACTTAAATCCTAAAGACCCTGTAGCAATGAATTTATTTTCACAAAAAGAATTAACAGAGGCAATAGAAAAAGCAGAAAGAAGAATAAAAAGAGAAAAAAAGGAAAAAGAAAAGGCTAAACAATCCCATTAGAATAATAGATATGATGAAATTTTATAGACATAAAAAATATAAAGTGTTAACTAGTCACTTTTTTGGAGGTATTTATTAAAATAGAAGTTAAAGATAATAATGTTGAACAAGCTCTAAGAGTTTTAAAAAGAAAACTTCAAAGAGATGGTTTTTTTAAAATAATAAAATTGAAAAATACTTATGAAAAGCCATCTGAAAAAAAAAAGAGAATTCAACAAGAAAATATCAAAAGAGTTAAAAAACTTAATAAACTAAAAAATAGAATTTAAATATCGCGGGGTGGAGCAGTCTGGTAGCTCGTCAGGCTCATAACCTGAAGGTCGGCGGTTCAAATCCGTCCCCCGCAACCAAATATATATTTTAAATATTTTTTATATTTTCTCTATCAAGTTAATAAAATTTTGTGAATTATCTTTTTGATAGTTTTTTTTTACATACCAATAAGAATTTTCAATTTTTTTTTTTATTTCTTTCGATTTAAGATTGAGTCTTCTTAACATTAGATATAATTCATTAAATTTTTCAACTTTAAAAAGAATTCCACCTTTTCCATTTTGAAGAATTTCCTTAGGTCCTACTTTACAATCTGAGGAGATTATTAATTTTTTCAAGCAAGCTGTCTCGAGCAATATATTAGGGTTACCCTCATACTTTGAGGTTAAGACCTTAACATCGCTTAAGAAAATATATTTAAAAGGATTAGAAGTGTAAGGTATTATTTTAACAAAATTGTTTATGTTTTCTTTTTGAATAAAATTGACTAATTTTTTTTTTTCATTTCCTCTTCCAAGAATTAATAACCTTGCTTTTTTATATCTTAATAACTTGGTAAATGCTTTTAATAATGTTATTTGATCTTTTTCAAAACTTAATCTACCGACATTTATAATTTTAAGTCCTTTGAATTTTTTAAAAAAATTAAAATTAATTTTCATTTTTGATTTTATTTTAATATTATTAATATCCAAGCTTTGTTTGTGAATTTCACAATCTAATCCAAAGTACTTTTTCATTTCTTTTTTAAAGTCTTTTGATGTTACTAGTATTAAATCGCTCAAAGAATAAAAAAATTTATAAAAAATCATTTTAAAACTATTATTAATATATTTTGAAGGCGCTTGATTGCATCGAATTATTATTTTTCTACCTAAGATTTTTGCTGCTATTATGGATAAAATATTTCCTTGGAAAGAAATTATTATACCCTTCTGATTAAATGATGAAATTAATAGTCTTATAAAACAAAAAAAATACTTTATAAATCTATGTGTTATGCCAGGTATAAGTTTAGCAGTAACTACATTAATATTTCTATGAAAATAAAATTTATCTCTAAACTCTTTTCTGTATGTATTGTCTTCATAAGTGAAAAAGTTAATTTTATACTTATTTTTTGCTAAAGAATTAACCAAAGAAAACAAATTTTTTTCTAAACCCCCTCCCTCTATAGAAGGATAAAAAAAGTTGAAACTTTTGCTCATTAAAAAATTATCGAATTTTAAAGGTTATTACTAATCTAAATTCTTTGTAATGTCTTCAGTCATTTTTTTTGCGTCTGAAAACAACATTAAAGTATTATCTCTATAAAATAAATCATTATCTATTCCTGCATACCCGGGTGAGAGACTTCTTTTAACAAATAAAACTGACTTAGATTTCTCAACATCTAATATTGGCATTCCATAAATAGGACTTTGTGGATCTGTTTTTGCTACAGGATTTGTTACATCGTTTGCTCCAATAACATATGCGACATCGCAATTGGCAAAATCACTATTAATTTCCTCGAGCTCAAATACTTCGTCATAAGGAACATTTGCCTCTGCAAGTAAAACATTCATGTGACCTGGCATTCTTCCGGCAACCGGATGAATTGCATAAGAAACTTTCACTCCATTTTTTTTTAGCGCATCAACCATTTCTCTTAATGCATGTTGTGCTTGTGCAACTGCCATACCATATCCAGGCACAATAATCACTGAAGAAGCGTTTTTCATTAAAAACGCGGCATCATCAGCATTTCCGTTTTTAACAGGTTTTTGTTCTTTACTTTTTGAAGATGAATTTTGATCAGTACCTCCAAAGCCTCCTAAAATTACGCTGAAAAATGAACGATTCATCCCCTTGCACATTATATAAGATAATATTGCTCCAGAAGATCCAACCAATGCTCCTGTAATTATCAGAGCAGTATTTTCTAACGTAAAACCGATGCCAGCTGCAGCCCAACCTGAATACGAATTTAACATTGAAATAACAACGGGCATATCTGCTCCACCAATTGGTATTATTAATAAAATTCCTAATAAAAAGGATATAATGATAATTAACCAAAAAAAATTAGCTGTCTGTGTTTTACAAAGAAAAAAAATTAATATTATTGTTGTCAAACCAAGTGCTAAATTAACAAAATGTTGAGCTATAAATGTTATAGGGTTTCCTGACATTATTCCTCTAAGCTTCAAAAAAGCTATTATAGATCCAGTAAATGTTATGGCTCCAATAGAAGCGCCCAAAGACATTTCTATTAAACTTGCAATTTTAATATTTTTCGGAGAGCCTAAATTAAAAACTTCAGGATTTAAAAAAGCTGAAATCGCAACAAAAACTGCTGCTAATCCAACCAAACTATGAAAGCCAGCTACAAGCTCTGGCATAGCCGTCATAGGTATTTTAAAAGCAATAAATGCCCCTATTGATCCACCAATTAATAAGAAGATTAAAAGATAGAAAAAGCCTGTAGAAAAATTTCCAATAGAAAGGAAAGTAACACTAATAGCAATCGCCATACCTATTATGCCAAACAAATTTCCAGTTCTAGATGTTTCTGGTGATGAAAGTCCTCTTAAGGCTAAAATAAATAAAACCCCAGAAATTAAATAAAATACTGCTAATAAGTTTGCGGACATTTTTATTTATTTATCTTTCTTTTTTTTTTTTTATACATTGCTAGCATTCTTTGAGTTACTAGAAAGCCTCCAAATATATTTACTGCAGCCAAAATAATAGCTAAAAAACCAAAAATATTAGCTGTATTAAAAATAGTTTCATTATTTCCAGCTAAAGAAGCAATTATAGCTCCAACAATAATTACAGATGAAATTGCGTTAGTTACTGACATTAGCGGAGTATGTAGAGAAGGAGTCACGCTCCAAACAACGTAATATCCAACAAATATAGATAATATAAAAATACTTAATCTGAATATAAAAGGGTCAATTTCCATAGTCTATTTTACCAGTGTGTTTTTTATTATTTCATCATCCATATTAATATTTATTTTTTTCTCATTTTTATTATAAAGATTTGCAACAAAGTTAAATAAATTTTTTGCATACAGGCTTGAGGAAGAAACGGGTAATTTATTTAAAATATTTCTTTCTCCCATTATTTTAACCCCTTTTTTATCTACAATTTCATCAGCTTCTGTAAATTCTGTATTTCCTCCTTGAGAGGCTGCTAAATCATATATTATTGAGCCTGACTGCATATTATCTATCATGTTAGCTTTAATTATGACCGGAGCTTTTTTTCCTGGAATTAAAGCTGTACAAATAACAATATCAATTTTTTTTAAAGTTTCTGCTAAAAGATCTTCTTGCTTTTTTTTAAATTCATCTGAAGCTTCCTTTGCATAACCACCTTCGGTCTCAAGATTTTCTGCGCCCTCGACAGTTAGGAATTTTCCTCCTAAACTTTCTACTTGTTCCTTTGATGCCAATCTAACGTCAGTTGCATACACAATAGCTCCCATCCTTTTTGCAGTCGCAATAGCTTGCAAACCAGCTACACCAGCACCAACAACTAAAATTTTTGCTGCTGGTATTGTGCCTGCTGCTGTCATCATCATTGGTATTGCTTTTTCAAAATTTGCAAAAGATTCTATTACAGCTTTATAACCTGCTAAATTTGCTTGCGAAGAAAGTATATCCATCGATTGGGCTCTAGTAATTCTTGGTAGAAGTTCCAAAGAAAAAATATTTAATTTAATTGAATTAAGTTTTTTTATTTGATCTTTATTTTGATGATAATTAAAAGAACCAATTAGCGTTTGATTTTCTTTCAAATATGAAATTTTGTTATCATCTAATAAACCGTGCTGGAGAATTATATCTGAGTTTTTAATCAACTCATTCTCATCGTTAATAATTTTTGCACCTAATTCATTAAATAATGAATCATCAAATCCTAAATGCGTTGCATAATTTTTTACTAGGTGAATTTCAAATCCTAAATTTAAATATTTTTTTACAATTTCTGGTGTTACTGCTACTCTTTTTTCTATTTTTTTATTTTCAAAAGTTGAACCGATAATCATAAGTAAATATTATATCAACAAAACTTTAATCAAAGCTTAAATATATAGATGCGACAGTTCCCCACAAAAATTATTTTTGCCTTGCTTTAAATTTTGGATTTTTTTTATTAATTATATAAACTCTACCTCTTCTCCTAACCATTTTCGAGTTAAGGTCTCTTGTTTTCAAAGATTTTAATGAACTCTTTATTTTCATAATTTAATAGCCTGGCAACGACCTACTCTTCCGTGCCTTAAGACAAAGTACCATCGGCGCTGAAAGGCTTGACTTCCGAGTTCGGAATGGGATCGGGTATTACACTTTCGCAATAATCACCAGGCAAAAGGTTTATACTTTAAAAAACGGTAATGTAAAGAGTAAAGAAATATCACAAAAGTTAAATTTAATTGTTAGAAATTAACAGTATATCAATTAATCTTATTAAAATATTTTTTTTTTAACTCTGAAAAACCCATCGAAAAAAATAGACTTAAACTTATCATACAAGGAGAAAAATATTTTGGGTTTCCCCACATGCCAGAAATTAAAACAAAATATAATATTGAAAAAATGTTAAATAATAAAAATTTATCAAATTCGGTATACTTTTTTTTTATAAATATTTTATTAAAAAATTTAAATACTCCAACAATTACGAAAACATAAATAAAGACAGAATAAGGTACATTTTTTAGTAAACCTTTTTGGTAATATTTTTTAGGGTCCTTTTTAATCTCTGGATTAGTTCTGTCATGACTAAAATGATTATGAACCCATTTAGGATGTATTATACACATTACAATAATTCTTTTTATAACTTTTCCTATAAAGTAACTTGGATTGTTTAAAACTTCTCTTAGAAATATTTTATTTCTATACTTAATATTTTTATTTAAATCATTAATAACATTTATATCAATTTTATTTTCTTTTATCCAAATTTTTTCTTCCTCTAAAAGAATTTTTTTTGCTTGTGATTTTGAAATTTTTTTTTTGTCCGCAAGAAGACTAGGAGCAAAATAATGATAATAAGAATAATACTGGTGAATATACGAAAGGAAAAAAAAACTATCTGTTTTTTTATAGTTATTATAACCGATTGATAAAATTATAAATAAATAGCCTACTAGAATTAAAGAAAAAACTTTTATTTTTTTTTCGTATACTAACATTACATATAAAAAAACTGGCAGAATATATAAAAAACTAACTGCTCTCTGCGCAAACATCAGACCTATAATTATCCCAATTAATATATTTATAAAATTTCTAGTAGATTTTTTTAACAACAGTGAAAAAAGAATTAACATTAAAGATAAAAATATACTTTCACTCCAAAATGACGAATGCCATTGCAATAGACTTGGTTCTAAAGCTAAAAAAAAAAGTATTAATAAATATAAATTGTAGCTAATTTTTTTTTTTAATTCTCTTGAGAAAAAAAATAATGAACTATAATAAAATAAAATTTGAAATATTAATAATCCAAATTTATAATTTTTCTCTTTGATTACATTTTGAGATTTATGGTCTTTATGTTCAAAAATTTCTTTATCTATTATATAATAATAAAATCCAACAATTATAGAGGGCAATAAGAATCTTTTATATTCTGGAATAGATTCGGTAAATTGTTTTTTTTCCAAATTTTTTTTAACTTCATCTGCAGTTGACCATGTTGCATATAAATCAGCATATAATAATTGATTATAAAATTTACCCTCATAATTAATTTTAAGTTTGTCGAATGTTTTAAGATTATATAAGCCCCAAAAAATACTGAGTAATACTGCTATAAAAATAATTATATAATCAATTCTATAATTTTTAAATTTATTAATTATCATTTATGTTCTTTTAAAAAACTTTTATAAGTTTTTAAAATTGAACTATTGAGATTAGTCTTAGGTTTCCAGCCATATTTTTTAGCAAGATTAATATTCATCACTTTCCTCGGGGTGCCATTAGGTTTTGTTTTATCAAAAATAATTTTTACATCTGTAGTTGGGTTAATTATTTTTATCATAATTTTAGCGTATTCTTTTACAGAATAATCTTTGCCTGTGCCGATATTTATCAAATTTTCTTTTACCTTCTTATTCATAAAATGAATACAAGCATCAGCAATGTCATCAACATATATCACTTCTCTCTTAGCTGATCCATTCCCCCAAAGAACTAAATTTTTTTTCTTCTTAACTTTTAATTTATGAATTTTTTTAATCAATGCAGGAAAGAAATGTGAGTCTAGATCATCATAATTATCATTAGGTCCATAAGTATTAGTAGGCATGAGGCATTTATAATTAGTCTTATACTGTTGATTATAACTTTCACACATTTTTATTCCTGCAATTTTAGCAATCGCATATGCATCATTTGTTTTCTCTAGTTTACCGTTTAACAAATAGTCTTCTTTCATGGGTTGTTTACAATCTCTAGGGTATACGCAGCTTGAACCTAAAAAAATTAAATCTTTAATTCCACATACATGTGCGGAATTAATAATATTTAATTGTATAGACAAATTACTATAAATAAATTCTGCTTTATATCTTTGATTTGAGTAAATTCCGCCAACTTTTGCAGCAGCGATAAAAATAAAATTTGGTTTTTTTTTTTTTATAAAAGCTAGAACTTTAGATTGATTTGTTAAATCTAATTTTCCTCTATCAGCTGTAATAATATTTTTATATCCTTTTTTTTTTAATTTTCTTAAAATTGCACTTCCTACAAGACCATTATGGCCTGCAACAAAAATTTTAGATTTTTTTTTAATCATATTTATTTATAATTTTTTCCAATAAAGCTTAGAATGCCAATTAGTATAAAAAAACCATCTTTTAGGGCGTTTACTTTTTTATATCCTGCAATCCTGGATCTTTCGTAACTTGGCAGGCATAAATATTTAAAATTCATTTTTTTTGCTTTAATAGGAATTTCAACACATAATCTAAAATCTTTACTTTTTAAGTTCATTTTTTTAAATGATGAAGTTTTACCTAAAATGTACGTATACAAAATATCTGAAATTTTTAAATTAAAAAGAAAATTTCCTAAAAAAGTAAAAATTTTATTTCCAACTAAAGTAACTATTGTATCGTCGTCACTTCCCGCACTTTTTAAATACCTGGAAGCAAATACGAAATCATTATTCTTACAACTTTCCAACATTTCATTAAGATAGCTTGGATCCATAGAACCATCTGCATTTATAATACAAGAGAACTCTGTATTTGAGTTGTTTATTCCATCTATAAGAGCATTTCCATAACCATTTTCTTTTTGGAATATAATTTTAACTTTTTCTGACATTTCTATTGTTTTATAGTTATCTTGATCGTTTTTGGATGCAACAATCAGAATATTGCAATCATATTTTTTTAATTCTTCTAAAAATATTGGAAGAGACTCGGACTCGTCTTTTGCTGGTATTATTAAAGTTAAATTTTTCAATAGTAAAATGTTTCTTTATATATCTATATATATATATTTGATTTTCAAGAATTTTTATTTCTGTAAAAAATGAGCATAATAAACAATTTCAAAATAAAATTAAAATTTATTAATTAAATTTTTTATTTTAAAATGTTTTTTTTAAGTAATTTAAAGATAGCAAAAATAAATGCAAAATAGACTTTGAAAAATTAAACTTAAGATAAGTATTATAAACCCTAAAACCATCTTTTAATTTTTGTAATGGATTAGATGAAAGAGAGTTGTCGAGTTTTCTCCAATTTGTTAAATTTTCTTTTAAACCATAAAAAACAATTTTGTTTTTAGATAATTTTATCCATAAAACATAGTCTTCCTTTGTTTTTAAATCAGGGAACTTGATAATCTTTTTAATCTTTTTATTTTTTCTTAAAATAACTGTAGATAAACCAATATCGCAAGAAAAAATTAGATCATTAAAATCTATTTTTTTTTTAGCATATCTTAAACCAGTTACATTTCCAATTTCATCAATAATGCTATAAGTAGTAAAAGATGCTTCTATTTTTTTTTTATTCATAAATTTTATTTGTTTTTTTAACTTATTTTTTTTCCATACATCATCACTATCAATAAATGCTAAAAATTCACCCTCGCTTTTTTTTATACCTAAATTCCTTGCTGCTCCTGCTCCATGGGTTTTCTTATTGATATATAAATGAACATTTTTCTTTTTATTAATAGTATTTTTAATAAAATTTAAGTCAGACAAATCCTCATCATCATAGATAATTATAATTTCTTTTTTTTTATAGCTTTGATTGTATGCTGAATAAAATGTTTCAAAAAAAAACTCTTTTTTTTTAAAGTATGGAATAATTATTGAAACTAAATTTTTTTTCATAAAATTTTTAAATTACAGCTTTTTTTTTAATTTTTTTTTTAAAAAAAAATACAAAAATAAATAGGTGCAAATTAAAAAAAGAATTATCGAAACTAAAATTTCTGTATTATTTAAATAATTACTTCCATAGAAAATAAATATTAAATTTACCAAATTAATTAATATACCTGTAAGAGAATTGCTAAATTTAGTTGCTCCTATTTTTTGGTTTAGGTATTTGAATAAAAAATGATGTAAGTGTTCGTTATCGGCATAGGTTGAAAAACCTCGCTTTATGAATTTTCTTCTTAAAATTGAAAAGAAATTTTCAAAGGCTGGATACCATAATAAAAGGCAAATATAATAAGGAGAAATTATATTTCTATACTCATCAAAAAATATAATTAAATAAAAACCAATATAGGTACTTATTAAATATGATCCATTATCACCTAAAAATGATTTTGAAAATAAATTGAAAAAATAAAAAACTATCAAAAAATTCATTAAAATAGCAAGATTATAATAGTCAATAGATTTAAAATCTTTTGATATAAAAATAATATTAATTATTATCACTATAAAGTAACCAGATGATAATCCATTTACACCATCAATAAAATTTGTCCCATTTATTAAGATTAACAAACAAAATAATGTAAATAATATTTTAATTACTTGAAAATTCTCAATTAAATAGTCAAAATACGATAACCTTGTTTGAATTAGAAAGTTTTTATTAAAAAATAATAAAATACAGATTATTAAAGACTGTAAAAATAGTCGAACAAATGGTGATTTAAGTTTTTGCATATCAGATAACAAGCCCAACAAAAACATGCCTAAGAATAAAATTTTATCTATATAATTTAGATCTTCTATAAAAAAAAGAATACCAATAATTATTAATATCCCCCCAGAAAGAGGAACACTTTCAGACGTCAAAAATTTTTTGTGCTTGGAACTTTCTATTTTATCTAATAAAAATTTTTTTTTTAATAAATAAT
Organism: uncultured Pelagibacteraceae bacterium; assembly: GCA_902560245.1. Classification (GTDB taxonomy): domain Bacteria; phylum Pseudomonadota; class Alphaproteobacteria; order Pelagibacterales; family Pelagibacteraceae; genus Pelagibacter. Next base: position 60,603 of record CACELK010000008.1, read on the forward strand.
GATTTAAAAAATAAAATACAGGTATCAGCAAAATAAATAAGTAATAATTACTCAAAATGAACTCATAATATTTATTTAATTTGTTGTTTTTGTGAATTTATATCACTCATCAACATTTCATATACTAATGCCTTAAAATCATATTTAGGTTTGTATTTAAGTAACCTTTTAGCTTTAGAAGAATCGCCTCGTAAATAGTTTATATCTAAAGGTCTAAAATATCTTTTATCAATTTTTATAAAAAGTTTTTTTTTATTATTTTTAACTTCATACGCTTTTTCATTTATTCCTTTGCCCTTCCAAACTAATTTAATTTTTAATAATTTACATGCATAATTTATAAATTCTTTAACACTATAGGCATTATCAGTTGAAATTACATAATCATCCGGTTTTTTTTGTTGCAAAATCTTCCACTGCATTGCTACATAATCCTTTGCATGTCCCCAATCACGTTTCGCATATATATTTCCGAGTTTCAAAATACCTTTGCCCGTCAAAAAATATTTTGCTAAAAACATTGTTATTTTTCTTGTAACAAAAGTTTCTCCTCTTCTAGGACTTTCATGATTAAATAGCATGCCGCTCGATGCAAAAATTCCATATGACTCTCTATAAACTTTAGTAATATGATGAGCGAACAATTTTGAAACACCATAGGGAGATTTTGGATTTAGCTCAGATTTTTCGTCAAATTTTGTTCTGCCTCCTTTTTCCCCAAAAAGTTCAGAGGTAGTTGCTTGATAAAATTTTGTTTTTAAATTTAAAAATCTAATAATTTCCAATATTCTAAGTGCTCCAAGACCAGATACTTCCGCGGTATAAAGAGGGGTTTCAAAAGATACTCCAACATGGCTTTGTGCACCAAGGTTGTAAATTTCATGAGGTCTAACCTTATTTATAATCTTAAATATACTATCAGAGTCAGTTAAATCTCCGTAGTGTAAAAAAAATTTAGATTTAAATTTTGAATTTTCAAAAATATGGTCAATTCTATCAGTATTAAAAGATGATGACTTTCTTTTAACTCCATGAACTACATAATTTTTTCGCAGCAAAAATTCTGCGAGATAAGATCCATCTTGTCCTGTTATACCTGTAATTAAAGCTTTTTTTTTCATAAGCTTGTTAATAGAGATATCGATTAAAAAAAAAAATTCAATTAATTAATTTTTTTTAATAATAAAACATACAAAATATCAAAAAGAATAAAAAATACGTATAAATTGCCGATAATTTCTTTGTGTTAAAATCAATTATTTCATCGAAATTTTTAAAATTTACTAATCCAAAAAATACAAAGTAAAAAAGTGGGTCAAAGTATTTTTGATATATTGTATACATAGGGAATGAAATTAAAAAAATAAATAATAACAAATAATTCTTTTTTCTGTAATCTTTAAAAGAATAATCAATTAACGTCAGTGATAAAATACTAAAAATATACATCGCAAATTTTATATTTATATTAGTGAGTTCAAATAACTTTTTAAAAACACCACCTCCGTATATAGAAAAATAAATTAAATTATTTTTAAGAAAGAAGTCAACTAAAATAAAAAAAGTTAAAAGTAAAAATATTTTAATTAATACATCATAATTTTTTTTGTAATATTCAAATATTTTTTTAAATTTAAATACAAAAAAAGGAAACAAATAAAAAAGTAATATGGATAATATTAAAAAGAAATTACTTGGATAACTTAGCCCAGTATAATTTATTGCTCTATTCAAAAATATTGTATTTTCGAAAATATAATAAAAATATCCAAAAGCTGGCAATGAAATTAAAAAACAATAAACTAAAACTGTAAATTTCCATTTAAAATTTAAAAATTTATTAAACTCATAAAAGTAGAACAAAATGAATGGTGCATAATAATATCTAATATAAGAACATAATATTAAAAATGTAATACATAAAAATAAATCAATTTTTTTTTTATTGCTATTTTTTAAAAATTTTAAATAAAAAAGTACTGAAACAGAAAAAAATATTAGAGCTAGATTGTCCCCAGTAATCCATATTGATGAAGATCTAAAATATGGTGACAAAAATATTATTAATGAGAATACAAATAATCCAGATGAATTTTTAGTAGTTTTTTTTTTTAAAATAAAAAAAAAAATTATTGGTAGAATTGAACTAAAAAAAATATAAAAAATTTTTGTTATAAAAATATTTCCAAATAAATTATTTAAATTTCCTAATAATATATAATGAACGGGTGAATGAATAATCGTAGCAGCATTATCGAGATATAGAAAAAGTGCTTGTTCAAAATTCCTTCCAAATGCCTCTATATAAGGAATTAAAATATTAAAGTCCTTTTTTGATCCTCCGCTTGAGTTTTCGCCGAAAAAAAGTCCAACTAATAATGAAAAAACAAACAAAAAGTATATTAAAATTTTTTTTGAATGACTCATATTAATTGTTTATATATTTTTTAATTTGAAAATTACATTATATTTAAAAAATTTATTATCAAAAATTCAATATGAATAAAAACTACCTTATATCTATTGCTACTTTTAAAGAGTCTGAAAACCTCAAAAAATTAATCAACGATATTAGATTATACGATAAAAAAACAAAAATATTAATTATTAATGATTTCTCAAATGATAAAACTCTTGAAGTCATAAGTAATATTCATGACAAAAATATCGAAGTAATTGAAAGACCAAAAAAACTTGGCTTAGGAACAGCTCATTTGTTATCTATTTTATATGCAATTAAAAATAAATATGATTTTTTACTTACTATGGATGCAGACTTATCGCATGAACCAAAAAATATCCCAGATTTATTCGCTTTGGCGAAAGAAAAATCTTTTGTGATTGGTTCTAGATATTGCAAGGGTGGCAAATGTGATTACACTGGTTTTAGAAAAATAGTTTCAAGTTTAGGTAATAAAATTGCGACTTCAATTTTAAAAGTTAAATTGAAAGAGATTACAACATATTACAGAGTGTATGATGTAAAGTTACTAAAAATGTTACCGTTCAATGAATTAAAAGCCTCTGGATATAGTTTAGGCGTAAAAATTGTTTGGTTTATGAAAATTTTAGGTGCAGATTTAATTGAAACACCAATACACTTCAAGGATAGAAATAAAGGTAAATCTAAAATACCAAAGATGCAGATTATTATAAGTGCTTTGGATCTTATAATTATTAAATTAAGCGAAAAATTTACCAGAAGAAATTTAAATATTTCAAATAAAAGTTATTCATTTGAAAAAACATGCGATGCATGTAAAAGTAATTTTTTTTCACAATTTAAACACAATATATTTAGATGTTTAGTTTGTTTAAAAAAAAAGAAAATTCTTTCAAATGATTAACAAAAACGTTGTTTTTTTTATGCCTTATATGGAAGGCGGTGGAGTAGAAAAAAACTTATTTTTAGCGAGTAATTATTTGTCTAAAAAAATCAATAATGTATTTATCTGTACGTCCTCAAAAAAATTTAAAAAAAAATTTAACTCAGATATTAAGTTCCTTGTCCCTAAAAAAAACTTTCAAAAAAGTAAAAATATGAGAATTAATTACTTATATTGTCTTATTTTATTATTTTTTTTCTTAATAAAAAATAAAAATACTTTAGTTTTTAGTTTTCAGGCAAACATATATTGTTTAATAATTTGTAAAATTCTTAATATTAGAATTTTAGTTAGATCAAACACATCACCTTCTGGATGGAAGCATAATTTTTTAAAAAAGTTTATTTATGGAAAAATAATTAGTTTTGCTGACGAAATAGTCACAAATAGTGAAGATTTTAAAAGTCAAATGAATAAAAACTTCAATATAAAATCAATTTGTATTTATAATCCACTCGATAAAAATGAAATAATTAAAAAATCAAAACAAAAAATAAATTTTAATTTTTTCAAATCTAAACAAGCTTTAAAAATAATTAACATTGGAAGATTTACCGAACAAAAAGATCAAATGACCATTCTAAAATCAGCAGAAATATTGAAAAAAAAAAAAATTAAATTTAAGCTGCTTTTAATTGGTCAAGGTGTCGAAAAGGATAATCTTAAACATTTTATTGAGAAAAAAAATTTAAATAATTTTGTAAAAATCTTAAATTTTCAAGAAAATCCTTATAAATTTATAAATAAATCAGATATTTTTGTTTTATCCTCAAAATATGAGGGTTTACCAAATGTTCTTTTAGAAGCTGCAGTGCTTAAAAAATTTATTATTTCATCAAATTGCCCAACTGGGCCTAAAGAAATATTGCTAAATGGCAAGGGTGGAGCTCTATTTAAAGTTGGAGATTTTGATGACTTAGCAAAAAAAATCATTAAATTTAAAAAAAATCAAAAAATATTACGTAAAAAAATTTTATTAAATTACAAAAATTTACATAGATTTGATTATTTTTTAAATATTGAAAAGTATTTTGATTTAGTAAAAAAGTATATTTGATTATTAAACTAACAATTTATTTAAAGCAACATAATGCCTAAACATCGTATATTTTAAACAATTTTTTTTGGCACCAATTTTTTTATTTTTCAGATTTTCAAAATTTTTACAAAACTCATTTAATTGGTTTTTAAGTGCATTTTTTTTATTACTTTCATAAATAAAACCATATTTACCATTTGATATTATTTCAGAAGGTCCATAGGGACAATCACTTGATATTATATATGTATTTGATAATGCTGACTCTATTAAAACTGCACCAGGCTCTTCCCATAAAGAAGATAAGATAAAACCAGTAGATTTTTTCATGTAAAATTGAACGTTTTCTGAAAAACCCATTAAAAAAATATTATCACTTAAATTTTTTTTTTTTATTAATTTTAACAATTTTTCCTTTTCCTCGCCTTTTCCAAAGATAAGAAGATTGTAATTTTTTTTTTCTTTTATAAAGTTGGAAAACTCATTAATTAAATAGGAAAAATTTTTTTGTTTTGATAATCTACCTACAGCAATAAAATATTTTTTTTCAATTAAACTTAAATTTTTACTTTTATAATTAATTTGGCTGTTAATAAACTTTTTAATATTTATCATAGCATCAGGTAAGAAAAATATTTTTTCTTTATCAAAAATATTTGCCGAAATATAATGATTTAATAATTGTTTAGTTGGAGTAGTTACTTTATATATTTTTCCAGATAACAATGTCCAAAATTTTTTTCTTATAAAATTCATTTTGGGAAGTCCAGAAATTCTTAATATAAAGTTCGTATTAAATTTAAAAAAAAATAATAGACAAAGTGGAAGAGAAGTAATTAAATGCATTATTAAAAAGTTTGGTGATTTTTTTTTAATTAAATTTAATAATGGAAAAAAAGAAAGTAAAAAAATTAAAAAATAAGAAACTCTACTTTTAAAATACCCTTCTTTAGGTAAAAATTTAAATATTTTTATTGGAAAATCAATTAGTTCAACATTTTTTTTCAAAAAAAAACTTTTATAATTATCCCATTCGCCGCATGCGTTTATTATTTTAACTCTATAACTTTTGCTATATGTGGCTAAACCTATTGCTGAATTAATAGTAGAATTAATAGTTCCTACATTGGATAAGCACGGTGACCAGTAATAAACTTCTTTCATATAAATTTTATTTAATAATTACAAATTTTTTTCCTAAAATATTTATTTTTCCAAAATTATTATAATTACTATTAAAGTAATTAATATACCTATTATAAAATTTTTCATCTCCTCCATGGTATATATAACTTGTACTTATAAATGGATTATAATTATATTGAGAATTTTCTTTTATTATTCTATTTACATTTCTGCTTAAAAAGATTGTTAATACTATTAAAATTACTATCCAACTTTTATTATAAAAAGTATTATAATTTATTTGTAATTTATTAAATTTTACAATTAAAGGAAAAAATAAAATTAAAGCAAATAATTGATACCCTCCATATCTTAATGCTGGATGCTTTAAAAACCATTCAAAAAAACAAATTAGAAGATAAATATATATTAATTTAAACTCAAATTTTTTTGAATTAACATTATTTTTTGTCTTTAAAATAAATAAAATCCAAAAAACTATAATTAATAAAAATAACCCTAAAAGAAAATCACTTATCTTATTAAAAAAATAATTTTCTATCCAGTTACTTACCCAATTAAAATTAGCTATATATTCAGAGGCGTTAGCAATTTTATAGTTTGGTGACGCGCCTGCTTTAGACCACAATTCATACCATTGATTAACATCCCTAATTGTATTTTCAGAGAAAGACCATTGCAAATTTTCAAAGCATGTAAAAAAAGCAGGATAAATTAAACACCCTGAGTTTAAAAAATTAAAAAAAAATACAAAAAATAGAAGTATAAAAGAGTACAATGTTACAGATGAAAGAAATAATTTTATAATATTTTCTCTAAAAATTTTTACTGAAAACGTAATTAATAAAATAGGTAAATATATTAAATAAAATGGTTTTAATGAAACCAACAAAATCAGTAAAATTAAACTTAAATTAAAAAGATTTTTATTCCTTTTATAGTACAAATCTCTACTTGAATTTAAAATCATAACCAGCAAAATAATAATAATAAATATTAATATTTGACCTGATCTATCTGTTCCATGTTCAGCTAACCTATAAAAGAAAACATTTATAAATGATAAACTTAAAAGACTTTGAAAGTTTATAAATTTATAATTATTAAAATTATTTTTATAAAAAATAAAATTATAAAAAACTAAATTTGCAAAACCCAAAAAATAAACAGGAGATATATTGAGAAGAAAATGATGAATTTTAGGTAAATAAAATAATGAATTTAAAAAAAATAAAGATGAGTGGTTTCTAAAACCTGGATTAAGTTGACCAAAACCTATTGGATGTTCATATTGGGTTAGAAAAAATGAGTAAGGATAATGATAATACGGAAAATCATCATGATTTTTAGCAACGAGTATAAAAATTATTAAAATCGCGAATATTGCTAAATGTTGGATTAGATCTTTTTTATATTTTCCTTTAAAAAAAAAAATAAACGAAAAAATCCCTATCAGATGAACAACAATATTAAAAAAATAATCATGTACAAAGAATAAAGTTGAAATATAAGAAATAAATATTAAAAAAGATATTCCAATTAAACCTAAAAATCCAAAATTTAAAAAATTAATTTTTAAAAGTTTACTTAAAATAAACCCATAACCTAATAAGCTTATTGAGATGGCTAAATAATAAGATATATAAAACATATTATAGATTATAAATTATTAATTAAAAAATCATCTTAGTAATATTTGACTCAAACTTTAATTTTGTAATTTTTTTTAATTTTTTATTATTTGCTACCAGATATGTTCTTTTTTTATTATCAGAAAAAATCGCTTTTTTTTTATATTTATATAATATTATTTTTGCAATATTTTTTAAATAAACTCCTTTACCAGATCCAATATTTAATGTACCAACAAATTTTTTTTTAAGTAATAAATTTATTACTTTTGCAATATCTTCCATTGAAACAAAATCTCTATAGTGATTAAGATTTTTTAAAATTAATGTTTTTTTTGTTTTTTTTATTTTATCTTTTAAATCTGGTATTAAATAATTTTTTCTTTGATTTTTATTTGAGGTACTAAAAATTCTACCTATACAATAATTTTTTAAATTTTTTTTTACATATTTTTCTGCTAACAATTTAGTTCTTCCATAATAAGATATTGGTATCGTTTGAAAATTTTCCTTAATCGGGATTTTGTAAGATTTATAAACGTGTGAAGTTGAGGCTAAAAAAAACCATTTAATATTTAGTGATTTTGAGATATCAACTATATTTTTTGTACCTATATAATTCACGTTATATGCCTTTTTTTTATTCATATTAACAATTTTAATAGGTACAATTGCAGCTAAATGGAATATTACATTTAAATTATTTTTTTTAAACCAAGTCAAAAGTTTTTTTCTATTTCTAATATCATTCTTATAAAAAAAATAATTATTTTTAGATTTATTTTTTCTGATCAATTTACCCAAACTTCCTGAGTATCCTGTAACACCTATATTTAGTTTCATTTTTTTATTTTAGCACAAATTTTTTTCAAAATATTTTTTAAGGAAAATTCTCTTGTTTTAATCTCTTTAACACTATTTAAATTATCTCTTTTCTTTGTAATTTTACATATTCCTGAAGATGTAAAATTGAAATCAATATCAAAATTATCTTCATTAGAATAAAAAATGCTTAAAAGTCTATTAAATGTTTCCTTATTATTTATTTCACAATAAAAACTATTTCTATAAGAGTTTTTTAAATATGGTAACCAAGAAATATCATCTATAAAAAAATAACCATTTATCTTAAGCTTTTTAAAATAATAAAAAAATATTTTTTCTACATGATTAGGCTCATGAAGGCTATCGAGATAAATTACATCAAAATTTTTTGGAATTTTTTTTTCTAGGTAGTCAAAATTATCGTCCCTAGATTGAATGAAATTCCATTTTTTACTATTAAATAATTTTGAATAGTCATTAACGTCTATCGAAAATAATTCTCCATCTTTTTTTTCACATAAATCTAAAAACATTTTTGTTGATCTTCCCTCTTTTACTCCAAATTCAATTATTATAGGATTGTTAATATGTTTAATTTGATCTTCCAAAAAATTTTTTATTTTATAATTATAATTTGTCATATTTAATATTTTCAAACATTTAATTAAAAAAATTTATGTCCTTTTTTTTTATACCAATTAATTGTACGCATTAAACCAGTATTGAAATTCGTAAAATTATCTAAGCTTAATAATTTTTTTATACGCGTATTATCTCCATAGGTTTTAAATACCTCTAATTTATTTTTTTTAATTTTCTTTATTTTTTTATACTTAATAATCTTTATAATTTTATTAACTGCTTGTTTAATAAAAATTGGCCTTGATGAGCAAATATTGTATACATCATATTTAAAAAATTTTTTGTGAATCAATTTATTTAAAATTTTTATTACATCATTTATATATGTGAAATCTCTATAATGATTTCCATCATTATTTAACTTGAAAAAAAGATTTTTTTTATTGTGACTCAACAATTTTAATATTAGCATATCTGGTCTTCCCCACTCACCATAAACCGTAAAAAATCTAAGACCAATCAACTTTTTTTTATGTACGTGAGAAAACATTCTTGCATCACTTTCATTTTTAACTTTAGTTTTTGCATATAAATTATTTGGAAAGAGTCGAAAATTTTCCTTTAATGGAAACTTTTTTATATCACCATAAACAGAACTTGAAGACGCATAAAAAAAAAATTTAAATTTTTTTTTACCAAAAGAAGATATTATATTTTTAAATCCTTTTATGTTTGATTTAATATACTTTTTGGGTGCTATGATCGAGTATCTTACACCTGCCTGTGCTGCAAAATGAAAAATAATATCAAAATTTTTATTTTTTAAATAATTATTTAATTGTTTTATTTTTGAAATATCTACTTTTTTAAAATTGAAATTTTTATATTTTTTTAAAATTCTAAGTCTTTCTTTTTTAAGTTTAAGAGAATAATAATTATCTAAATTATCAATTCCATATACAATATGTTTTTTTTTTAGTAGGTCTAATGACAGGCTGAAACCAATAAATCCTGCAGCTCCAGTTATAAAAATTTTCATTTTTTATTACAATTTTTTCACATCTTAATATATTTATATCCTAATAAATGCAAAAATATTTATTATCTATAATAACTGTTGTGAAAAATGATGAAAAAAATATTCAAAAAACTATCAAATCAATTCTTAATCAGAAAAAAGTTAAATATGAATATATAATAGTAGATGGCCTTTCCAAAGACAACACTCTTAAAAAAATTAAAAAATATAAAAATAAAATTCACAAAGTAGTGTCTGAGCGGGATAGAGGTATATACGATGCTATGAACAAGGGTATCAAAATGAGTAAAGGCGACGTGGTTGTATTTTGCAATTCAGGTGATTTTTTTTATAAAAACTCTTTAAATAAAGTTATGAATTTGTTTAATAATTACAATTACGATTTTGTATTTGGCACTGTGTTGAGAAATTATAAAAAAGCCAAGATTCTTAAGTATGGTTTTTCATTTAAAAGATTACTTTATAATTTTGATTTTGCAACATCTCACTCTACAGGTTTTTTTCTTAAAAAAAAAATTTATAAGAAAATTGGAAATTATAATATAAATTTTAAATGTTCAGCTGATTATGATTTATATTTTAGATTATCTAAAGGTAATTTTAATGGCAAAGCTACGAGAAAAAATGAAATTATTGGCAACGTTGCTAGTGGAGGATATTCTAGTAAGTTAAGTTTTTTTGATCATTTAGTTGAAGAAAGTAAAATAAGACTAAAAAATAACCAAAATATTTTATTTGTTTTAATTATATTTATTAATGCGATTATTAAGAAGTTTTTAAAAATAATTTTAGGATAATGATAAAAAAAATAATAAGAAAAGTTTTAAATAAATTATTTTTAAGACATTTTGACGATATAAAAATTCAAAAAGGTCAAATTTTTGAAAAAACTTTAGTATCTGATCTCAAAAATATAAAGTCTTTAAATCAAACGTATTTTAAAGTTTTTTCTCAAGATGTGGAAGATGG
>CACELK010000009.1 GCA_902560245.1 uncultured Pelagibacteraceae bacterium
ACAAGATCTTTCTTGATATCAAATACATCTAAATTATTCTCTCCTTTATAATTTTCCCCAGCGTAATTTTCTTTTTTAATTCCACATACCACTGTAATCTGATCTCCAGGTTTGCTGCCTATAAAAACAGGACCAATTTCAAATAAAGATTGGTGATCAAATCCTCTATTTAAATTCTTTTCCATATAATAAATTAGATTTGGATACAGAGAGTTTCTTAATACTCCTAAATCTGAGCTAATAGGATTTATAATGCGAATAGTTTCAAGATTTTCTTTAAATTTGTCATTAATTTTCTCTTCACAAAAAGACCATGTTATAGTTTCATAATATCCTTTAGATGCTACTGATCTTTGAGCTAGGTGAAAATTTTTTTGATAAAAATTTAAAGTTGGTTTTAATCTGACTTTTTCTGGCTCGATAGATTTAATATTTTCAAAACCTAAAATTCTTATTACTTCTTCAACTAAATCAATTTCACCAAATATATCTGGTCTCCATGATGGTATCTTAACTTCAATATATTTATTTTTCTTTTTTGAATCAAAACCTAATTTAGATAAAATTTTTATTATATGTTTTTCTTTAATTTCAATACCAATTATTCTTGATACTAATTTTGGATCAAAATTTATTTTTTTTTTTTTAAATTTTATTGTTTCCTGGATGTCAAAACCTGATATTTCACCACCACATATTTCTGCAATTAAATTAACCGCCATTTCTAATCCCTCTTTAACTGATTGTGGGTCTATCCCCCTTTCAAATCTAAATTTAGCATCACTATTTATCTCTAATTGTTTTGCTGTTTTTCTTGTAATACCGGGATCAAAATAAGCGGACTCAACTAATATATTTTTTGTATCTAATTCAGTGCCAGATCTGATCCCGCCGATTATACCTCCTAGGCCTAGAGCACCTTCATCATCTGCTATTACACACATATTTTCTTTTAAGATATAAGTTTTATTATCAAGTGCTTTAAGTTTTTCACCTTTTTTTGAATTCCTTACTGTAATCGAGTTTTTTATTTTATCTAAATCATAAGCATGAAGAGGTCTGTTTAAATCAAACATTACATAATTTGTAATGTCGACAACTGCTGATATTGGTCTTAAACCTAATGCTAAAATTCTTTCCTTTAACCAAGTTGGACTTTCTTTATTTTTTATATTTTTGATTAAACAACTTCCAAAAATTGAGCATGCTTGATTTTTATATTTTTCTATTTTTACTTTTAAATGATGTTTTAAAGTTTTCTTAATTTTTGTTCTTTTTATATCTTTTAAATCTCCATAACCACTTGCACATAAATCTCTCGCAATTCCTCTAACACCTAAACAATCTGGTCTATTTGGCGTAATAGATAGTTCTATTACATTGTTGCTATGTTTATTTTGAAAATATGGTTCTCCAATCTTGTGAGTATATTTCTTGCCTAATTCGATAATACCCCCTGACTCATTAGATAATTTTAACTCAGACTCTGAACAAAGCATTCCATATGAGGTCTCTCCCCTAATTTTTGACACTTCTAACTTCATTCCGTTTTTTGGGATTGTAGAACCTGGTGGTGCGTAGATTGTTAATAAACCATCATGAGCGTTTGGAGCCCCACAAACAACCTTTATATTTTGTTTTCCTCCTATATCAACGTCGCACAACTTTAGTCTGTCGGCATTAGGATGCTTGTTTGATTTAACAATTTTTGCGACTATAAAATCACTGAATTCATTCTTTATTGGCTCAACCTTTTCAACCTCTAGGCCAATACTATTAAGTTTTTCGATAATTTGTTGCTCACTTTTTCTTGTTTTTAGGTGATCATTTAGCCATTCTTTTGTAAACTTCATCTACTTAGTCCTCTATAATTAGTTGGAACGTCTAACGGATCAAAACCGTAATGATTTAACCATCTATAATCACATTCAAAAAAAGATCTCAAATCATTAATTCCATATTTTAACATGGCTAACCTGTCTATACCTATACCAAAAGCAAAACCTTGAAATTTTTTTGGATCAACTTTACAATTTTTTAAAACATTTGGGTGAACCATTCCACATCCTAATATTTCAAGCCATTTGTCTCCTTCTCCAATTATAATTTTGTTATTTTCTAGTCTATAACCTATATCTACTTCTGCAGATGGCTCTGTAAATGGAAAATGGCTAGGACGAAATCTCATTTTAATTTTTTCTACCTCAAAGAATTCTTTAATAAAATAATTAAGGCAGCCCTTCAGGTGACCCATATTTATATTTTTATCAATATGAAGCCCTTCTAGTTGATGGAACATTGGAGTATGAGTTTGATCACTATCGCTCCTATATGTTCTTCCTGGGGCTATAATTTTAAATGGTGGTTTGCCTTTTAACATTGTTCTTACTTGAACTGGCGAAGTATGAGTTCGTAACAATGTTTTCATATCTTTATCTAGATAAAAAGTATCATGCATATCTTTCGCAGGATGATTTTCTGGGGTATTAAGTGCTGTAAAATTATTATATTCATTTTCTACATCAGGTCCTTCTTCAACGGAAAATCCAATTTCTGAAAAAATACAAGAAATTTCGTCAATAACTTGTGAAACTGGATGAACTTTGCCAATTATAAAATCTTTTTCTGGTAAAGTTATATCAATTTTCTCTTTTTCAACTTTTTCAATAATATCTTTGTTTAATATTTCATCAGATTTAAATTTATAAATATTTAATAACTCTTGTTTTATTTTGTTTATATTTGCTGCGAAGGATTTTTTTTCTTCTGGAGATAATGCTCCAAGCTTTTTAAATTCTAAGTTTATTATACCATTTTTTCCAAATATGTCTGATCTCAATGAATCAATTTCCTCAATTTTAGTGGAGGATTTAATTTTACTTTTAAACTCAGTGATTTTTTTTTCAAAATCTGACATTTTTACAGATTATTTCTTAAAACGAGAAAAACAATAGGGAAGATTATTTAATTGAGCGCTGCTTGTGCTTTTTTTACGATAGTTTTAAATGCTTCAGGATTATCATATGCTATTTCAGCAAGAATTTTTCTATCCAACTTAATACCTGATTTGTTTAAGCCATTTATAAACTTAGAGTATGTTAGGCCTTCCTCTCTCACGCCAGCATTTATTCTTTGTATCCATAATGATTTAAAATCTCTTTTTTTATTTCTACGATCTCTATAAGCATACTGCATAGCTTTTTCCATTGCCTGTCTTGCAACTCTTATTGTATTTTTTCTTCTCCCCCATTGACCTTTAACTGCTTTTAAAACTTTTTTATGTTTTGCGTGACTTGTTACGCCTCTTTTTACTCTTGCCATTTTAACCTCTTAAACTATAGGGCATGTAAGACTTAACAATTCTCCCATCTTGTTTTGTTAATGAAGTTGTGCCCCTTTGCTTTCTTATTTGTGAATTTGATCTTTTAATCATGCCATGTCTTTTTCCAGCTTGAGCAGATATGACTTTACCTCTTGCTGAAATTTTAAATCTTTTTTTTGCTGAACTTTTGGTTTTTAACTTTGGCATAATTTAGGGGGTTATACAAATATTGTAATAAATTTACAACTAATATTATGCCTTATAAAGGCTGAATAACCATTATCATTTGTTTTCCATCAAACTTTGCATCTAACTCAACTTTGCCTATCTCCTTCATGTCCTCTTTTATTTTATTCATTAAGTCACTGCCTAAATGAGAGTGCTGCAATTCTCTACCTTTAAACCTAATTGTAAATTTTACTTTATCTCCTTTTAAAATAAATTTTTTTGCATTCTTAACCTTAAAACCATAATCATGTGCTCCAGTTACTGGTCTCAATTTTATTTCTTTCAAAGATACTATCTTTTGTTTTTTTTTAGCCTTGTTAGCTTTTTTTTGAGCATCATATTTAAACTTTCCCATGTCGATAATTTTACAAACAGGAGGATTTGCATTTGGAGCAATCTCAATTAAATCTAAACCTTCTTCCTTAGCCATTGATATTGCTTTATTAGTACTCAAAATTCCAAGATTTTTTCCATCACTAGCAATAACCTGAACCTCTGGTGAATTTATTCTATTATTATACCTGGGGCCTCTGTCCCTTGTTCTTCTTTGAAAATAATTTTGCTTGAATTCTGCCACTTAATTTTTTGAAGGACCTTTGTTTAATGCAGCAAAAGTTTTTAAAAACGTATTTAATTCCATAGTCTCTTGTTTTTTAGAATCCAATTTTCTAATAGTTACACTGTTGCTGTCAACTTCTTTTTTTCCACAAATAACTAAAAGTGGTATTTTTGATAGAGAATGCTCTCTTATTTTGTAATTTAAATTATGGTTTTTTAAATCTATTTCACAATTTATTCCAGCATTCCTAATCTTTTTATGTATTTCTTTTACATAATCGTCAAACTCATCTGAAATAGGTATTATCATTACTTGAATAGGAGAAATCCAAAAAGGTAACTTTCCAGCATAATGTTCAATTAAAATTCCTATGAATCTTTCGAGTGAACCAAAAAGCGCTCTATGTAACATTACGGGAATTTTTTTACTACCATCCTTATCTACATATGATGCTCCCAATCTTTCAGGTAAATTTAAGTCAACCTGTAATGTTCCACATTGCCAATCTCTGCCAATAGCATCTCTTAATACAAATTCGATTTTAGGTCCATAGAATGCACCTTCTCCTTTATTTATTGTATAATTTAATTTTGAGGCAGTAACAGCTTCCAATAATGCTGCTTCAGCTTTATCCCATACCATATCATCTCCAACTCTTAAATCGGGTCTATCTGAGTATTTTAAAATGACATTTTCAAAACCTAGATCTTTATAAATATTCAATATTAAATTTGTTACAGATAAACATTCTTGTGTAATTTGATCCTCTGTGCAAAATATATGAGCATCATCTTGAGTAAAAGCTCTAACTCTCAATAAGCCATGTAGTGCCCCTGATGGTTCATATCTATGGACCTTCCCAAATTCAGACATTTTTAATGGTAAGTCTCTATAACTTTTAAGCCCTTGATTAAAAACTTGAACACATCCAGGACAATTCATGGGTTTAATTGCAAAAATTTTTTCATCTGGAGTAGTTGACGTATACATATTTGCCCCAAACTTTTCCCAATGTCCTGATTTTTCCCAAAGTGATCTATCCAAAATTTCAGGAGTATTAATTTCTTTATATCCTGCTTCTTCTTGCTTTGATCTCATATAGTCAACCAATTTTTGAAAAAGCGCCCATCCTTTTTCATGCCAAAAAACTGAGCCCGGACTTTCTTCTCTAAAATGAAATAAGTTCATTTCTTTTCCAAGTTTTCTATGATCTCTTTTTTCAGCTTCTTCAATTCTATTTAAATAATCATCAAGCTCTTTTTGTGAAGTCCAAGAAGTTCCATAAATTCTTTGAAGCATCTCATTTTTTGAATCCCCTCTCCAATAAGCACCTGATACTTTCGTTAGTTTAAAATACTTTCCAATTTTTCCTGTAGAGCTTAAATGTGGTCCTCTACATAAATCATGCCACTTGCCATGAAAATATATAGAAACCTCTTCGCTTTTTGGAATATCATTAATTATTTCTGCTTTATAAGTCTCTCCAGCTTTTTTAAAATGTTCAATTGCTTTATCACGCTCCCATACTTCTTTATGTGTTGGTTCGTCTCTATCAATTATTTCTGTCATCTTTTTCTCTATTTTTCGAAGATCTTCTTCTGTAAAAGGATCTTTTCGCGCAAAGTCATAATAAAACCCATTATCAATTACTGGTCCAATAGTTACTTGAGTTTTTGGGAAAAGTTCTTGAACTGCCATAGCTAATACATGAGCTGTATCATGTCTTATTGTTTCTAGTCCTTCTTTATCTTTAGCTGTAAATATTTTTACTGAACAATCATGTTTTATTTCATAACTTAGATCTTTTAAGTTACCATCAACGCTAATTAATAATGCTTGTTTTGAGAGAGTTTTGCTAATTTTTTCAGCTAATTGAAAACCTGTAACCTTTTTTTCAAAGCTTAAAGAATTTCCATCTGGTAATTTTATATTTGGCATTAATTAACTAATTTTTTGTATTCTGAATATGTGGAAAAACACATTTTTTCAATATTAAATTTTTTTACCACATTTTTTCTTCCTTCAATACCCATAGATTTAATAGTTGCCTCGTCCAATTGCAAAACTTCAATTATTTTTTTACTTAATGCTTCTGCATTTCCACTTTCAAACAAAATTCCAGTTTTATTATCAATTATTGTTTCATTTGAGCCTCCAATATTACTTGCAATTATTGGTTTTTCCATTGATTGCGCTTCAACAGATATCCTGCCGAAAGCTTCAGGCTCAATAGATGCTGAAATAACTATATTTGAAATTTTGTAAGCCACAGGCATTTTTTTACATTCCTCTACAAATCTAATCTGATTATTTAATCTATACTGCTCTACAAGTCTCATAAGTTTTTTTTTATAAATTTTTCTCCCTTGATCGCTGCCTAATATTACTCCATAAAAAGCTTCATGTCCTAATTCTCTATTGACAATATTGATTGCTTCAAGAAATAATTCCTGGCCTTTCCATTCAGTTAATCTGCCTGGCATTAATATTATTTTTTTACCTCTTTTAATTTCCCATTTTTTTAATAGTTTATCCTCATCTGTATCAATTATAGTTGAACTATCAAAATAATCTGTATTAATTCCTCTAAATATTACTAAAAATTTTTTATTAGGATTTAAATATTTTAAGTAATTCGAATTTATATGAGAAAAAATAAAATTCGACCCTGCAATTATCAAATCAGACTTTAACATAACTGAATTATAAAATTTTTTAACTGAACTGCTAAAATTATATGTTCCATGAAAGGTCGTGACAAATTTTCTTCGAGTTAATTTTGTTGCAAAATAACAAGACCAGGCCGGAGCTCTGCTTCTAGCATGCACTATAGAAATATTAAAAAATAAAATTATTAAACTTAAAAAAAATGTATTTATAAGAATTAATATTGGATTTTTGCTATGTACAGGTAATCTTATTACTTTTACTTTTTTCCTATTAACGTACTTGAGAAGTTCACCACCACTAGTTACTAAATATGACGAACAGTCTTGTTCATTTAAATAGTGCGCTAAATCAAAGCACCCAGTTTCAGCACCTCCGTATCCCAGGCTAGGGATTACCTGTAAAATTTTTAATTTTGAAGACATTATATGAATTATATATTAAGAAATTATTGTAATAAACGTTTATGAGAAAATTTAAGTTCATAAAGCTAACAAAAAGTAAAAAGCTTAGATATTTAACCAATTACTACAAAAAAAACCTTTATATAGTATTCCTTCATGGTTTCATGTCTGACATTGAGGGAGCAAAACCTTTGAATTTCCAAAATTTTTGCAAAAGAAAAAAATTAGGTTTTTTAGCAATTGAGTACTCTGGTCATGGAAAATCATCAGGAAAGTTTACCAAGGAGAATATCACTAGTTGGAGTAATGATGCAAAAATTGTGATTAAAAAAATTATAAAAAAAAACAATTTTATTTTAATTGGTTCAAGTATGGGTTCTTGGATATCTATTAAACAATTCAAATATTTTAAAAAACAAATTAAAGGCTTTTTAGGCATTGGATCTGCACCTGAATTTTTAGAAAGGTTAATGTGGAAAAAATTCACGAAAAAAACGAAAAATGAGATTGTAAAAAATGGAATTTGCCATTTAAAGTATGGAGGTTATGAATATCCAATTTCTTATCAATTAATAAAAGATGGTAGAAAGAATAAGGTGCTAAATAAAACTATAACTTCAAAAATACCAGTAACAATGATACATGGAAGTAAAGACGAAGTAGTTCCAGTCAGTTACTCAAGAAAAGTTATTAGTTTATTTAGAAATGCAAAGAAAAGTGTAATTATAATAAATAAAGGTGATCACAGTTTGTCTAGTAAAAGAAACTTAAAAAAAATTAATTATGAATTAAATAAGATTATTTTGAATGTTATTTAAACCTTCAACATATGTCGGAAATTTTAGTTTATAATTAAAAAATTTCTTCATTTTTTTGTTATTAACCCTTTTTGAGTCTTTATAAAAATTTTTTAACATTTTACTCTCTATTTGTTCCTCCCTAATAATTTTTGGTACTTTAAAATTTAAAATTTTGACTGCGTACATCATTACCTCTTCTGATGAAGCCGGCTTATCATCAGATATATTATAAATTTCATTTGATTTAAAAGTTGAAAGAGACCTTAACAAAATATTTGCGATATCTTCTAAATGAATCCTGGAAAAGTAATGATTATTTTTTTTGACTATATTAGCTGTTCCAGTCTTCAATCTTTGTATTACATTATATTTTTGAGAGTAAATTCCTGAAAGTCTGAATATCTGAAGTGGCAAATTATTTTTATTTGCTAAATTTAACCATTCGTGTTCAACTTTTAATCTATCAAGTCCATTTGGTGATGTAGGTTTAGTTTCACTCATCTCGTCAACCCAATCACCTTTGTGATCACCATAAACGCTAGTTGCAGATAAATATGTTATCCATTTAATTTTTGAATTTTTTATAATATCTGAAAAATTTTTAATAACTAAATCTTCACCATTAATTGGAGGAATGGAAACTAAAATGTGATCAGATTTTTTTAACTTATCTAATATTATTGGATCAAAATTATTATCTTTAAATTTATAACTTTGAAATTCTAGATTTTTACTCTTCTCGGTATGAGTTTTGGATGTATTTGTTGTTGATAAATGTATATTTATATTTGCTAAGGATAATTTATTCAAAAAACTTTTCGCTACTTGCCCAAATCCAAAACAAAAAATATTTATATTTTTCACTTTAAACTACTTTTTTAACTTTCATATTTAAACTGAGTGGATTTTCCAATTTTTCTATCATTTCTTTTGGGCAAATTTGAATAAAATTTTCAATTTCATTTTTAAAGTTTTCTATAATTTTTTTTGAAATAATTGAGTTGGTTTCTTGATGATGATCTTTTATAAGGCTTTCTAAATATTTTTTCCAATATTCTGTTTCAACTGATTGCCATATAACGGACTCTGGATTTACTCTCTTTTCAAATTCTTGGTCTTTATCATAAACAAAGGCCATTCCACCAGTCATGCCTGCAGCAAAGTTATCTCCTACATGTCCTAAAATCACTACAGTCCCACCGGTCATATACTCACAGCCATTTGAATCACATCCCTCAATAACTGCTGATGCTCCTGAGTTTCTTACAGCAAACCTTTCGCCTGCTTGTCCAGCGGCAAATAATTTTCCTGAAGTTGCTCCATATAAGACTGTATTGCCAATAATTGTATTTTCATTTGAAATTAAATTACTTTCAACTGGTAACTTTATTGAAATCGTTGCACCAGATAATCCTTTACCAACATAATCGTTTGCATCTCCCTCTACAACTAATTTTAATCCTTTAATGCCAAATGCCCCAAAAGATTGCCCTGCTGAACCTTTAAATTTTAATTTTATAAAATTATCTTCTAATTTGTTATTTCCATATTTTTTAAATAAATAATGAGAAATTCTCGTACCAACTGCTCTATGCGTATTTTTAATAAAAAATTCATTTTTACCTCTTATTTTCTTATCTAAAGATTCTTCTATCTTAGGCCAAATTTCTTGATCAAGTGTGTCTGGTACATTAGTTATTTCTTGCATTTCACAATATCTTTTATTTTCACCTGGATCAGCTTGAACGAAAAGTGGATTGAGGTCTAAATCGTCTAGATTCGGTGATGCTTTGCTTACTTGTCTCAATAAATCTGTTCTTCCAATTATTTCATTTAAAGATTTATAACCAATTGATGCTAAAATTTCTCTTACCTCCTGAGCTATAAATGTAAATAAATTTACGATTTTTTCTGGAGTCCCTGTAAATTTTTCTCTTAACTTTTCATCCTGAGTGCAAACTCCTACTGGACAAGTATTTGAATGACATTGCCTAACCATTATACATCCCATTGCTACCAAGGCAGTAGTTGCTACCCCGAATTCTTCAGCGCCCATCATTGCTGCAATAACTACATCTCTACCTGTCTTAATTCCACCATCTGTTCTTAAAGTAACCTTATGTCTAAGATTATTTAAAGTTAAAACTTGGTTTGCCTCTGTTAATCCCATTTCCCAAGGAATGCCAACATATTTAACACTTGTTTGTGGAGTGGCGCCTGTTCCACCATTATGACCTGAAATTAAAATTATATCTGCTTTTGCTTTTGCAACTCCTGCTGCAATTGTTCCAATTCCTGATGAAGCTACTAATTTTACTCCAACCCTAGCTTTTGGATTAATTTGTTTTAAATCATAAATTAGCTGCGCTAAATCCTCTATTGAATAGATGTCGTGATGAGGTGGCGGAGATATTAATGTTACTCCAGGTGTTGAGTGCCTTAATCTAGCAATTTCATCTGTAACTTTAAAACCAGGTAATTGTCCACCTTCACCTGGTTTAGCTCCTTGTGCAATTTTGATTTCTATTTCATCACAATTATTTAAATAATTAATAGTTACTCCAAATCTTGCAGAAGCAATTTGTTTTACTCTTGAGTTTGCACTATCACCATTATTATATTTTTGAAATCTTCGATCATCTTCTCCACCTTCTCCGCTGCAAGATGCTCCTTTAATTCTATTCATTCCAATTGCTAAAGTTTCATGGGCCTCTTTTGATAAAGCACCATGAGACATACTTCCGCTTCCAAATCTTCTCAAAATTTTTTCAACTGGTTCTACCTCAGAAATATCTAATGGTTCGTTTAAATATCTTTTTCTAAAATCTATAAGATCTCTTAAATTAATAGGTGGTAAACTATAAATTCCAGTAGCATATTTTTTGTATGCATCATAGGAATTTGAGGATACAGCACTTTGTAGAAGATGTATTAACCGACCTTGATACTGATGCGTCTCTCCATTCTTTCTATATCTATAAATGCCACCAATGGGTAAAATCGTTTCATTACTATTAAAAGCATCTTTATGAATATCTCTAATTTTTTTTTCTATACCAAAAAGTCCAATCCCTGAAATTTTAGAAGTTACTCCTGGAAAATAGTCTGAAACTATTGTTCTACTTAATCCAACAGTTTCGAAATTACATCCACCTCTATAAGAGCTCAATACTGAAATTCCCATTTTTGACATTATTTTAAGCAAGCCTGCATTGACTGATTTTATATATCTAACTACACATTCTTCATAACCAAATTGACCAAAAAGTTTTTTTTCAAATCTTTGGTATAAACTATCTAAAGCTAAATAAGGATTTATAGTTGTTGCTCCCACGCCTAGCAATGTTGCAAACGAATGAGTATCTAAAGCCTCGCCAGTTTGAACATGAATCGAAACGTATCCTCTTAATTTATTTTTAATTAAATGTGTATTAATTGCTCCTACACATAAAAGCATAGGTATAGGGAGTTTTTTATCAGAAATATTTTTATCAGTTAATATTATCTGATTGGTACCTTGCCTAACAGCTATTTCAGATTCTTTTTGAAGATTTTTGATAGAACTTTCAATATTTTTCTCATTTGAGAATGTACAATCAATTTCTTTGGAGTCTTTGCCAAAAAAACTAGTTAATTTATTAAATTGAGAGTTAGATAAAATTGGACTATTTAAAACATAAATATTCTCTTTTGTAAGTTTGTCAAAGTCTAAAATATTACCTAAATTTCCAAATCTAGTTTTTAAGCTCATTACCTTATTTTCTCTTAAAGAATCTATTGGAGGATTAGTAACTTGGCTGAAATTTTGTCTAAAGAAATGATAAAGTGGTCTATACCGATCAGACAAAACTGCAAGCGGAGTATCATCTCCCATTGAACCAGTTGCTTCTTTTGCATCTTCTGCCATTGGATGCAAGATTAATTCTAAATCTTCAATACTTAATCCGAATGCATGCTGTCTCCTTTTAAGTTCTAAACCAGAGAAAATATTTTTTTCATTTGAAACTGAAATCTTCTTATCCAAATCTATTATTTGTGAGTTAAAATGTTTATACTCTTTTGCTAGATAATTTTTTATTTCGCTGTTCTTATAAACTTTTCCTTTTTCTATCCTAACTCCGATTATCTCTCCAGGTCCAAGTCTACCTTTATGAGAAATCTGTTTTTCATTAAGCTCTATCATTCCTGTTTCTGATCCAGCAAATAAAAACTTATCTTTTGTGACTGTAAACCTCAAAGGTCTTAATCCATTTCTATCACTTGCAGCAATTACCCATTCATTATCTGTTGCAGCTATTGCAGCAGGCCCATCCCATGGCTCCATTGTGCTATTTAAAAAATTAAATAATTGCTGGTGATCTTTTGGAAGAACCTTGCTTTTTTTTGACCAAGCATCTGGAATAAGCATTAATTTTGCTAATGGCGCGGGTTGTCCTGAAATATTTAATAATTCAAAAACATTATCTAAAGATGCCGAATCTGAATTTCCTGAAGGAATAACAGGTACAAGATTTTTCATATTTTGAAATATTGGACTATACATTTCATGTTCATGTACCTTCATCCAATTGATATTGCCTCTTAAAGTATTTATCTCTCCGTTGTGTGCTATAGCTCTAAAAGGTTGAGCCAGGTCCCAACTTGGCGCAGTATTTGTTGAAAATCTTTGATGAAATATTGCATATCTCGAAATAAATCTTTCATCCTTAAGATCAGTATAAAATTCTGACAAGGATTCAGCCAGAAACATTCCCTTGTAGATGATAGATTTTGAGCTGAATGAACATATGTAGAAATCATTTAGATTTATATTGTTTGCCTCTTTCTCAATCTTCCTTCTGGACTCATACAACTTGACCTCCAAAACTTTGTTAGAAATTTTTTTATCATTATGCTTAAATAAAACTTGTGTAATCTCAGGTCTTGTTCTTTCAGCCTTTTCTCCTAAAACCTTGGGGTTAACTGGCACTTGTCTCCATCCATAAATACTAAAATTGCTTTTGGTAAGTTCTTTTTCTACTAGAGTTCTGGAATTTTCTTGAGCTGAGTAATTATTTCTTGGTAAAAAAATCATGCCTATACAAATTTCAGAATTATCATAGTCATGGCCAGTAAGCTCAATTTTTTCTACAAAAAATTCTTTAGGAATTTCTAGATGTATACCTGCGCCATCACCAGTTTTACCATCCGCATCTACAGCACCTCTATGCCAAACAGCTTTTAAGGCCTCAATACCATATTCAACTACTTTTCTAGATTTTTTTCCTTCTGTTGAAGCTACTAAGCCAACACCGCAAGCGTCATGTTCCATATCTTTAGAGTACACTTTTCCTTTTTTTAAGATCGAGAGATTTTTTTTATATCTTTTAATCATGCAACCTTTTCTTCTTTAAATTCTTTTTTTTCTAAATATTTTTTTATAGAGACTGCAGCGTCCCTGCCGTCTTTTATTGCCCATACTACTAATGAAGCACCTCTAATAATATCACCTGCCGCAAAAACACCTGAAAGATTAGTTTCCATTGTGTCAAAATCGGTTTTTAATGTACCCCATTTTGTAACTTTCAAATCTTTAGATCCAAATAAGTTTGGAAGATCCTCAGGATCAAAGCCTAATGCTTTTATTACCATATCAGCTTTAAGCTCAAACTGATTATTTTTTTGAACTTCTGGTTTTCTTCTACCAGTCTCATCAGGATCCCCTAACTTGATTTTATTTACAATAAGTCCCTCGACTCTGTTTTTTCCTATAAATTCTTTTGGACTAGACAACCAAACAAACTCTACTCCTTCCTCTTCAGCATTTAAAACTTCTCTTGCTGAACCTGGCATATTTTCTCTATCTCTTCTGTATAGACACTTTACCGAATTGGCATTTTGTCTAATTGAAGTTCTTACACAATCCATAGCAGTATCCCCTCCGCCAATAACAATTATGTCCTTTCCCTCCGCATTTAACGTTCCGTTATCAAAAGATTCAACTTTATCCCCTAGTCCTTTTCTATTTGATGCAGTTAGAAATTCCATTGCTGGAAATATATTATCTAAATCGTTACCTGGTAATTCTATTTCTCTCGCTTTATAAACACCTGTTGCAATCAAAATTGCATCATGTTTTTCTCTTAAATCTTCTAAAGAAGCGTCTTTTCCTACTTCAAAGTTATTTTTAAAGTCAATACCACTTTGTTTAAGTAACTCTACTCTTCTATTAACAACAAATTTTTCTAATTTAAAATTTGGTATTCCATATATCAATAAGCCTCCAGATCTATCATATCTATCATATATTGTAATCTTGTATCCTAATTTTCGAAGTTGCTCAGCAGCCGATAAACCAGCTGGACCTGCTCCTATAATTCCAACGCTTAAATTTTTTTCATTAACAACTTTTATAGGCTTAACCCATCCATTTTCCCATGCACTATCTGTAATATATTTTTCTACAGATCCAATTGTAACTGTACCATGCCCAGATTGTTCAATTACACAATTACCTTCACACAATCTATCCTGAGGGCAAATTCTT
Source organism: uncultured Pelagibacteraceae bacterium (assembly GCA_902560245.1). GTDB lineage: Bacteria > Pseudomonadota > Alphaproteobacteria > Pelagibacterales > Pelagibacteraceae > Pelagibacter. Next base: position 14,507 of record CACELK010000009.1, read on the forward strand.
CCACAAACTTCTGGCATGTTATTTGTGCTTTGAGATAGCTCGTAAGCATCTTTAAGTCTTCCCTCGGCAGTTAATTTTAACCAATCTGGAATATTATTACTCAGAGGGCAGTGGATTTGACAGAAAGGTACTCCACATTGGGAGCATCTGCTTGATTGTTCCTTTGCTTTTTCGTTAATAAAATCTTTATAGATTTCATTAAAGTCGTCTTTTCTTGAGTCAACGTTCCTTTTGGGTGGGTTTTGTTGACCTATTTTTATAAACTTAAGCATTTTATCTGACATATTTACCCTTTAAAAAAGTCACATATATCATTAATTTTTAAGTTTTAAAGCAAAACAAGGTCAATATATATGACCTTTTATATAAAATTATTATTTATTAATAAGGTTTTTTCGATAACTGCATAGCTCATATTCCGCCATGGAATTGTTTAATTTAGGATATATAAGCATTAACAGGTGATTAATGCTCTATAATCTTTTTGAAGTTTTTGTTTTATCGGTTGTTCAAGGAATATCTGAATTTTTACCTGTTAGTTCATCTGCACATTTATTTCTAATATCTGAGATTTATGAATTTAAGTCACAATCCTTATCTCTAGATGTCAGTTTGCATCTTGGTTCTTTATTGGCAATTAGTCTATATTTTAGAAAGGACTTACTTAATATTTTTAATGACAGAAAATTACTTTTACTTATTGTTTTTGGATCTTTGCCTTTGATAATTGTTGGTTTCATAGTTTTTAAAACTGGAGCTATAAGTGTTTTGAGAAATATCGAGATGATAGCTTGGGTATCATTAATTTTTGCTTTTATACTTTTTTTAGCGGATAAAATTAAAATTAAAAAAAAATTTGAAACAAATCTTGATATTAAAAATATTTTAATAATAGGTATATTTCAAATACTTGCTTTAATTCCAGGAGTAAGTAGATCTGGAATTGTAATCACTATTGGAAGATTTCTTAAGTTTAACAGAGTTGATTCTACAAAAATTTCATTTTATTTATCTATACCTGCAATTGCAGGTGCAAGTTTTTTAAGTTTAAATAACATAACTTCTCAAAAAATAGAATTAAATATCATGATTTTGTTTTCTATCATTTTTTCTTTTATATTTTCCTTTTTAACAATAAAATATTTTTTGATCTATGTTAAAAATTTTTCTTTAAATCTGTTTGTTATTTATAGAATCTTACTGTCACTTCTTCTGTTCTATATTATTTATATTTAAATTTTTTAATTTCAGGTAAAAGCTGTGAAATAAGCACACCAATTAAAATAAAAATACAACCTAACACATTATTCAAATCTAAGATTTGATTTAGAATTATCCAAGCAGCAGATGTTGCAAAAACTCCCTCAAGTGAAAAAATAATTGCTGATGGAGCAGGTTGAATATTTTTTTGAGCATAAATTTGTAGTACAAATGCAATTCCTCCAGATAATATTCCTGCATATAAAATTTGAATTTTATGACTGAGAATATCTGACAAAACAAATTCTTCAAAAATCAAGCCTGGAACTAATGAACAAACTGAAACTATTAGTGTTTGTATAAGACCAATAAGAATAGGCGCATTGAACTCTTCGATTATTATTCCGATGAAAATAATATGTAGACTCCAAAATAAAGCACAAATTATGACCAATGTATCCCCAAGTCTTATTGTTGCGTTCTGAAAATTAGTTAAAAAATATCCACCAATGACACACAAAAGAACAGATGGCCAAACACTCCAATGAATTTTTTTTTTAAAAAGAAAGAATACTATAATTGGAACCATAGGAACATAAAATATAGTGAAGAATGCTGCATTTGCTACATCTGTATAAACTAAAGCAACTTGTTGGAAGACAGATGCAAAAAATAAAAAAATTCCAATTAAAAAAGATAAAATAAAAAATTTTTTTTTATTTTTGGATATAATTTTTGTAGTATCTTTTTTTTCTAAAAAAAAATAAAAAGGTATTAACGCAATAAATCCTACAAAAAATCTGACAGAATTAAAAACGTAAGGTCCTATATTTTTCATTCCAGTTTCTTGAGCAATGAATGTTGTTCCCCAAATAAATGTACATAGTAAAGCACTTATTATTGAGGATGTTTTCGACATTACAAGGCTAGCCTGTAGGCAAAGTTTTTTCCAAGATTTTCTTTAAGTTCATTATTAAATCTTGCAGCTTCGGCGCCATCTATAATTCTATGATCATATGATAAAGATAAAGGAAGTATTATTCTTGTTTCAAATTTTTCATCCACAAACATTTGTTTTTTAACTAACTTTCCGATCCCTAATATTGCGACCTCGGGATAATTGATTATAGGTGTAAAAAATGAACCACCAATTCCTCCTAAGCTTGTGATGGTCATAGATCCCCCGAAAAATTCTTTTTTATCAATTTTAAGTTTTCTACATTCATCGCTGATAATCCTAAGCTCCTCACTTATTTCGTTTATATTTTTCTTGTCAACATTTCTTATTTTTGGAACCATCAACCCATGTTCCGTGTCTACAGCGATTCCTATATGGAAATATTTCTTAACTGTCATCTTACCATTTTCAATTTCATCCAATGAAACGTTAAAATTAGGAAATTTTTTCATTGTAGAGACTACAGCCTTTGTAATAAAAGCAAGAGGTGTAATTTTTTTTCTCTCTCCCGTATAAATATCTTTTAAAGAAAGTCTAAAACTTTCCATTTCTGTTACATCTGCCTCATCATGATTAGTTACATGGGGAATTGTTTGCCAAGAATTTTGTAGATGCTTTGCAGAGATTTTTTTGATCCTTGGTATGTCTTTAATTTCCACTTCACCAAATTCTGAATGCGGATATTCTAATTCTATTTTTTTTCTCTCATCTTTTTTTTTAGGTAGTTTCTTTTCCTTTATAAATTTTTTTATATCTTTCTCTATTACTCTGCCTAGTCTTTCAGTGCCTGAAACTAAATTTACATCTACTCCAAGTTCTCTTGCAAATTTTCTTACTTTCGGACTTGCTGGTGTTCTTAATTTCTTTTCTGTCATCAAAGTTTAGTTGGCATAGGTTTATCAGTATCAATATTATATTTTTTAATTGCATCTTTAGCATATTTTGAAGGTATCAATTGTTCATTTGATAAAATACTTAATGCATAGGTAACCAGGTGCTCTCTATCTACTTCAAAGAATTTTCTTAGATTTTTCCTTGTGTCACTTCTGCCAAAGCCATCAGTTCCTAATGAATAAAAACTATTTTTAACAAATGGTCTTATTTGATCTGAATGAGTTCTGATATAGTCTGATGCAGCTAAAATTGGACCTTCTTTTTTTCCTAAACATTTCTCAACATATGACAATTTTTTTGGCTTATCAGGGTTTAAAAGATTATATCTTTGTGTTTCAATTCCATCTCTACTCAATTCACTAAAACTAGTTACACTCCAGACCTCACTATCAATCTGATAGTGTTCTTGTAATATTTCAGCACATTTTATTACTTCTCTTAAAATTGTTCCTGATCCCATTAGTTGAATTTTTGTTTTATTATATTTGCTAAATTCTCTTATTTTATACATTCCTTTTAAGATTCCTTCTTCACAATTTTTGTCGTTTGGCATTGCAGGGTGAGTATAATTTTCATTCATTGTTGTTATATAGTAAAACACGTTCTCTTTTTTTTCATGCATTCTCTTTAGGCCATCTCTGAATATTACAGCAAGCTCATATGCAAAGGTTGGGTCATAAGAAATGCAATTAGGTATTGTTGAAGCTAATAAGTGACTATGGCCATCTTGATGTTGTAAACCTTCGCCGGCTAATGTTGTTCTCCCAGCAGTTGCCCCAATCAAAAAACCTCTGGCTTGGCTATCTCCAGCTGCCCAATTTAAATCACCAGTTCTTTGAAATCCAAACATCGAATAAAATAAGTATATAGGTATCATTTCAATGTCGTGGTTTGAATATGCGGTACCTGCCGCTATCCAAGAAGACATAGAACCAGCTTCATTGATGCCCTCTTGTAATACTTGCCCTTTTTTATCTTCTCTATAAGAAAATAAATTTTCAGAGTCTTCAGGCTCATATTTCTGTCCCTCATGAGCGTAGATGCCAATTTTTTTAAAGAAACCCTCCATCCCAAATGTTCTTGCCTCATCTGGAATTATTGGTACTAATCTTGGAGAAACATTCTTATCTCTTAATAAATTCGTTAACAGTCGAACTAAAGCCATTGTTGTAGACATTTGTTTTTTTCCTGTTGACTCTTTTAAAAAATCAAAAATATCCTTAGGTGGTGCTTTAATAGGTTTGGCATAAGTAGTTCTTTCAGGTATAAATCCTCCTAATTTTATTCTTCTCTCTTTAAGATATTTAATTTCCTCTGAATTTTCTTTTGGTCTAAAATATTGAATTTCTTCAACTTGTTTGTTGGTTAGAGGCACATCAAACCTATCTCTGTAATACATAAGATCTTCAATTCCCATCTTTTTTTGTTGATGAGTCGTATTTACACTTTCTCCAGTTTTTCCCATACCATATCCTTTAATGGTCTTGGCTATAATTACTGTTGGACTTCCTTTGTTTTTAGAGGCTTCAGCATAAGCTGAATAAACTTTATGCGGATCATGTCCGCCTCTGTTAAGTCTCCAAATATCTTTATCTGATAAATTTGATACAAGTTTTAGAGTTTCAGGGTATTTACCAAAAAATTTTTCTCTCACGTATAGCCCATTTCTAGCTTTATAGGCCTGGTATTCTCCATCAACTGTTTCATTCATTATTTTTATTAAATGGCCTGTTTTGTCTTTTGTTAACAATGGATCCCAATAAGATCCCCATATTACTTTAATAACATTCCATCCAGCTCCTCTAAAAATTCCCTCCAGCTCTTGAATAATTTTACCATTCCCTCTAACTGGACCATCTAATCTTTGTAAATTACAATTTATAACAAAAATTAAGTTATCTAACTTTTCTCTTGCCGCTAAACCAATAGCTCCTAATGACTCTGGTTCATCCATTTCACCATCTCCCAAAAAAGCCCAGATTTTTCTGTTTTGGTCTTCAATTAGGTTACGATTAATTAAATATTTCATAAATCTAGCTTGATATATTGCTAGCATTGGACCAAGACCCATAGAGACTGTTGGAAATTGCCAAAATTTCGGCATTAACCATGGATGTGGGTAAGACGAGAGACCATCAGCTTTTACCTCTTGACGAAAACTGTCTAGTTGTTTTTCATTTAATCTACCCTCTAAAAAAGCTCTAGCATACATACCTGGAGCACTATGACCTTGAAAATAAATTAGATCACCGCCAAATTTATTGTTCTTAGCTCTCCAAAAATGATTCATTCCAACATCATAAAGTGTTGCTGCTGATGCGAATGTTCCAATATGCCCTCCAAGTTCTGGAAATTTTTTGTTTGCTCTTACCACCATTGCTGCAGCATTCCATCTAATTAAAGATCTGATTTTTCTTTCTAAGTTTTGATCCCCTGGAGACTTGAATTCTTTTTCAGGCGGTATTGTGTTGATGTATGGTGTATTTCTTGACAAAACAAGATCAGATCCTTGTCTATAAGAATGTTCAATAAGTTGTTTTATTAAAAATTGAGCTCTATTGCTTCCGTCATTTTCTAAAACCGAAGAAAGAGAATCTATCCACTCTCTTGTCTCAATTGGATCAATATCAGAATTAATACTTGATAAATTCTTTTTTTCTTCTGCAATTTTTATTGGTTTATCTACTTTTTCTTTCTCTACTGATAAAGTTTTTTCTTGTACTTCTTTTTCTACTGATAATGTTTTTTCTGCTTCTTCAATAATATTTTCTGTATCTTTGGGTATTATGGCTTTCTTTTGAACTTCATTATTTTTATCTTCAGTGCTGATGGTTAAAACTAAATCATCTTTTGAAACTTTATCTCCAATTTTAACATTTATTGTTTCAATTTTTCCTTCAAAAATTGAAGGGATTTCTACACTTGATTTATCACTTTCAATTGTAATAACCGGATCATTTAAAGAGATCTTGTCGCCTGATTTTACTAATATCTCAATTACTTCAACCTTTTCAAAATCTCCAATATCTGGAACTAACAATTTTTTAATCATTTTTTAAGTTATATTTTTAACACAATTGAAGCCTTTTTTGGACATGCTTTAATGTCATTTTTCCAGAATGTTAATAAGTTTATTCAGAAAAATTATAAAAGATGAATACAACCAGGATTTAGATGCTAAATTTTGGATACAAAAAATCTTATTAAAAAAAAATTTGAACTCTTTAAAATATTAGTCTCTTTCGATACAAACTGAGATTCCCATTCCGCCACCTATACACAAGGTTGCCAATCCTTTTTTTAAATCTCTTTTAATCATTTCATGAGTTAAAGTTACTAATATTCTACTACCTGAGGCTCCAATAGGATGGCCTAATGCGATCGCTCCACCATTTACATTAACTTTTTCAATTGGAATTTTAAGCTCTTTAATAACTGCAATACTTTGGGCTGCAAATGCTTCGTTTGATTCTATTAAATCTAAATCTTTAATTGACCATCCAATTTTTTTTAAAGCTTTATTTGTTGATGGTATAGGTCCAGTTCCCATTAAAGCAGGTTCAACACCACTAGTAGCCCAGGAGACAATTTTGGCCAAGGGTTTTAAATTATAACTTTCTGCTTTTTTTCTGTTCATTAAAAGAAATGCTGCTGCACCATCATTTACACCAGAGGAATTACCAGCTGTAACTGTTCCATTTTCCTTAAAGGCAGCTTTTAGTTTTGAAAGACCTTCCTCTGTAACGTTTGATCTTGGGTGCTCGTCTAATAATTTATCTCCATTAATCATTTCCTCTTTGAACTTATTATTTTTTATTGCCTCTTGAGCTTTTAGTTGAGATGAAACAGCAAATTTATCCTGATCTTTTCTTGAAATTTGAAATTTTTCAGCAACATTCTCAGCTGTGATGCCCATATGATATTTTTTATATGCATCAATTAAACCATCTTTAAGCATTAATTCTTCTTTTGAATTTGTCATGCTTTCTTGTCCACCTGCAATAACTGCTTCACAGTCACCAGATAAAATTGATTGGTAGCCAGCAACAACAGCTCTTAAGCCTGAACCACAAACCTGATTAATAATATAGGCAGTTTTTTCTATTGGTATACCAGCCATCATCGCAGCTTGTCTTGCAGGATTTTGACCTGTGTTTCCCGTTAAAACTTGACCCATTATAATCTCATCGATATCTGATGAAGGAACTTTTGATTGTTTTAATACTTCTAATATTACTTTTGCTCCTAACTCTGGAGCTCCATGCTTAGACCATATTCCCTTAAGTTTTCCAATTGGAGTTCTAAGAGCAGATACAATTACTATATCTTTTAAATTTTTCGCCATATAAATACATTAAATCTTAAATAGTAAAATTTCATTAAAAATTATATATATAAATAAAAATTAAAAATTGCGCCTGTAGCTCAATTGGATAGAGCGCTTGGCTACGGACCAGGAGGTTCTGGGTTCGACTCCTAGCAGGCGCACCAAAGAGGTGATAAAATGTTAAATTCGATCTTTAAAATTTCACTACAAAAATCAGTAATATACTTTTTTGTTATAGTTTTAATAATTTTGTTAATCTTAACTTTCATATTATAAAAATTTATGTCAAAAGAATTTGAACAAATAAGCTTAAAGCCTGGCTTTATGAAACATAATGGTGGGCTTTTATTTAGGGAGATTTCTGAATCTGAATATGAATTTAAGTGTTTAATTTCAAATAATCATCTTAATGCTGCAGGGATAACTCATGGCGGATTTATTTCTGCCCTAATAGATGCTGGCTCGGGTACAGCAGCACATAGAGCGGCGGGTAATTCACCGTGTGTAACAATATCTCTTGATTTAAAATTTATTGGAGCAACAAAAGCTGGCGATGAGATTATTGGCTTCACTAAAATCCAAAAAAAAACAAAATCATTGGTTTTTTTAATTTGCCACTTAAAATGTAAAGAAAAAATTATCGCCTCTGCCTCTGGAGTTTGGAAAATATTAAATATTAAACCATCTAATTTAGGTCCTGGTGGTTAGTTGATCCTTTCTTCTATAATTTAAATATCCAAAGATAAATAAAAATAAAATAGAAACTGGATATACAAAAAATTTACTCGGTCTTTCTAAGTTTTCAATTTTAAATTCTGTTACATAATCCCCAGTTTCAAAACCTGCTTTCTTCGCTTTTCCATTCCATTTTAATGTATCTACGATTATTTTATCATTTTCTTTAATCAAATTTACTCCATATTCCTCGAGATCGAAATCATTCTTAAAACTATTTCTTTTTACTACAAATAGTTTATACCTTTCTCCATACTCACTTAGTCTAGTAATCTTTATATGAATTTCTTTATTTGGCTCGAATTTTAAATTATGCACAACATTTAAATCTTTATAATTAAATTTTGGATAAAATTTATTCAAAATAAACTCGGGTGATAAAAGAGATATAGAAATTATTAAAAATATTAATATTTCATGCCATTTTAATCTACTAAACATCCATGCTTGAGTGGCAGAAGTAAAAACTAAAATTCCAATTAAAGAGGTTGAGATTACTAATAATGCGTGCCAAATATTTTCAATTCCAATTAATAATAGTTCGTGATTAAATAAGAAAACTATAGGTAAAACTCCTGTTCTCAAACTATACCAAAATGCTTGAACACCTGTTTTAAGAGGATCTCCCCCAGATATTCCTGCCGCTGCATATGATGCCAAACCAACAGGGGGCGTAACATCTGCCATTAAACCAAAATAAAAAACAAAAAGATGAACGGCTATTAAAGGAAATATAAATCCAGATGCATTTCCAACATCTACTAAAACCATAGACATTAATGATGCAACCACTACATAATTTGCTGTTGTTGGAAGTCCCATTCCAAGCAACAAACATAAAATAATAGTTAAAATTATTAAAATTATAACATTATCTTTTGCAACCGACTCTATTACGATTATTAAATTTGTACTTAATCCTGTAGAACCAACAGCTCCTACAATAATACCTGCTGTTGCAATTGCTATTCCAACTGCAACCATATTTATTGCTCCTTTTTGAAAACCGACTATTGTTTGGTTGAACCAAAGTTTCAAAGCATCTTTAAAATTTGAATTTTTAACAAATAAATTAAATAAATTTACTATGATTAACGAAATTGTTGCATAAAAGATCGAGTATGCGGCTGTAAATCTTAGATAAACTAACAAATAAATTAAAATAAAAATTGGAATTAAAAAATGTAAGCCTGATAAAAATGTTTTTTTTAAACTTGGTACATCTTTTTCATCCATTCCTTTTAAATTTAATTTTAGTGCTTCTAAATGAGATATGTAAAATAAAGCAATGTAGGATATTATAGCTGGTAAGAAAGCGTGCTTTACAACTTCAAAATAAGTAACCCCAATAAAACTTGCCATAACAAATGCTGCAGCACCCATAACTGGAGGCATTATTTGACCATTTACAGACGAGGATACCTCTATCGCTCCAGCTTTCTCTTTTGAAAAACCAGTTTTTTTCATTATTGGGATTGTAAAAGTTCCAGTAGTAACTGTGTTAGCAACCGAAGATCCAGATATCATCCCTGTCATTCCAGATCCTAAAATTGCTGCTTTAGCTGGACCTCCTCTCATCTTTCCAACCATCGCGAAAGCTAAATTTAAAAAATATTGACCTCCACCAGCGGTTTCTAAGAGAGCACCAAATAAAACAAATAAAAATATAAAATCAACTGAAACACCGATTGGAATTCCAAATATTGCCTCCTGATCAAACCATTGAAAACCAACTAGTCTTTTTAATGAAAGCCCACCATGAGAAATTATTTCGGGAGCATATTTACCAAAATATGAAAATAATAAAAAACATATTGCGATTATAACTAATGGTATACCAATTACTCTTCGTGTTGCTTCAAGTAAAATCAAAATTCCTAAGGTTCCAATTATCAATTCAATCGGAATATTATAATTACCTAAAGAAATTTTTAAAAGAATACCACCTCTATCTACTAGCTGGTCATAAAAAAAATAAATATAAAGGCAACAAAAAGTTCCGATAATACTTATTAAAATATCTATAATTGATATATTTTTTGATCTAGAAAAAGGGAATATTAAAAAAGCTAAGAGTAAAGCAAAACCTAAATGAATTGCTCTTGCTGGTAAACCTTTAAACATTCCAACATTAAACCAAAATGGAAAAGGAGAGGCATACCAAAGCTGGAATAAAGACCAAATAATAGCTATCGCTGCAACAATTTTTAAATGTACTCCTGATAGATTTCTTGTAGGAGACAAATCTTCATGAATTTTACTTTGAACTGATATTTCCAGTTTTTGATTCATTTATGAAACATATATTACTATAAAAAAAAGGCCCAATAAATATATTGGGCCTTTTATGTTAAATTCAATGTAGTTTGATTACATTAAACCAACTTCTTTATAATATCTCTTTGCACCTTCATGCAAGGGAGCTGATAAACCATCAGCTATCATATCTTCCTTTTTCAATGGCGCGAAAGCGGGATGTTGTTTTTTGAAATCATCAAAATTTTCAAAAACAGCTTTTACTACTTGATAAACTAGGTCGGCCTCAACAGCATTACTAGTTACAACAGTAGCTTTAACTCCAAAAGTTGTTACATCCTTCTTTTGTCCAGTATAAGTACCTGCAGGTATAGTAGCCGCAGCATAATAATCTGCTCCATCAATTAAACCTTGTACTGGTCCACCTACTAAGTTAATTGGTAAAGCTTTTGCTCCGCAAGTAGCTGCTTGTTCCATAGCACCGTTTGGAAATCCAACTGAATAACCAAATGCATCTATTTTACCATCACAAAGTGCTTTTACTTGCTCTGAAGAAGTTAGTTCAGTAGTAGATTTAAAATAACTATTGTCGACTCCCATTGCTTTCATAAGTTCTTCCATAGTTCCTCTTTGTCCAGAACCAGGATTACCTATGTTTACAACTTTGCCTTTAAGTCCTTTAAAATCCTTAACTCTTGCCTTTTTTCTTGCCCAAATTTGGAAAGGTTCATTATGAACAGAAAAAACTGCTCTCAATCCTTTAAATTGTTTTCCTTCCCATTTACTTGAGCCATTTACTGCATGATATTGCCAGTCAGACTGAGCAACGCCAAATTGAAACTCACCTTCTTTAATTTGACCGATATTGTAGTTAGATCCACCTGTAGATGGAGCAGTACATCTATATGCTTTTGCTGTACCTTTTTTTCTACCATGCTCAGCACTAATAGCAGATTTATGTAACATTTTACAAATTGCGTTTCCAGTTTGGAAATAAACACCTGTCGGTCCACCCGTTCCTATCGTAAAAAACTCTGCAGATTTTGAAACTGTCGTAAATGACAATGATGCTACAAAAATCAAAAGAGCACTAGATAAGAATGTAAGTATTTTTCTCATATTCCCCTCCACTTTATTATTTTAGAATTATTCTAATCAAAACTTAGTGGATGAGTCTATAAAAAAATTAAGTTGATTCAACCCAGCCTTTAAGCCTTTTTGTACCTTCAACAATTTTTGGCGCAAATTTTCGTAATAAATTCTCGTCAACTTTTGCGTTATTTTTTAAATTTTGCATAAATTTTTTTCCATCAAAATCTGTGAAACTTAATCTAGCGATCATTTTTTCTGGCGGTAGTCCAAAATCTGTTCCGGGTAATAAAGCAACTCCAGTTTTAACTAAAATATCGTTACACATTTTGCAAGAATTTGAAAAATTTTTATTTACAAACTCTGGCATAATATAAAAACCCCCATCTGGTTTATTAACTATTGTATTATTTGATTTTAAAATCTCGTATATATAATTTCCTACTCCTTTGAGAATTGTTCTGGCTTTTTTTAAATATTCACTTTGATCAGAATTATATGCTGTTATAGCGGCATATTGAATTGGAGCACTTACAGATGAAAAGGTTTCACTTGCAAGAACTTTAATTTTTTCCATTAACAAATTTAAGTTTTTTGGTATTACAAAATACCCTAGTCTCCATCCACCAGCTGCACACCATTTGCTTAAGCCATCGCTTATGATAGTTTTTTCAGGACAAAAATTTGAAATTGATTTGAAGCTACTTTCAAAAGTTAATTCTGAATAAATTTCATCAGATAAAACTAAAATATTATATTTTTTAACGATTGAGCTTATTTCTTCTAAATTATTACAAATTAAGCCCGATGGGTTATTTGGTGAATTTAAAAATAAAAGATAATTTTTTTCTTTGTTTTTTGATACTATCTCCTCAATATCTCTTGCTGCTGGAAACCAATTATTCTCTCTTTTAGTTTGTATCCAATGAACCTTATTTCTGCCTAAAGTCGCTTGAGGATAATAAGATACCCAACTTGGAGCTGGCAATAATATTTCTCCATCAAAAAGAATTTGTAATAAAAACATTAATTCTTTTGTACCAGGACCAATAATTATATTTCCACTTGTATATTCATATTTTTTTTTCTTGGAAATATATTTTGCAATAGTTTCTCTGAGTTTTTTCATTCCTTGCATTGGTAAATAAATATTATGATTTGCGTTATCTTTAAGTGCAGAAACTATATTAGTTGGAATTTCAAAGGGAGATTGACCAAAACCAAATTTAAAAATTTCTTTTCCACTATCCTCTAATTCCTTTGAGATTTCATTTATTTTCAAAGTGGATGATGGCTCTAAGTTTTTTACTATTTTTTTAAACATTTAATTCTCTAATGTTTTTATATTCTTCTAAAATATCAGGATTTGCTAGTGCTTCTTTATTTTTAATTTCATTGCCCTCTATTAAATTTTTAACTGCTAATTCAACTATTTTACCATTTTTTGTTCTAGGTATATCATTCACCTTTATAATCTTGCTTGGTACATGTCGTGGAGAAGCCTCAAATCTAATTTTTGTTTTTAATTTTTTTTTAAACTCATCATTCAAATCAAATTTTTTATCTAGGACCACGAATAACACAATTCTGATGTCATTATCCCATTTTTGTCCAACAACTATGGACTCCTTTATTTCTTTAAATTTTTCTATAACAGAATAAATCTCTGATGTTCCTAATCTTACCCCTCCCGGATTTAGGGTTGCATCAGATCTTCCGTAAATTACAAAGCCTCCGCTGTTCTTAACTTCTGCATAGTCTCCATGATGCCAAATATTTTTGTATTTATTAAAATAAGCTTTTTTAAATTTTTCATCTTTTTTATCATTCCAAAATTTTAAAGGCATGGAAGGAAATGGATTGATACAAACCAATTCTCCTTTTTTATTTTTTAAAACTTTTCCATTTTCATCAAAAATTTTTACATTCATTCCAAGACCCTTATTTTGAATTTCTCCAGATATTACTGGTTCGTATAAATTTCCTAATACAAAACACGAAACGATGTCAGTTCCTCCAGATATAGATGACAAATGAACATTTTTTTTAAGATTTTTGTAAATATATTCAAAACCCTCTTTTGATAATGGGGAGCCAGTCGAACAAATAGTTCTTAATTTTTTTAATTTATATTTATTTTTAATTTTTAATTTATTTAACGAGTCTATATATTTAGCACTTACGCCCATTAATGTAATTTTTTCTTTATCAGCAATTTTTAAAAGTAAATCATTTTTTTTGAACATTGGAAATCCGTCAAATAAAACTATGGATGCTTTTGATGCTAGGCAACTTACAAGCCAATTCCACATCATCCATCCCGAAGTTGTAAAATAAAAAATATTATCTCCTTCTTTAATATCACAATGCAATTGATGTTCTTTAAGATGTTGCAATAAAACTCCACCATTTTTGTGACAAATACATTTTGGTTTACCTGTTGTACCACTTGAGTATAAGATTGCTAATTCGTGTTCAAAATCAAATTTTTTAAAATATATTTTTTTAGATTCAAATTCTTTTAAATCATTCCAAAAAAATACTTTTAATCTTTTAAATTTAATATTTTTTTTTAAAAGATTTTTACCAGGATAATTAATTATTATTAAATATTTTATGGATTTAATTTTTTTTAAAATTTCTGGAACTCTTTCTAAAATATTAATTTCTTTTCCATTATAATAATATCTATCTGTAACAAATAAAACTTTTGGTTTTATCTGAGCGAAACGCTCTATAACACCTTTAACTCCAAAATCTGGAGAACAGGAGGACCAAACTGCGCCAATTGAGGTTGTGGCTAAGAAAGCCTCGACAGTTTCTATAGAATTAATTGTATAAGCTGCAACTCTATTTCCGTTTAATAGTTTAATTTTATTAAAAAAAACTTGTAGTTTACTCATATTGTTATGTAAATCTTTCCATGATCTTTCTTCTCTAAAACCATTCTCGCTTAAAAAAGTTATAGCTTTAGATGGTGTTTTTTTTGAAAGTAAATTTTGTGCAAAATTAAGGGAAGAGTTTGGTAAGAAAATATTTTTGTAGAATATTTTAGATTTTTTTATTTTATTATTACTCTTTATACCTTTCACTTTACAGAAATCCCAAACGCTTGACCAAAAATCATCCGATTTTTTAATGCTCCAATTTAAAATTTTTTCATATTTTTTATTAAATTTTTTATTAAATTTTTTTGATATAAATTTCTCGAATCTATAAAGATTTGAATTTAATTTAGTTTCTGAATTTGCCTTCCAAAGTATTTTTGGCATATCTAATAAATAACTCTTGTAGTATTAATTTCATTTGTGCTACTGTTACATCTAAATAAAAACTTTAAAATGAGAACTTTTCCCTTTTCGATTCGGTCATGTTTTAGACTATTTTTGTTCCTTAGGACTAACTATATATAGTAGGTAAATAATAAAACATACAAAACATAGAAATGTCAAAAAATAAAATCACAGCTGTTCTTGGTCCAACCAATACAGGAAAAACTTTTTTAGCCATTGAGACTATGCTTTCTTTCGACTCTGGCATGATTGGTTTTCCTCTAAGGTTACTCGCGAGAGAGGTTTATGATAAAATACTAAAAAAAACAAATCCAAATAAAGTTGCTTTAATTACTGGTGAAGAAAAAATAATCCCTTTAGGTGCTAAATATTATTTATGTACTGTAGAATCTATGCCAATAGATAAAAAATTAGATTTTGTTGGTGTTGATGAAATTCAAATGTGTTCTGACCAAGAAAGAGGACATATATTTACAGATAGACTTTTAAATTTACGTGGAGAAAAGTTAACAATGCTAATGGGTTCTAACTCTATGAAAAATATTATTTTAAAATTAAATGAAGATACAGAGTTTATAAATAAGGAAAGATTTTCTAAACTTTCATATATTGGACATAAAAAAATTTCAAGAATTGAAAGAAAGTCAGCAATAATAGCTTTTTCTGCAGAAGAAGTGTATGCAATTGCTGAACTTGTGCGAAGACAAAAAGGAGGAGCTGCAATTGTAATGGGCTCATTGAGTCCGAAAACAAGAAATGCTCAAGTTAGTTTGTACCAATCAGGTGATGTAGATTTTTTAGTCGCAACAGATGCAATAGGAATGGGTATAAATATGGACTTAGATAATGTTTACTTCTCAAATCTTAAGAAATTTGATGGAAAAAAACTTAGAAGACTAAATTTATCAGAGATTGGACAAATTGCTGGAAGGGCAGGCAGATATTTAAATGATGGTTTTTTTGGTGTAACGGGAGAATGTGATCAAATAAGTAGCGAATATGTTGAGCTTTTGGAAAAGCATAAATTTGACGAAATACACACTGTATTTTGGAGAAACTCAAATATAAATTTTAAAAGTGGTAATGCACTTTTAAAATCATTAGATGAAAGACCAAATAAGTCCTGGTTAAAAAGAATATATGAGTGTGAAGATGAAAAAGTCTTAAAACATATTTTAAGAGGAATGGAAAATTTAGAAATTTTTAATAATGAGAAAGAATTAAAATTATTATGGGAGTGTTGTCAAATACCTGATTTTGTAAAAAAAACTTATGGTAATCATTTAGAAGTTGTAACAAAAGTCTTTAATTTTTTAAAAGAAAAGCCTGGAAAAATATCAAACAGCTATATGAAACAACAATTATCAAATCTAGATAAGCTTGATGGAAATGTTGACTCTATTTCAAATAGAATTGCAAATGTAAGAACTTGGTCTTATGTATCTAACAAAATTAATTGGGTTGAAAATCAAGATTTTTGGATAGAGAGAACAAAGTCACTAGAAGATAAATTATCAGATAAATTACATGAGGAATTAACAAAAAGTTTTATTGATAAAAGAGCAAGCATTTTAGCTAGAGGTTTGAAGCAGGATATAACATTTAAAACAGAAATAGTTAAAAATGAAGAAGTAATGATTGATAATCAATTCATTGGAAGATTAAAAGGTTTAAAATTGGAGCTTGATTTAAAGATTGGAACTCTTGATACTGACATTAAATCCTTAAAAAAAGCTGCAAGGCAAAGTATAGGACCAGAATTTAAAAAAAGAATTGAACAAATAATAAACAGCGGACTTTTGGAACTAAAAAATGATTTCAGAATTTTTTGGGACGGTTTTCCGATTGCAAAACTTATTCCTGGAAAAGATTACTTAGATCCTGATATATCTCTGTTAATAGACGATATTATAGAACATGATCAGCAAAAAAAGTTAAAATTTTTTTTAGAAAAATGGATAAAAGAAAAAATTAGTTCTTCTCTTAAAAGTTTAATACAGTTAAAGACTATCAAAGAAAAAAATTCCTCGATTAGAGCTTTAGCATACCAATTATATGAGAATAATGGTGTTGTTAAAAGAAAAAACGTTTTAGACTTTATAAAAAACTTAGGACAAGATGAAAGAAAAATTCTACGAAATTTAGGTGTAAAATTTGGTCGCTATCATATATTTCTCTATAAGTTGTTAAAACCTGAGGCGGTTTTGATTAGAACTCTTTTGTGGAAAAATTACCACCAAAAATATTTTGACCTGACTCCTCCTAAATTTGGCCTAAATTTTATAGAAAATGATAAATACAAAAATAAAAATTTTATGCTTTTATGTGGATTTGAAAAATTTGATAACTATTTTGTTAGGATTGATATTTTAGAAAGATTGTTTATAAAAATAATTAGTATAAACAAAGATAACAACGATATAAAAAAAGAGATAAAACTTGTTCCAGACATGCTTAATTTACTTGGATGTAAAAAAGAAAGCTTTATAAAACTTATACAAAATATGGATTATAAAACTATTGAAAAAGATAAAGAGATATTTTTTAAATACAATCCAAATAAAACTAAGCCAAAAAAATTTAAAAAAGATAGTCAAGTATTAGATAATCCTTTTAATATTTTGAAAAATATTAATTTTAGATAATGTTAAATTTTTTTAAAAAAAAGTTAGATAAAAAAAACGAAAATAATAATTTAATGTTAAAAACAGCTTCGCTTTTAATACATGCAGCAAAAATTGATGAAAATTACACAGATATTGAAAAAAAAATTATAAAAGAAACTATTTTAAATTTAAATCCAAAAATAAATAATATTGACAAGCTTATTATTGATGCAGAAATAGAAGAAAAAAAATCAAATCAAATTCTTGATTTTACAAAGGAAATAAAAAATGCAAATGAATCTTTTAAAGTAAAGGTTATTGAAATTTTATGGACAATTATTTACTCAAACAAAGAAGTCGATATGTATGAGTCAAATCTTATGACACGATTATCTGGACTATTGTACATAGATAGTAAAACAAATGGAGAGATAAAGAATAAGATAAGAGAAAAATACTTAAAATGACATATGTTGTAAATGACAAGTGTATAAAGTGTAAATTGACAGATTGTGTAGAAGTTTGTCCGGTTGACTGTTTCTACGAAGGAAAAAATATGCTTGTAATTAAACCTGATGAGTGTATAGATTGTGGCGTTTGTGAACCTGAGTGTCCAGTTGATGCTATAGTTCCAGATACAGAAACTAATATTGATAAATGGTTAGAAGTAAACAAAAAATATTCAGAAATCTGGCCGAACATAAGTGCCAAAAAAGATCCACCTGAAGATTACGAGAAATATAAAGATGAAAAAGATAAATTTGAAAAATATTTTAAAGAAAACCTTTAAAAAAACCAAAATAAAAAAACAAGTTAAAAAAGTTAAAATTATTAAAAAAGTTAAAGCTAAAGTAAAAATTAGTAAATTAAAAAATAAAAAAGTAATTAAATCTAAAATTATAGTACCTAAAAAGAATCTAAAAAGTTCACCAAAAAACGATAATCTCAGAATCCAAAAAAATAATGAATTAAAACCTGAAATTAAAAAAATCAAAAAACAAGAAACTGAAAAAAAACTATATAAGCCAAAGGACTATGTTGTTTACCCTAAGCACGGCGTTGGACAAATAATTTCTATAAGTTCAAAAACTATAGGAGGAATAGAAGTTCAGTGTTATGATATAAAATTTGAAAAAGATAAAGCAATTGGTTTGCTACCTATTAATAAACAAAATAATTTAAGACCTCTATCTACAATCAATCAAGTTAATAAATCAATTTCGATTTTGAAAAGTAAACCTAAAATAAAAAGATCAATGTGGAGCAGGAGAGCTCAGGAATATGAGCAAAAAATTACATCTGGAAAAGTTTATGATCTTGCAGAGGTAGTTAGAGACCTAAATAAGGGAGATGATCTAATGGTTGATCAGTCTTACAGTGAAAGACAACTATTTGAGAAAGCTTACGAGAGAATATTAGCTGAGTTTCAGATTGTATTAGGTACATCTATGGAAGAAACTCAAAAGAAATTGGATAAAGCTCTAAAGAGAAATTTGGCATCACAACAAACGCCACAAGTACAGGCACAACCACAAACTCGACCCGAAGAAACATCTGAAATAGTTGAATAAAAAAAAACGCTTCCCAAAATTTTTTGAGAAGCGTTTTTTAAAAAAGAAATTTATTATCTTCTTCTTCTTCTTTTTTTAGCTTTCTTTTTAGCTTTCTTTTTAGCTTTTTTTCTTCTTTTAGCCATCTTTAGCTCCCTTTTTTAGTTTTGCGAATCAAAATGATTCGCTATTTCTTATTTTTAATTTTTTTAATAACTTATGTCAATTCTTTAATTATTAACAAAATTTCTAAAAAAAAAATTTTTATTTTTTTTTTAAAATACTTCAAAAAGTAAGATAAATAGCGACTTATAACTATTTTTAATTAAATTATTTTAATAAAGGTTTTCAAAAGAATTTTTATACTTTTGTATAATTTTAAATCTTTTTAACTTTAATGTTGGCGTTAACATTCCATTTTCAATTGAAAATTTTTCATTAATTGAAAAATATTTTTTAATATTTTCAATTTTAGATAATTTACTATTTATTTTTTCAATTTCATATTTGATTTCTTCATCTGTTGTAGATTTTTTTTCATCATTAAGAACTAATAATGCAACAAGATATGGTTTGTTATCTCCATAAACTATTGCTTGATCAATTAATTCAGAATTAACTAGTTCATTTTCAATTTTTAATGGTGAAATATTATCTCCTCCTGGTGTTATTAAAATATCTTTTTTCCTATCAGTAATTTTTAAATAATTATTTTCAAAAACCCCTATATCACCTGTATGAAGCCAACCATCTTTAAGAACTTTGTCTGTTTCCTCTTTGTTGTTCCAATACCCAAGCATAACATTTTCTCCCTTTACAAGTATTTCTCCATCTTGAGCAATTTTTACCTCATTTCCTTTAAATGGAGGACCGACAGTATCTACTCTAATATCATTAATAGGATTACAACTGACTACTGGTGATGTTTCAGTTAAACCATAGCCTTGTAGAGTAGGCAAACCTATAGCATTTAGAAAAAAACCTACTTCCTTATCAAGAGCTCCTCCTCCAGAAACAAATGTTTTTAAAGACCCTCCAAATTGAGCCTTAATTTTTTTTCTTACAATTTTATCCAAAATTCTATCATGAAATTTCTCAATAAAATTAAGTGGAATTTTTTTTATTTTTTTAAGTCCAAGTTTCAGCATATTTTGAACCAGTATTTTTTTAATTCCTGATGCCTTGTTAAAGCTTGAATTAATTTTTTGATAAAGATTTTGATAAAACCTCGGAACAGCTGTCATAATTTCTGGACTACAATCGTTCATATTTTTTATTAATTTTTCAATACCCTCTGCATAAAATATTCTCGCGGAAACAGTAACTTGAACAAATTGTACCGTATGCTCATATGAATGAGATAATGGTAACCAGGTTAAAAATCTCGTTTGATCCTTTTTTATTAGTGGTTTTAAAATTTCAATTGCGCCTTCACAGTTATTTAAAATTCCACCATGGCTTAAAATAACTCCTTTTGGATTACCTTGAGTTCCAGAAGTATAAATAATACAAGCTGGATCTTTTCTATCTATATCAATTTTGATAAATTCATTTTTATTTTTCAAATCATTAAAGAAATTATTTATATTTTGATATTCGTTTTCTCTTACATTTTCCAAGTTATCAAAAGAAAATATTTTTTTAATGTAATCTTTATTTTTTATTATATTTTTTACTTTGTTAAATTGTTCTGAGTTTGAAACAAAAATTACTGATGGCTTGCAATCATTTATAATATATTCGTAATCCCTTTCAGCATAGGTTGTGTATGCTGGAACAGTTATTGCCCCAGATAGCATAATAGACAAATCAGAAATAAACCACTCAGGCCTATTTTCTGAAATTAATAGGCACCTATCCCCTTTATTTACAGACTTTTTTAATTCTTCAGATAATTTAATAATTGAACTAAATGTATCTTGCCAACTGAAATTTTTTCTTGGCTCTTTCAGGGAAGATAGTAATAATTTTTTCTTATCTAGTTGATTTTCATATTGATTGAAAAATAATTCAACTAAACTATTAATTTTATAAATCTCTAAAATTTTTTTCATTTAAACCCATAGTTTGGTGGGCGAAGAGAGAATCGAACTCTCACTTCTTACGAAACACGATTTTGAGTCGTGCGCGTCTACCAGTTCCGCCATTCGCCCCTATTTACATAAATAATTAGCATAAATTTAAATAGTATAAGAACTCAAATTGTATTAAAACCAAAAAATGTTTAAAGAATTGTACTATAAATCTTTGAAATTGGCCGGCCATAAAAGTTCTAAGTTTTTTTTAGGTTTTATCTCATTTATAGAGAGTTTTATTTTTCCAATTCCACCAGATGTTTTAATAATTCCGATGACAATAGCGAAACGTAAGGAATGGTTTAAAATTGCTATGATTGCAACCATATTTTCAGTAATAGGTGCGTGCTTGGGCTATTTTATAGGTTATATTTTTTTTAGCGAAATAGGCATAAAAATTTTTGAACTCTATGGAGTTGATAATGTATCTTTTCTAAAAGATAAAGTTTCATCTGAGGGTGGGATAATTGCTTGGATGACACTATTAGCAATTGCTGGTTTCACTCCTGTACCTTTTAAGCTATTGACAATAACAAGCGGTTTTGTTCACTTTAACCTAGTATATTTTATTATAATTTCATTTTTAACTAGAGGGTCTAGATTTTTTATTATTGCCTTTTTAATTAGTAATTTTGGACCTACAATGAAAAAAATTATTGAAAAAAAACTATTAAGAGTATCGATTATTGTTGGTTTAATTTTAGTAATATTTGCTTTTTTTGTATATAATTTTCTATCTAAGTTTATCGGTTAAAAATGTTTAAAATTTTAAATGTCAAAAAGTATTTTTTGTTAATTTTTTTTATAAGTATTTTTTCACTTATTTATGCGATTTATGTCGAATTTATTCTGAGCCACAAACCTTGTAAGCTTTGTATTTATCAAAGAATTCCATATGTAATTGCAATTTTTATTTGTTTTTTTGGTTTGGCTTTAAAAAATAAACTTTTTTGGTTATCTTTTTTAACCCTAACTTTTGCTTTTAGTGCTTTAATATCAGGATACCATGTAGGTATTGAAAATAGTATTTTTATGGAATTTTCTGGATGTAGTAATACTAATACCGGTCTGATTAATAAAAAAGATATACTTGAATCTTTAAAAAATATTATTCCAAGTTGTAAAGAAGTTAATTTTAAAATCTTAGGTTTATCACTTGCGACTATAAATTTGTTAATGTCTATTGTTATAACTTTTATTACTGCTAGATTATATTTATATGAAAAAAACAGATCCAATTAAAGTTGAAGAATTTATCAGGGTAGATCACGCCGGAGAGCGAGGTGCGATAAAAATATATGAAGGTCAATTATTGGCGTTGAATACACTTAAAAAAGATGAAAGTTTAAAAAAAACTATTGAAGAAATGAAAGTGCACGAAAAAGAACATAGTGATTACTTTGAGAATGAAATAAAAAAAAGAAATATTAAACCGACTAAATTTTTGCCACTTTGGGATCTTTTAGGAGTTGGACTTGGCTTTGGATCTACGATTCTTGGAAAGAAAGCAGCAATGCTATGTACTGCTTCAGTAGAGGAGGTGATTGATGAACATTATAAAGACCAAATAAATCAACTAGGATCTGATGAAAACGATTTAAAGGAAAAAATAAAAAAATTTAGACAAGATGAAATTCATCATAAAGATATAGCTTATGAAGAAGGTGCAACAAAAAAAGGGATTTATTCTGTTTTAGATAAAGTAATTAAAACTGGATCTAAAATAGCAATAAAAATATCAGAAAAAATATAACTAAGGTTCTAATTCAACATCCCAATACAAATAGTCCATCCAACTTTCATGAAGAAAATTTGGAGGAAAATTTCTACCGTTTTTATGTAAATCTTCAGTCGTTGGTTGGAAAGGTTTGTTATTGAGTTTCATGCCTGAACGCGACAGTAAACGTCCTCCTTTTTTAACATTGCAACTTGAACAAGCTGTCACAACATTATCCCAATTTGTTTTACCTCCTTTTGATCTTGGAAGTAAGTGGTCAAATGTCAGTTCATGTTTGCTTCCACAATATTGACATGAAAATTTATCTCTCAAAAAAACATTGAACCGTGTAAAATTTGGGTTTGATTGTGGTTTTATATAATTTTTTAATGCAATAACACTTGGAAGCTTCATATAGAAAGATGGACTTCTGATAACACGGTCATAATTACTAACTATAGTAACTCTGTCTAAAAAAACAGATTTTATAGAATCTTGCCAACTCCACAAGGACAGTGGATAGTAACTTAATGGTCTATAGTCAGCATTTAGTACCAACGCTGGACACTTTTCTAAAGAGGTGTTGTTATCATTTAAAATCATAACTTAGACTAACTTAATTTATTTTATTTTTCAATAGGACTAAATATTAATTAAATTTTTATCTCTATAACATATTTTTTTTAATAAAAGTTAAAGCTAAACTTGAAGCCTCGACAGAAATATGGTGACCACATCCTTTTATCATATTAGTTTCTACATAAATATTATTTCTTACCAAAAAATCTTTAGCTTCTAATAGGCTAGTTGGTGAAACTACTTCGTCAGCATCACCATGAACAAGAAGAAATTTAGTATTAGATTTTTTTCTTTTTTGTAAATCTTCTTTATCAATTATTTTTCCTGAAAAACCAACAATGCAGGCATAATTTTCATCGCTTGTTAAGCCTAAATTAATTGACATCATGCAGCCTTGACTAAATCCTACTAGACAAATTTTTGATGCATCTAAATTAAAATTATTTTTTACCTCATCAATAAATTTAAGTATTTTCTTCTCCCCCTTTAAAGCCTCATCAATTATAAAGGAGGGATCATTATTCATTAAATCAAACCATTGAAAACCAATTGGGTTTATTGCACATCTTTCATGAGCATCTGGACATAAAAAAAGTGTATTTGGTAAAAATCTTCTCCAATTTAGTGTCAAAGTACTTATATCTTTACCATCACCTCCATAACCATGAAGTAAAATTATGGCATTTTTAATTGTATAGTTTTTTCCTGGTTTTATTTCTTCAGTATTTAGAGAAAATTCCATAAGTATATTTGTTTACATTCAAAAATTTTAATATTAAAAAATTCATACGAAACGAGTATATTTAAATATCATGGTAAAAAATAAAAACAACCAAACAGTATGGAAAACAAGAATTAATAAAGAGAGCTCTGCTTTGTTTCAAAGGGTTGGAAGCTCTTTAGAAATTGACAAAAATCTTTATAAACAAGACATTCAAGGATCTATAGCGCATGTTGAAATGCTTTTTAGACAAAAAATAATATCATTTAAAGTAAAAAATAAAATAATTTATGGATTAAATAAAATTGAAAATGAGATCAAAAAAAAGAAATTTATTTTTGATAAAAAGTACGAGGATATTCATATGAATATAGAAAAAAGATTATTCGAAATTATTGGTGATGATGCAGGCTATATACATATAGCAAGATCTAGAAATGATCAAGTTATTACAGATTTTAAACTTTGGATAATATCTGCAAATAAAGAGATAGATAAAAAATTAGATAATCTCATTGAAACAATTCTTAAAATTGCACAAAAAAATATAAAAACAATTATGCCAGGATTTACTCATTTAAAAAACGCTCAACCAGTTTCTTTTGCTCACTATATGCTAGCTTATGTTGAGATGTTTATTAGAGATAAGTCAAGATTTAGAGATAATCTAAAAAATTTATATGAGAATCCTTTAGGTGTAGCAGCGCTTGTGGGTACATCTTTTAATATTGATAGAAATTTTACTACCAAAAAATTGGGATTTAAAAAACCAACAAATAATTCAATTGATACTGTTTCGGATAGAGATTTCGTTCTTGATTTTTTATTTAGTACCTCAGTTTGTTCTTTGCATATTTCTAGAATAGCAGAAGAACTAATAATATGGAATTCTGATGGTTTTGGGCTAATTAATCTTTCAGATAGGGTTGTGACTGGATCATCTATAATGCCTCAAAAAAAAAATCCAGATTTACTTGAATACCTAAGAGGCAAATCTGGAAATTCTTTTGGAAACTTGTTTTCGATGCTCACAATTTTGAAGGGATTACCACTTTCTTATTTTAAAGATCTTCAAGATGATAAGGAAATTGTTTTAAAAAGTAATTATAACCTGAATAATTGTATTTCTATTTTAAATGAAGTTTTAAATAATTTTAGTCCAAATAAAAAAAAAATGCTAGCACTTGCACAAGAAGGTTATACAACTGCAACTGATTTAGCTGATTATCTTGTTCGAAATCATGGTATGTCTTTTAGAACATCGTATAAAATTACAGCTTCAATCGTAAATTTAGCAGAAAAAAAAAGAAAAAAACTTCATCAATTAGATTTAGCAGATATTAAAAAGATGGTACCTATGGTAACATCAGACGTTTTAAAAGTTTTTGACCTAAATTATTCAATAAATTCAAAAAAATCATTTGGTGGAACTTCTTTTGTAAATATAAAAAAAATGATAACTAAATATAAAAAAATTAAATGATAAAAAAATTAACTTTAATCCTATTCTGTATTTTGCTTTTGTGTTCTTGTGGTAAAAAAGGAGACCCTGAATATAAAGCAAAAATAAACAAATCTATTACTGCAAATATATAATGAAATATATTGGTAAAAATTTTTCTATTGAAAATATAAAAGTTATAAATTTAGCAAAAAAATATAAAACTCCCTTATATTGCTATTCATATAAAAAGTTGAGAGAAAATATTATTAATTTTAAAAAAAACTTCAAAAATCTAAATCCAATTATTTGCTTTGCTGTAAAGGCAAATACAAATTTAAAATTATTAAAAGAAATAAATAAACTGAACCTTGGTGCAGATGTAGTTTCAGTAGGTGAGTTAATAAAAGCCTTAAAAGCTGGAATAAAACCTAAAAAAATTGTTTTTTCAGGCGTTGGAAAAACATCGGAAGAACTGAGTTTTGCAATAGATAAAAAAATATTATTAATAAATACAGAATCAAAAAGTGAAATATTAGAAATAGAAAAAATAGCAAAATTAAAAAAAAAAACTGTCGATATTGGAATAAGACTTAATCCAAATACTGATGCAAAGACACTGAGTCAAATTTCTACAGGAAAAAAACAAGATAAGTTTGGAGTACCAGAAAAACATTTCATTGAACTGTTAAAATATTTAAAAAATTCCAAATATTTAAAAGTAAAATGCTTAAGTGTCCACATTGGTAGTCAAATCTTAGACAATCAACCTTATGAAAAAATGTTGAATGTTGTAGATAGAATTATAAAAAAAACAAAATATAAATTTCAGTTTATTGATTTAGGTGGTGGTATGGGAATCGCTTATGGAAATGAAAAAAAACAATTGAATTATAAAAAATATGCTTTTGCTATAAAGAAAATTATAAAAAAACATGATGCAAAAATTATATTTGAACCAGGAAGATCAATTATCGGTAATACGGGTGTGCTTATTTCAAAAATTATTTATATTAAGAAAACATCAAGTAAAAATTTTTTAATTTTAGATGCAGCAATGAATGATTTAATGAGACCAGCTTTATATGGAGCTAAGCATAGAATTATACCAGAAAGAAAAAGTAATAAATTTGTTAATAAAATTTGTGAATTTGTAGGACCAGTTTGCGAAAGTACGGATAAATTTCTTACAATGAAAAAATTTCAGAAAGTTAATGAAAAAGATCTAGTTATAATTTCTGATGTTGGGGCCTATGGCATGTCGTTAAGCTCTAATTATAACGAAAGATTAAAACCTATGGAAATTTTAATTAAAAGATCAAAAATAAATATAATTAGAAAAAGACAAAAGCATAGTGATTTAATTTAGCTTTTTGACTTAAATGATAAAGAATTTTTTATTTTTAATTTTTTTTTATACAGGAATTATTTTAATTTCTATTATTTTCTTACCCTCTTTCTTTTTACCACAAAAAGTAGTTTTGCTTGGTGGAAAATTAATGGGTTACTGGGTAAGTTTTTGTTTAAAAATTTTTTTATCAACAAAAATCGTTATTAAAGGTCATGAAAATTTAATATCTAATGAAAAGTTTTTTATTGCATCTTCTCATCAATCAATTTTCGAAACCTTTTTCTTGCAAACTATTTTTAATTCACCAATTTTTATTTTAAAAAAAGAATTGTTAAAGATTCCAGTGTTTGGTTGGTATTTGATAAAGATTGGTTCAATTTCCATAGATAGAGGCAAAACGACTAAAGAAAATTTAAATTTTTTTGAAAAAATCTCAAATTCAATCAAAAAATCAGATAGACCTTTGATAATTTTTCCTCAAGGTACCAGGCTACTTCCAAATGAAAGATCTGCATTTAAAAAAGGCGCAAGTAGAATTTATGATGAGTTAAATATAAAATGTCAGCCAGTGGCAATTAACTCTGGAAATGTGTGGCCTAAAAAAGGTATGTTAAAAAAAAACCTTTCAATAACAATATCAATTTTAAAACCAATTAACCCTGGAAAGAATAAAGAAGTTTTTTTAGAAGAACTACAAAATGAAATCTACAAAGAATTAGATTTGTTAAATTAGCCCTTCATTGGCATAATAACATAAATACTATCAAAGTCAGAAGGATCTTTAATTAAAGCAGGCGATCCAGAGTCATTAAAAAATATTTCAATTCTGTTCCCGTCTAATTGAGAAGCTACATCAATTAAATATTTAGAATTAAAACTTATATCTAAATCATGATCAAATTTAACACTTAAACTTTCCTTGCCATCTCCACTATTAGTATTGTTAACAGATAAATTCAAAACATCTTTATTTAAGTTAAATTTAACTCCATCTTTTTTATCTAAAGAAACAGATGCAACCCTATCAACAGAATCTAAAAATAATTTTAAATCAACATCTAATTTCTTTTGGTTATTTTTTGGAATTACCTGTACATAATTAGGAAATTTACCATCAATTAATTTTGATATTAATATACTATTATTTAGTTGAAATTTTATTTTTGATTTAATATTAGAAATTTTTACTTCTCCATCATAGTCTTCTAGCAAGGAGCATAACTGAAAGATAGTTTTTTTAGGTAAAATAATAGGATCAAAATCGACCTTTTCTAGCAATCTGAGTTTTGATATAGACATTCTGTGACTATCAGTTGCAGCAGCAGTTAAAAAAACTTTATCTTCTAACTGCGTTTGGTGCAAAAAAATACCACTTAAATAATGTCTAGTTTCATCATTTGAAATTGAAAATTTACATTTATTTAACAATTTTAATAACTGTTTTGATTTAACTATAAATTCATTTTGATTGAAGTTCTCATCAGTTACTGGAAATTCTGACGAATTTATACAATTTAGATTAAAAATAGATTTTTCGGATTCTACATGTAATCTATTTTCACTGCTTAAAGATAAATTAATTTTTTTTCCACTAGAAAACTTTCTGACAATATCATACATTATTGATGAGGTTGTTGTAGTTTTGCCTTCTTCTAGAATTTCAACATTTTCTATTTGGTGAATAAATATTAGATCTAAATCGGTAGCAGTTATAGTCAGTTTTGAGTTACCAGTTTCTAAAAGAATATTTGATAAAATTGGCAAGGTGCTTCTTTTTTCAATAACACCTTGGCAATAATTTAATGATTTTTGCAAGTCTTGCTGGTTTACATTAAATTTCATTATTTTTATTGTACAAAATTTTATTTTTTAGAGTATCTATGCTTGAACTTAGCTCTAAGTCATTTTTTTTTAATTTTTCAATAGTTTTTACAGAATGAATAATTGTTGTATGGTCTCTGTTTGAAAACTCTCTTCCTATTTCTGGCAATGATTTAGAAGTTAAAATTTTTGTTAAATAGATTGCTGTTTGTCTTGGTCTTACAAGATATCTTGATCTTCTTGAAGATAACATCTCATTTTTGCTTATTTTGAAATGTTTACACACAAGTGACTGTATTTGATCTATAGTCACATTATTTTCTGAAACATTTAGTAAATCTTTTAAGATAACTTTTACCTCTGACAAACTTGGCTCTTTGTTATAAATTCTTGAAAATGATAGAATTCTATTAATTGCACCAACAATTTCTCTAATGCTAGTTTTTATCTCAGTGCTTATAAGTTGTTTAGTTTCTTGAGATATCTTTATTTGATTTGAGTTTAAAATGCTCAATTGATCAATTTTTGTCTCTACTATTTTATATCTTAGTTCAAAATCTGGTTTTTGAATATCAACAACCAGCCCCCCTGAAAACCTGGATTTTATTCTTTCTTGAATTCTTGATAGTTTATTTGGTGACCTGTCGGCTGAAATTATTACTTGAGACCCCTTTTCCATAAGAATGTTAAAAGTATGAAAAAATTCCTCCTGCATTGCCTCTTTCCCATTCATGAATTGAATATCATCAACAATCAAAACATCAGTATTTCTAAAATGGTCTTTAAATTTTACCATATCGTTTGATTTTATTGATTTTACAAATTGGTACATAAATCTTTCCGCTGAAATAAACATTATTTTTTTAGTATTTCTTAACTCAAGACCTATTGCATTTAACAAATGAGTTTTACCCATCCCAACCCCGCCATAAATGTATAGAGGATTATAATTGGAAAAATTTTTGGATACTTTTTTTGAAGCTTCAAAAGCTAGTTTATTACTTTCACCAATAATGAAATTATCAAAATTTTTATTTTGATCTATTCTATTATATTGTAAAAAACTATCATTTATAAAGGAAACATTTTCTTTTGAATTTTTAAAGTTATTTTTATTTTCCTGTTCCTGGTCTGATCTTTCTTCAACCTTTAATTCAATTCTTAAAATATTACTGTTATATTCCTTAATTATTTTAAGAATTTCATCTATATACCTTGAGGTAATCCAATCTCTTATGAATCTTGTTGGAACTGATAACAAAATATAATTTTTTAGCTCTTCTACAAAAATTATTTTTCTTAACCAGCTTTCAAAAATATCTTTACCAAAATTATCTTTCATTTTAAGCTGAATTTCTTTCCAATCAATTTTATTTTGAGAAATGTCAGAGGTGTTTTTTGATAAATTATTTTTGTTCATTGAATTTTTTGAATGAAACTCACTTAAAACCAAAATCAAAATTATGCAATAAAATATTTTTAAAATATAAAATAAAATAAAATCTGTAAGTGCATTTAATCGAGTCTCAACTCTACGATGTAAGTTTTATTTTTTAAAATAAAATCAGAAGTGGAAAAAAAAATTTATTTAAAAAATTAAAAAAACTTGACATCTATATGTGGTAAATTTTTACACAATTAAATTTATATTTAGTATAAATACTTTAAGTTGCGTAATTTAACCTAAATAATATCAACTTGAAGTAGTTAGATTTTAAAGAGAAGAAATTTTTTTTGCTAATCTAGACATATTTCTAGATGCTTTTTGTTTTTTTATAATTCCTGTTTTGGCAACTTTCATTAGCTCTGAATTCAACTTAGGTAAGAACTTTAAAGCTTCCTTTTTCTTTTTCGATTCAATTAAAAAGTTCATTTTCTTAATTGCATTTCTATATTTACCTTTTCTGGCTTTGTTTACTTCAGTTTGACGTGCAATTCTTCTAATTGTTTTAATAGCTGATTTAGTGTTTGCCATAAGCGCTGTGGTATATCCTGAGAATTAAATATGGTCAATAAAATAATTTCTTATTTTTGACATTGATTACAAAAAAAAGTTGACCTGTTATTTAGAAATATTTTTTTAATTAATCCTTTACATTGTTTTCTATAACATTTTAAATTTTCTCTATTATAAACTCTAAATTCGTTTTGGAATTCTCCTTTAATACCTAATGTATTTTTAAAATCTCTTATACTAGATCCACCTTTTTTAATTGAGTCTTGAAGAACATATCTGGAAGAATATATTAATTTTTTACATTTCTCTTTTGATAAATTTTTTCCTTTTTGAGACGGGGATATCCGAGAAAGATATAATATTTCACTTGCATAAATATTACCTATTCCAGATACAAACTTTTGATCAAGTAAAAAATTTTTAATATTTTTATTTTTGCCCTTTAAGTAATTTTTAATATACTTAAAATTAAATTTTTCACTAAAGGGCTCTGGTCCTAAATCTTTGAAAAATTCATACAGCCTCTTTTTTCCAATAATAATTTTAAAAAAACCAAAACGTCTCGGGTCATTATAAACCATTCTAAGTTTGTTAAAATGAATTTCAATATGATTATGTTTTTTTGGAAAAGTTTGCAAACTATAAAAACTTGTATTTGTATTTAAATTTTTTTTTCCTTTTTCTATTAAATGAATAGTTCCCGACATCCCTAAATGTATAATGCAATATAAATTTTTATCAAAATCAATAATTATATATTTGGATAATCTTGATATTTTTTTTATTTTTTTTCTAATTAAAAATTTTTCAAAATTTTGACCTATTCTTATCCTTAAATTTCTATTTCTTATTATTATTTTCTGAATTTTTTTGAATTTAATCTTTTTATTCAGCGACTGTTTAACTATTTCTACTTCTGGTAATTCTGGCATTTCACATTATATTAATATTCATAAAAAATTAATTAATATGCAACAATATCTTCAAAACAAAAAAGGACTAGTTGAAAAGGTCTTCAATAAAGTATTTGATAAATACGATTTAATGAATGATTTTATGTCGCTAGGAGCTCATAGAGCTTGGAAAAAAGATTTAATTTTGTCGATGAACCCCTCAAAAGGAAAAAGAATTATTGACGTAGCTTGTGGAACAGGGGACATTGGAAAACTTTATATTAAAGCCACAGGCAGGGATGAAGAAATTTTTTGTGTAGATCCAAATTCAGGAATGATCAAAAATGGTAAAAAAAAATTGAAAAATTTCAAAAAAATAAAATGGGTTTTAGCTTCTGCAGAAAATTTACCAGTAAAAGATAATTTTTTTGATTATTATACCATTAGCTTTGGTCTAAGAAATACTAAGAATTTAAATAAAGCACTTTCGGAAGCGTATCGAGTTTTAAAGCCTGGAGGGCGTTTTTTATGTTTAGAATTTGCAAAAGTACAAAATCAAAAATTAAGTTTTTTTTACGAAAAATATACAAAAATAATTCCAAAAATTGGAAAAATAATCGTAGGAGATGAAAAACCTTACGAGTATCTTATTGAAAGTATTCAGGAATTTTTAAACCAAGATCAATTAATTGATCTTATGAAAAAAAACAACTTTGAAAAATGTAGTTATAGAAATTTATCAGGTGGAATAGTTGCTATACATTCTGGATGGAAAATAAAATGATAAGAAGATTATTGATATTGTTTAAGATAGGTAGAAAATTAGCTCAATCTGAAATAGTTGAAATTTTTGAAAAATTTCATGAAGTTCCAAAATTAATCAAAATTTTGTTTTATTTTCTATCTTTTTCTTTAAAAAAAAAAAACGAAATTAATTTTAATGTCGAGGAAAAAGAAAGGCTTTCTAATTCATTGCAATCAATGGGAACTACTTTTATTAAGTTAGGTCAATTTTTAGCAACTCGTCCTGATATAATTGGTGAAGATTTGTCAAAACAACTTGAAACTCTACAAGATAAACTGCCTCCTTTTTCTTTATCTGAAGCAAAAAATATTATTAAAAAAGACTTAGGTGAAATGATGTTTAATTCAATACTAAACATAAGTGAACCTGTAGCAGCTGCATCTATAGCACAAGTCCATAAAGCGCAAATAAATGATAATGGTGTTATTAAAGATGTAGCAATAAAGATTTTAAGACCAGAGATCAAAAAAATTTTTAATGAAGAAATAGATGCTCTAATGTTTTTTGCTTTTTTAATAGAAACTTTTGTTAAAAAAACAAAAAGACTTAAATTAATTGAGGTTACATTTCTTTTAAAAGAAATTACTAATCATGAAATGGATTTGAGGTTCGAAGCAGCGGCTGCAAATGAATATGCTGAAAATACCAAAAATGACGTGGGTTTCAAAGTTCCAAATATATATTGGAATTTTACAAGCGAAAATGTAATGACTTTAGACTGGGTAGAAGGAAATTCAATTCGTGAAACAGAAATCCTACAAAAACATAATATTGATACAACTCAAATTGCGACAGATATAATACAACATTTTTTAAGACATGCAGTTAGAGATGGTTTCTTTCATGCGGATATGCATCAAGGAAATATTTTTATAGATAAAAGTGGTAGAATTGTACCGATTGATTTTGGTATTATGGGAAGATTAGATAAATTAAATAAAAGATTTTTAGCTGAAATTTTATATGGCTTTGTTCAAAGAGATTATAAAAAAGTTGCAGAGGTACATCTTCTTGCTGGACTGGTTCCAAAAAACGTGCCAGCAGACGAACTGGCACAAGCCTTAAGATCTATAGGTGAACCAATTTTTGGACAGACGGTCAAGGATATTTCTGGGGGTAAATTATTAAAGCAACTTTTTGATGTGACTGAAAAATTTAATATGCAAACTCAACCCCAACTATTGTTGCTTCAGAAAACAATGGTTGTAGTCGAAGGAGTTGCAAGAAAACTTAATCCAAATACAAACATTTGGGAAACATCAAAGCCAGTCCTAGAAAATTGGCTTAAAGAAACAAAAGATCCTATGAATACTATTAACGACACCTTAAAAAATACTTCAGAAGTTTTAAAAAGACTTCCTGAGTTTCCACAAATTATGGACAAAGCAAATCAAGCTTTAAGTTTTTTAGCAAGTGGACAAATACCTCAAAATTCTAATTCATATAATGCTTTAAATGAAGCAAAATCAGAAATGATTGCTTTTAGAAATCAGACAGCTATTGGTTTATTATTACTTGTAATTTTAGGTCTATTAGTATTTTAATTTGACTGATGAACAGTTTTTTAAATAAAAAAATACTTTTGATAATTTGCGGTGGTATTTCTGCTTACAAAAGTTTGGAATTAATAAGGTCTCTCAAAAAGAAAGGAGCACTGATAAAAACTATCTTAACTAAAAGTGCAAAAGAATTTGTAACCCCGTTATCGATAAGCTCTCTGTCACAAGAAAAAGTATATGATGACCTATTTAGCTTGGAAAATGAAACTGAAATGGATCATATATCTTTATCTAGATGGTCCGATGTTATACTTGTGGCTCCAATAACTGCTAATACGATTGCAAAATTAAGTTCAGGTTCCTCAGATGATTTAGCATCTACTGTTATACTTGCCTCTAACAAAGATATATTTTTAGTTCCAGCAATGAATGTAAGAATGTGGGAACATCCATCAACTAAGGAGAATGTGATTAAATTGAAAAAATATGGCTTCAATTTTATTGGTCCTGAGATCGGAGATATGGCATGTGGAGAATTTGGAGAAGGTAAAATGTCCGAACCAAAAAAAATTGAGGAAAAAATTGAAATATATTTCAAAAACTTTTCGAAAAATAAGAAATTTAAAGCTCTTGTTACTGCGGGTCCCACACATGAATATATAGATCCGGTAAGATTTATTTCAAATAAATCAAGTGGAAAACAAGGATATGCATTAGCAAAGTCGTTATCAAAAAAAGGTTTTGAAACTACTTTAATTTCTGGACCAACCAGCTTAAAAGTAGAAAAAGATATAAATTTAATCAGAGTTGAAACTGCTGAAGAGATGTTTCATGCAACGCAAAATAGCTTACCTGCCGATGTTGCTATATTTTCAGCTGCAGTAGGTGATTACAAGGTAAGAGAAATTTCTAAAGAGAAAATAAAGAAAGAAAGCAAATTTAACCTAGAACTAGAAAAAAATGTAGATATCCTCAACTATATTTCTAATCATAATTCTTTAAGACCAAAGCTTGTTATTGGTTTTGCTGCAGAAACAAATAATTTAGAAAACTATTCAAATAAAAAGCTTAGTGAAAAAAATTGCGATTGGATAATTGCAAATGATGTATCTAAAAAAAAAATTGGCTTTAATTCAGATTTTAACGAAGTTTCGATTTTTTATAAAAACCATAAAAACGAAAAAATTTCATTTAAATCGAAATCTGAAATATCAGATGAAATAGTAGAAAAAATTATTAATCATTTAAACTAATGGTTAAAATTTTTATTAAAAAGTTAAAACCTTCGGTTCAGTTGCCTTCTTATAAAACAAATGGTGCATCTGGTATGGATTTAATGGCATTTATAGATAAACCGATTGAACTAAAACCAGGTAAATCATGCCTTGTACCAACTGGATTATCTGTGGCTTTTTCGATGGAATATGAAATTCAAATTAGACCAAGATCAGGACTTGCCGCAAAAAATAATATTACTGTTCTTAATACACCAGGAACAATTGATAGTGATTATAGAGGAGAATTAAAAATCATTTTATTTAACCATGGAAATGAAAATTTTATTATTAATAATAATGATAGGATAGCTCAAATGGTTTTAACACCAATTAATAAAATGGAACTAGAAGAAACAAATGAGCTTCCAGAAACAATTAGAGGTGAGGGAGGTTTTGGTTCAACTGGTAAATGAGCAATGTATTAGGTAAGTCACAAATTGAAAGATTTTCAAGACAACTAGTCCTGAAAAATATAGGAGCTATAGGACAGAAGAAAATTTTATCCGCCAAAATTTTGATTGTTGGCGTGGGTGGCTTGGGATGTCCTGCTGCAGAAAATTTAACAAGAGCTGGTATTGGATCGATAGGTCTCGTAGATAATGATATTGTCAATATTTCAAATATTCATAGACAGAGTTTATTTAGTTCTAAAGATATAAAAAAAACAAAAGTAAACGTAGCCGCTAAGAAACTTAAAGATATTAATCCTGATACAAAAATCAAAATATATAATACAAGATTAAATGAAAAAAATATAAAGAACATAATTAAAAATTATGATCTCATTATTGATGGATCTGATAATTTTAAAACTAAATTCCTCATTAACGATTATTGCTTAAAGTTTAAAAAAAAACTAGTTACTGGTGCAATAAGTAAATTTGATGGACATGTTTTTACATTTGATTTCAAAGATAAAAAAACTGCATCTTTAAAAAATTTTTATCAGGAAGATGACATTTCAGACGATATTTTAAATTGTGAATTTGAAGGTGTTCTTGGAACAACTGCATCCGTTGTAGGCGCTACTCAAGCAAATGAGGCTTTAAAAATGATAATAGAAATTGGTCAAAACCTAAAAAATCAATTATTAATAATTGACTTGTTAAATCTAAACTTTAGAAAAGTTAAGTTTAAAAAAAAATAAAGATCAAACTAGAATTAATGAAAAAAACTTTAATTTTATTTTTTATATTAACTATTTTTCCTTCTTTATCCATTTCAGATGATTATTTTCTTTCATTAAAAAAAAATAAAGTTAACGTAAGGTATGGTCCTGGTTTTGACTATGAGGTAAAATATATTTATAGAAAAGTTAACTTGCCTGTAAAAGTAATTGATAAAAAAGAAAATTTTAGAAAAATTATTGACTTAAAAAAGAATAGCGGCTGGATACATATTTCTCAATTAAAAAAATCTAAATCCTTCATAGTCACTAGAAATAAAATACTTTTCAGAAAACCAACGATTTTTTCAAAACCAATTGCTAGAATTAAAAAGGGCAGGTTGCTTCAATATAAAGATTGCAAAAAAAATTGGTGTAATGTTAAAACAGCAGGTTATAATGGCTGGGTTAAAACAGACAGTTTGTGGGGTAAAACCCAATAAAGCGTTTTACAAATTAATTTTAATAAGTTTATCTTGTAGCACAAATATCCTTGATAACTGGTACATTTGCACAATCAGAGCATTTTGTAGTCTGAACAATACAACCATCATCAAGAACTTTAACATCAACTACTCTATCGCACTTTGAACAAGTAGATGAAATAGATAAACCACATTTTTTACAATTATAAGTTTCTGTTTTCATAAAAGTAAAATAAGAATTGTTTTTATTTTTTCAATTAAATTCAGTGTTAATGATAATCGTTTGCAAAAAATTTTAAAAATTTATGAGAAATTTCTTTTAATGATAACTATTCTCAGTAATTAACTTTTTTATCTTAGATCAAAACGGTCTAAGTTCATCACTTTAGTCCAAGCAGAAATAAAATCATCAACAAATTTTGGAGCTGAATCTTCACATGCATACACCTCTGATAATGCTCTTAACTGAGAGTTTGAGCCAAAAATAAGATCTGCACGAGTTCCTTTCCATTTAATTTTATTCGTTTTTCTGTCTCTTCCTTCAAATAAAGTCTCATCTTTGTCAATTTCTTTCCAGGTTGTATTCATGTCTAAAAGATTTACAAAGAAATCATTCGTTAAAGCTTCTGTTCTTCTTGTAAATACACCATAGTCAGATCCATCAAAATTTGTATTAAGAACTCTCATTCCGCCAACAAGAACAGTCATTTCAGGTGCTGTAAGTTTCATTAATTGGGCTTTATCAATAAGCATTTCTTCTGCCGAAATTGAACTTTTACCATGACCGTTAGTTTTTCTTGTTACGTAATTTCTAAATCCGTCAGCTTTAGGCTCTAGTAAACCAAAAGAGAATTCATCAGTTTCATTTTGCAAAGCATCGCCTCGTCCTGACGTAAAAGGCACATTTACTTTATAACCGGCTTTCTTTGCAGCCTTTTCTATTCCAACACATCCACCTAATACTATTATATCAGCTAGCGATACAGTTTTATTTTTTTTATCAAAATTTTTTTTAATTTTTTCAAATTTATCAAGAGCTTTCGATAATTTTTTTGGATTGTTAACTTCCCAGTTTCTTTGTGGTTCTAGTCTTATTCTAGCACCGTTTGCTCCACCTCTTTTATCAGAACCTCTAAAAGTTGATGCTGAGGCCCATGCAGTAGAAACAAGTTCGGAAACTGAAAGACCGGATTTTAAAATTTTAGATTTCAGGAATTTAATATCTTTATTTTTTAACTTATACTTTTGTTTAGGTATTGGATCTTGCCAAATTAGATTTTCTTTTGGAACATCAGGACCTAAATAGCAAGACTTAGGACCCATATCTCTATGAGTAAGCTTAAACCAGGCTCTAGCGAAAGCATCTGCGAATTCCTTTGGATTATTATGAAAATTCTTAGATATTGGACCATATTTTGGATCCATTTTTAGTGATAGATCAGTTGTTTGCATCATGGGAAGATTTTTTTTATTTTTCTCATGAGCATCAGGTGTCATCTCTATATCATGACCATTTCTTTTAGGTTTCCATTGATGAGCTCCAGCAGGACTTTTTGTAAGTTCCCAGTCATACCCAAACAAATTATCAAAATAACCCATATCCCATTTAATTGGGTTAGAAGTCCATGCCCCTTCTATTCCGCTACTTATTGTATCCACACCCTTTCCACTTTTAAAATTACTATTCCAACCAGTTGCTTGATCTTGAATTTTTGATCCTTCTGGTTCAGGTCCTTTATGAGATTCTGGCGCAGCTCCATGAGACTTTCCAAAAGTATGTCCACCGGCAACTAGTGCAACTGTTTCATAATCGTTCATAGCCATTCTTCCAAAAGTTTCTCTAATATCGTGAGCGGCTAATAAAGGATCTGGATTTGCATCAGGGCCTTGTGGATTTACATATATTAATCCCATATGTGAAGCACCTAAAGGCTGTTCTAAATCTCTCTTCCCACTATAGCGATTTACTCCCAACCATTCCTTCTCAGATCCCCAATAAATATCTTCCTCGGGTTCCCAAATATCTTCTCTACCAGCACCAAAACCAAAAGTTTTAAAGCCCATAGACTCGAGAGAAATATTGCCAACTAAAATAAATAAATCAGCCCATGAAATTCTTTTTCCGTATTTCTTTTTTATTGGCCATAATAATAGTCTTGCTTTATCTAAATTAACATTATCCGGCCAGCTATTTAAAGGGGCGAATCTTTGATTTCCAGTTCCTGCACCACCTCTACCATCTCCTGTCCTGTATGTTCCGGCAGCATGCCATGCTAATCTAATAAATAACGGACCATAGTGACCATAATCAGCTGGCCACCAACTTTGAGACTGCGTCATTAGTTTATGTAAATCTTTTTTTAAAGCCTTGAAGTTTAATTTTTTAAATTCTTTTGCGTAATTAAATTTTTTATCCATGGGATCAACTAATGAAGAATGTTGACTTAATATTTTCAGGTTTAAACCATTGGGCCACCAATCACGATTTGTCGTACCCTTCCCGGTTCCATGTTTAGGTGGAGTTCCAGCTCCAGTAAACGGACATTTTGACTGTTCTTCGGTTGAAAAATTTCGCATTTAGATACTTTATAATGATTCTAAAGTAGTGTCAACGATGCAAAAATGTCTCAAAAAATTTAATTATTTATAATATTTTTATAACTTTATTTTCCGATTTTAGTCGCTTATTCTTACTAAAATTTCAATAGATTTTATTTTCTTTCCAGGAATTTTTCTCTTTATTTTAACTTTTCCAACATCACTATTTTTTAAATCTATGAGACGATTTGAGTTCTCATCCAAAAAATGATGATGATTCGAGACGTTTGTATCAAAATAAGTCTTGTTTGTATTTAAAGAGATCTCTTTTAAATAATTTTTATTTTTGAACGCATAAACAGTGTTATAAATAGTTGCTAATGAAATCTTCTCTTTTGATTTTTTTCTTAGAATTTTGTTTAGGTCGTCTATTGTGAAATGAAAAGTTTTTTTTCGATCATATAGAGCTTTGCAAATTTCAATTCTCTGTCTAGTCGGTCTTAATCCTGAGGATCTTAATTTTTTAATAAAATTCTCTTTATTATTCATTTTTTACTTAATTTGTATAATTATAAGGAATTTATATATTATAATTATCACAAATAAAGTATTAAGGTTAAAACTATGGAGAAAAAAAAATCATACAGTTACGACGACCTAATTAGTTGTGGAAATGGTGAACTTTTCGGTCCTGGAAACGCTAAATTGCCCTTACCACCAATGCTTATGTTTGACAGAATAACAGAAATTAAAGATAATGATGGAGCTTTTAAAAAGGGTTTAATTAAAGCAGAACTAGATATCAAAGATGATCTTTGGTTTTTTAATTGCCACTTTAAAGAGGATCCAGTAATGCCAGGGTGCTTAGGGTTAGATGCAATGTGGCAGTTAGTTGGATTTTATCTTGGTTGGCTTGGCAACCCAGGAAAGGGAAGAGCTTTGGGTGTTGGTACGGTGAAGTTCACAGGTGAAGTTTTAAAAAATGTCAAAATTGCTGAGTATATAATTGATATGAAAAGAATTTTAATTAAAGAAGGGACTACGGTTGGGTTAGCTAACGGAGTTTTATTAGCAGATGGTAAAAAAATTTATTCTACAGAAAACTTAAAAGTTGGATTATTTAAATAAATGAAAAGGGTAGTGATCACAGGAATTGGAGTGGTGTCTTGCTTAGGGAATAACCAGCAAGAAGTTTGTGAGTCATTAATTAATTCAAAATCTGGAATTACATTTAGTGAGGAATACAAAGAATATAATTTAAAAAGCCATGTTCATGGCAAACCGAATATAAAACTTGAAGACCATGTTGATAGAAAGTTTATAAGATTCATGGGGCCAGGTTCAGCTTATAATTATATCTCAATGGCTGAAGCGGTTAAAGACTCTGGATTAGAGGAAAAAGATGTAAGTAATATTTCTACAGGTATGATTATGGGATCAGGTGGTCCTTCAATTGAAAATGTGATATTAGCTGCAGATAAAACTAGGGAAAAAAGTCCAAAAAGAATGGGCCCATTTGTTGTTCCACGAACAATGTCTAGTACAGCTTCAGCAACACTCGCAGTTCCATTTAAAATTAAAGGTGTAAATTATACTATCAGTTCAGCTTGTGCTACTAGTGGGCATTGTATTGGAAATGCAATGGAATTAATTCAATTAGGAAAACAAAAAATAATATTTGCTGGTGGTAGCGACGAAGTTCATTTTGCAATGACAGCTATGTTTGATGCTATGACTGCACTTTCATCAAAATATAATGATACTCCAGAAAAAGCTTCGCGACCATATGACAGAACAAGAGATGGGTTTGTAATATCAGGTGGTGGTGGTGTTTTGGTCTTAGAGGAATATGAACATGCAAAATCTAGAGGAGCAAAAATTTATGCAGAAATTACAGGATATGGAGCAACTTCTGATGGATATGATATGGTTGCACCGTCTGGCGAGGGTGCAGTTAGATGCATGAAAATGGCCTTGAGCACAAGTAAAAATAAAATTGATTATATAAATACACACGGAACATCTACTCCTGTTGGAGATATAACTGAACTTAAAGCAGTAGGTGAAGTGTTTAAAGATAATGTTCCAAAAATCAGTTCAACTAAATCATTATCTGGACACTCTTTAGGAGCAACCTCTGTTCATGAAGCAGTTTATAGTTTAATTATGATGAAAAATAATTTTATATCAGCTTCAATAAATATTAATGACATGGATGATGAAGCTAAAAAATTTCCTATTATTACTAAAGTAGAAAAAAATGTTAATTTAAATTCTATTATGTCTAATAGTTTTGGATTTGGTGGAACAAATGCAACACTGGTATTTGAGAAAGTTTAATCAATGAGTTTAATGAAGGGAAAAAAAGGCTTAATCATGGGCGTTGCAAATGAGAGATCTATAGCGTGGGGTATTTCTCAAAAATTAGCTGAGGCAGGCGCAGAATTAGCGTTCACATATTTAGGAGATGCGCTTAAAAAAAGGGTTATTCCTTTAGCAGAAAAATTAAACTCAAATATAACATTTAGTTGTGATGTTGAAAAAAAAGATGAAGTTTTAAAGCTTTTTGAGGATATCAACAAAAAGTGGGGAAAAATTGATTTTGTGGTTCATGCAGTAGCCTTTTCAGATAAATCAGAATTATCTGGAGAATACTTAAATACTTCAAGAGAAAACTTTTTAAGGAGCATGCTAATTTCATGCTTTTCATTTACTGAGATTGCAAAAGAGGCTTCAAAAATAATGGATAAGGGTGGTAGTATGCTTACTTTAACTTACGAGTCTAATAAAGCCATTCCAAACTATAATGTAATGGGAGTTTGCAAATCTGCCCTTGAAGCAAGTGTTAAATACCTAGCGAGGGATCTGGGGACTAAGGGAATTAGAGTGAACGCAATAAGCGCAGGACCTATTAAAACTTTAGCTGCTTCTGCAATTGGTGATGCAAAATTTTTGTATAAATGGAATGAAGATCATTCTTTTTTGAAAAGAAATGTAGATATACACGATGTTGGAAATTCTGCTCTATACTTATTAAGTGATCTTTCTGCTGGTGTCACTGGAGAAATTCATTATGTAGATGCTGGTTACAACAAAGTTGGTATGCCTAATCCTAAAAATATAACTTAATTTTATGTCTAAAAGATATTCTGGTAAATCTTTCAAAGATTCAAGCGTAATGAAAAAAGCTAAATTTTCTCTTAAAGAAAAGAGAAAAATTAAAAAAGAGAAAAAAAAAAATAAATAATGTTAATATTAGTTTGGTTTGTAGTTTGTATTATATTTTATTTTGTACAATTGCTTCTTGGAAATTCAGGTCACGCACTAGAGGTATTTGCTGTTTTAAGTGCAGTTGCCATTTTTCTAATAAGTAAAATTAAATACAAAATCAAGTAATTAACAACAACCGCAACTTTTCTTTTGTTTGCTTTTTATATTATTTTCGATTTTTGTTTCCTCTAATTCTTTTTTAATATCTTCCTCAGCTTTTTTCTTTTTTAAGATTTTATCCTCAAAGTATGCGTACAGCGAAGTAAAGCCTAATTTTGAGGCTTTTTTTTCTTCATAAGTTCTCCGGCCTTTAAGGTTTTTAATTATTTGAATTATTTCTTGATTTTCCATAGTCTTAAATCAGACCGCAGCTTGCTTAATTGATAATTTAACTTTACCCCTGTCAAATCCAATAACTTTCACCTTAACTGCATCGCCTTCCTTTACGAC
Source organism: uncultured Pelagibacteraceae bacterium (assembly GCA_902560245.1). Lineage (GTDB taxonomy): Bacteria > Pseudomonadota > Alphaproteobacteria > Pelagibacterales > Pelagibacteraceae > Pelagibacter. The sequence continues at coordinate 57,399 of CACELK010000009.1, forward strand.
ATCTGTTACTTTTGCAACTCTTTTATTTGCAAGTTCTGAAATATGTACAAGTCCATCTTGTTTTCCTAAAAAATTAACGAAAGCCCCAAATTCCATTATTTTTATAACTTTGCCATTATAAATCTTATTCATTTCAGCTTTAGCAGTAAGATCCTTAATGAACTGCATTGCTTTATTTCTAGACTCATCGTCTGGTGCTGCAACTGTAACAACTCCTTCGTCATTTACATCAACTTTAGCACCTGATTTTTCAACTATCTCTCTGATGGTTGCTCCACCTTTTCCTATAACAGTAGCAATATCTTTTTTATCTACAGTAATTTTTTCCATTTTTGGAGTATGTTTTCCAACCTCATCTCTCGACTTACCTAATGCCTTATTCATTTCACCTAATATATGAACTCTGCCATCTTTGGCTTGTTTCAATGCCTGTTCCATAATTTCGAAAGTAATGCCAGTAATTTTTATATCCATTTGAAGAGATGTAATTCCATTTTTAGTTCCAGCAACTTTAAAATCCATGTCACCAAGATGATCTTCATCTCCAAGAATATCTGATAATACACTAAACTCATCACCTTCCTTAATTAAACCCATGGCAATACCTGCTACTGGTTCTTTAATTGGAACTCCTGCATCCATCAACGCCAAAGATGTTCCGCAAACTGTCGCCATTGAGGATGATCCATTAGATTCTGTAATTTCTGAAACTATTCTAAAAGTATAGGGAAAACTTTCTTTTGAAGGTAATGAAGAGTTAATTGCTCTCCATGCGAGTTTACCGTGGCCAATTTCTCTTCTTCCTGTGCCTATTCTACCAGTCTCTCCTACAGAAAATGGCGGAAAATTATAATGAAGCATAAATCTTTCTCTTTGAAGACCTTCTAGACTCTCAATTCTTTGCTCGTCATCTGATGTTCCTAGGGTAGTTGTAACAATCGCTTGTGTTTCTCCTCTTGTGAATAATGCAGAACCATGTGCTCTTGGTAAAATTCCAACCTCGCAAATTATAGGCCTTACATCTGATAGTCCTCTTCCATCAATTCGATTTTTATTTTTCAAGATATCTGTTCTTACTATGCTCTTTTCTAAATTTTTAAGCTCAGAATTTACATCTAAATCTGTATAATTTTCATTTTCCTCATAAAGTTTTTTTGCTTTATCTGTAATTTCGGAGATCATATTTGATCTTTCTTGTTTGTCTCTTGTGGAAAACGCTTTCTTTAAACTTTCAGTGAATTCATCTTTTAATTTTTTCTTAACCTCTGAAAGATCTTTTTTTTCAATAATCCAGTCAGGTTTTTTACATTCCTTTGCTAGATCTTCGATCATTTCAATTATAGGTATAAAATTTTCATGACCAAACTTGACTGCATTAAGCATTTCTTCCTCTGTTAAACCTTTAGCTTCAGATTCAACCATTAAAACTGCATCTTTTGTTCCAGCAACTACAAGATCTAATTTTGAATTATCCAAGTCTTTTTTAGATGGATTTAAAACATATTTTCCATCAATAAATCCAACCCTTGACGCACCAACAGGGCCCAGAAAAGGCATTCCTGATATTGCCAAAGCTGCTGAAGAGGCAATAATTGATAATATATCTGCTTCATTTTCCTTATCATAGGAAATTACAGTTGGGAGTAATTGTACTTCGTTTTTAAATTCATCTGGAAAAAGTGGTCTTATTGGTCTGTCAATTAATCTTGATATCAAGGTTTCGCTTTCAGTTGGCCTTGCTTCTCTTTTGAAATAACCACCTGGAATTTTACCTGCAGCATAATATTTTTCTTGGTAATTAACAGAAAGTGGAAAGTAATCTACTTCTGGATTAACTTTTTTAGCACCTACAACAGTTGCCATTACTACTGTTTCACCACATGAAGCAATTATTGCGCCATCTGCTTGTCTTGCTATTTTTCCAGTCTCAAGAATAATTTTTTTTCCAGCGATTTCTATTTCTTTTTTAAATATTTTAAACATTTATTTCCTTATATTTAGTTTTGTTAATACGTTTTTATATGAATCAAATTTATATTTTTTTAAATAATCTAATAACTTTTTTCTTCTATTCACTGCTTTAAGTAAACCAACTGAAGAATGTTTATCTTTTTTAAATTGTTTTACATGCTTTGAGAGGTTTTCGATTTTTTCAGTTAGTAAAGCAATTTGTACCTCAGAAGAACCTGTGTCCTTATCGTGAACTGCTAAATCGTTTATTTTTTTTACCATATTTTTTCCTATTTAGTTGTTTGTTTTATTAAATTTTCAATTTTTTCTGCGTAATCAAAAGACTCATCCTTTTCAAAAAGAATCTTCGGCAGAAATTTCACAAAAACTTTTTTAGATAAAGCTTTTCTAATCAAAAAAGAATATTTTTTTAATTTTAGTACAGTTTCTTCTGCATTTTTTCCACCTAAAGGTAAAACATATGCCTTTGCAATTTTCAAGTCTTGACTCATTTTAACTTCTGTCACGGTAATATTGTTAGTCTCTAACTCAGGTACTTTTGCCTCATTTCTTACAAATATCATACCTAAAGACTGCTTAATCATTTCCCCAACTCTTAACTGTCTTTGAGTTACTGGTTTTCCATATTTATTAGTCATTTTATATCATTCTTTCTGTAGAAGTGGAATTAAAGACCTCAATTATATCTTTTTTTTGATAATCATTAAAATCTTTTAAAGTTATACCACACTCTTGACCTGTGCTAACTTGCTTTGCTTGATTTTTTTCTCTAAAAATTGAGTTTATTCTACCAGTGTAAACTATAGCTCCATCCCTAATTAATCTTGCGCTTGAAGAACTTAAAATTTCTCCTTCAACTACTTTAGATCCTGCTACTTTTCCAACGCTGGATACTTTAAAAATTTCAAGAACTTCTGCTGATCCAATAACTTCCTCTCTTATATCTGGAGCCAACAAACCTGACATTTTATTCTTAATATAATCTAAAACCTCATAAATTATATTAAATGAGGAAATTTTAATTTTTTCTTGTTCTGCTAATTTTTTAGCCTCCTTGCTTGGTTTCACATTAAATGCAATAAGCACAGCCTTTGAAGCTTTTGCAAGAGTAACATCGGTCTCAGTAACCATTCCAATGTCGGATAAAATAATTTTTGGTTTTACTTCCTCGTGTATTATCTGGTTAATAGCACCTTTTATTGCTTCTGCTGATCCATGAACATCAGATTTAATTATAATATTTAATTCTTCAGAAGTTTTGTCTTTAAATGCAGAGTCTTGCGTTGCAAAGGTTAAAGGGTTTTTTGTTGCTTTTGACTCATCAATTCTAGTTTCCCATAACGTCTTAGCCTCCTTTTCATTGTTTAAAACTATAAAATCATCACCTGATTTAGCAGCTCCGTTAATTCCTAAAATTTCAATTGGAGTTGATGGAAAAACATTTTCTAAATTTTTACCTTTGTCATCAATTAAAGCTCTTGCCTTTCCCCATTTTAGTCCGCTAACAAAATAATCACCTTTCTTTAAAGTTCCAGAAGTTACTATAACTGTAGCAACTGGTCCTCTACCAATATCAATTTTTGACTCTAAAACAACACCGCCAGCTTTTGATTCATAATTAGTTTTTAAATCTAAAATTTCTGCTTGTAAAATTATTGCCTCAATTAATTTGTCCAAATTTTTTTTAGTTTTGGTTGAAACCTCGATCATTAAAGTATCTCCCGAGAGCTCTTCTGCAATTAGTTCATATTCTAATAATTGATTTTTTATTTTTTGTGGGTCAGCTTCAGGTAAGTCACATTTATTAATAGCTACAACAATTGGAACTTTTGCAGCTTTAGCATGTTTGATTGACTCTATTGTTTGAGGCTTTACACCATCGTCTGCTGCAACAACCAATACAACTATATCGGTTAGTTTAGATCCTCTAGCTCTCATTTCTGTAAAAGCAGCATGACCTGGAGTGTCAATAAAAGTAAGTTTATTATTTTCGTTTTCAATTTGATAAGCGCCTATATGTTGAGTGATTCCACCATATTCTCCTGAAACAACATTTGTACTTCTAAAAGAGTCTAATAAAGACGTTTTTCCATGATCTACGTGTCCCATTACAGTTATAATTGGTGGTCTGTTTTTTAAATTTTCTGATCTTGTTTCTTTAATTTTTTTAATTATTTCGTCAGCTTTTGTCTCACGAATTGGATTATGTCCGAATTCTTTTACCAAGTATTCCGCTGTGTCTGCTGCTAAGGTTTGATTGATTGTTACAGTTACTCCCATACTCATTAAGTGTTTAATTACACTGCTTGACTGTTCAGCCATTCTATTCGATAATTCCCTAACTGTTATAGCCTCTGGTATATTTATATCTCTTTTAATTGGTTTATAACTCTCATCGTCAAGATTTTTTTTGTTATCTCGATTCTCCTTCTGCTTTGCTCTTTTTAATGAAGCAAGACTTCTTGCTCTTGTTTCAAGCTTATCACTCAACGCTTGTGATACTGTAAGTTTTTGCTCCCTTTTTTTAGAAACATTTTTGACTTTTATATCCTTAAAATTGTTTTCACCTTTTATTCTTCTTGTTGCTCTTTGTTCTGCAAGTTTACGTCTTTCAAAATCATTAGATATTTGAGGAGTTTTTTTAATTGGATATGAGCTTTTTGGTCTATTTGGATTAAAATTTCTATTAAATGAATTTTTGTTTTGAGTATTTTTAGTTTTTTTGGGTATTAAAACTGAATTTTTATTATAATTATTGGTAAACCCAATATTTTTTATTGTTTTTTTGGCATTACCAGAGATTGTTAGTTTTGTTTTTTTTTCCATTTTTCATTACTCAATCTGTATAAATTTTGTTTCTAGCAGACATAATAAGATCGTCAGCTTCATTTTTAGACAAAGCAAATTCTTCCAAATATCCTTTTATTCTTACTCTTTCACCTTTTATTATATCATAACCTCCTGTTAATTCATCTGAGGCTAAGTCAGCAAAATCTGATAATTTTAAAATTTTTTGTTCACCTAAAGTAACTAGCATTCCAGGTGTCAACCCTTTGTGATTAATGAGTTCGTTATCTAATCCCAAGTCTTTAATTTTGTTTGAAATTTCCTCTAAATCTTTTTGATGGAAATCTTTAGCTCTTTCTATTAAAGCTTTGGCGGTATCCTCTTCAATACCTTCAATTTTTATCAAAGCATCAACGGAACTATCTTTTATATCATCAATGCTTGAAAAACCTTCTGCTACAAGTAATTGTCCTAACGTTTCATCTAATTCTAAATTTTTAACAAAATTTTCCGTTTTTTCTTTAAATTCAAGTTGTCTTCTTTCTGAATCTTCTTGATCTGTCATTATATTAATTTCATAATTAAGTAATTTGGTAGCAAGTCTAACATTTTGCCCGCGTCTGCCTATTGCTTTACTTAAATTTTCTTCTGTTAAAATTACATCTAGTTTTTTTTGGTCATTATCAACATTTACTCTTTGAACATCAGCAGGAGATAATGCATTTGATACAACTATTGCCGGGTCCTCTGACCAATTAACTATATCAATTTTCTCTCCTTGTAATTCATTTACCACTGCTTGAACTCTCGAGCCTCTCATGCCCACGCATGCACCTACTGGATCTAGAGATGTATCAATTGCTCTAACACATATTTTTGCTCTACTCCCTGGGTCTCTTGCTGATGATTTTATTTCTATTAACCCATCATAAATTTCTGGAACTTCTTGAATAAATAATTTTTCCATAAATTTTGGATGAGCTCTTGATAAAAAAATTTGTTGTCCTCTTGTCTCTCGTCTGACATCATAACAATATGCTTTTACCCGATCACCAGCTTTAATATTTTCTCTCGGTATCATCTCATTTTTTTGGATTAATCCTTCAGCTCTCCCCAAATCTACAATAACATTTCCAAATTCTAATCTTTTTACTATTCCACTTAGTATTGTATCTTTTTTATCAATAAAGTCGTTGAATTGTCTTTGTCTCTCTGCCTCTCTTACATTAAAGCTAATTACTTGCTTAGCAGTTTGTGCAGCTATTCTTCCAAAGTCGAAGGAAGGTAAAGATTGAAGAACTTCTTCCCCAATTTTTTTATCTTTATTTTCCTCATTTAGATTAATTGCGTCCTTAAGTGTTATTTCAATATTTGTATTTTCCGGTTTTTCAACTATTACCAATTTTCGATAAATTCCTATGTCACCACTATCTCTATCTATTAAAACTTTAATTTCATTATCTTGACCAAATTTGGACTTAGCAGCTTTTGCTATTCCATTTTCCATAGACGCAATTATAAGTTCTTTATCAATTGACTTTTCTAAAGCAACTGCTTCTGCAATTCTTAATAATTCAAGTTTATCTGCTCTTTTATTTAACATAGCTTTTTATCATGTCCAAAAAAAAATGGGCCTAAGCCCATTTTTGAAATTTCAACAATGTGAAATTAATATATTTATTTTTTATAAATTTTCAACTCTAATTACTTGCTAAAAATATTTGCTTTATCTGTTTTTTCCCATGAAAAGGCGCCATTAGACTCTGGGTCTCTTCCAAAGTGGCCATATGCGGCTGTTTTTTCATATATAGCTTTATTTAACCCTAACATTTCTCTAATTCCTCTTGGACTTAGATCAAAATTATCATTTATTAATTTTTCTACATGTCTATTTTTTTCTTCGTCATTATCAAAAAGATCGACATAAATTGATAAAGGTTTTGACACTCCAATTGCATAAGCAAGTTGGATTAAACATTTATCAGCAATTTTTGATGCAACAACATTTTTAGCGAGATACCTTGAGGCATATGCTGCTGATCTATCAACTTTGGTAGGATCTTTACCAGAAAAAGCTCCTCCACCATGTGGTGCGGCGCCTCCATAAGTATCTACAATTATTTTTCTTCCTGTTAAACCACTATCTCCATCTGGTCCACCGATTACAAAGTTTCCAGTTGGATTGACATAAATTTCATTTTCTTTTAACCCACTTAAAAGATTTTTTGGTATAGATTTTTCTATATATGGTTTTACCAATTCTCTTACTTGAGACTGATTTACATCTGCCGAGTGTTGAGTTGAAATAACCACAGATTTAACTTGAGCAGGTTTTCCATCTTTATACTCGATTGTAATTTGACTCTTTGAATCAGGTTCAATGTTTTTTAGTTTTCCTGATTTTCTATCCTCAGCCATAAGCCTTAAGATTTTATGAGAGTAATGTATAGGTGCAGGCATAAGCACATCAGTTTCATTACAAGCATATCCAAACATTATTCCTTGGTCGCCTGCGCCTTCATCTTTATTTCCCGAAGAATCTACTCCCATTGCAATATCAGCTGATTGGGAATGAAGATGACTTTCTACCTTAGTTGCCTCTTTCCAAGTAAAACCTTGCTGATCATAACCAATGTCTTTAATACATTCTCTAACTTTTTGAATAAGATCGTCTTTTTTAAACTCTGGTCCTCTTACTTCTCCAGCTAGTACAACTTTATTGGTTGTTGTTAAAGTTTCACAAGCTACTCTCGATTGTGGCTCTGCTCCTAAGTAGGTATCTACAACCATGTCTGATATTCTGTCGCAAACTTTATCTGGGTGTCCTTCGGAAACTGACTCACTTGTAAATAAAAAATCTTTCTTCATTTTATCTCCCTTTTCTTGTTATAAAAAAAATTAAACTAATATAAAAAATCACAAAATAAAAGAAAATCTTATTTCCGTGTAAACTAAAAAAAGTTTCTTCAGTTTTTTTATATGATTTTACTTCTATAACTCCCTTTTCAGTTGATTTAATTTTTTTTATTATATTTCCGTAAGGATCTATATATGCAGATATACCTCCATTTGTAGAGCGAATTAAATTTTTACCTTCTTCAATAGCTCTAAACACTGAGTGCGAAAAATGTTGATATGGTCCTATTGAGTTGCCAAACCATCCATCTTCTGAAATATTTATAATTAAATCAAATTCTTCTTCACTTTTTTTTAACTCACCAGAATAGATTATTTCATAACAGATCAATGGAAGAAATTTTATATCATCAATTTTGATAATATTTCTATCATTCGATGAACTAAATGAAGTATATCCTTGAGTGATTTTTTTTAATCCAATTTTTTTAAAAAACTTTTCAAAAGGTAAATATTCTCCAAAAGGTACAAGTTTATTTTTATCTATTAATTTTGTTGATACTCCGCCTAGTGTTTCAATCCCAAGAGAAAGTGGAGTAACATCAAGCAATAACACATCCTTTACATCTCCTTGCAGTACTCCTGCTTGGATAGCTGCTCCCATAGCAACAACTTCATCTGGATTTACACTTTTGTTTGGATCTTTTCCAAAGAAATTTTTTACAGCTTCTATAACTTTAGGCATTCTTGTCATACCCCCAACCATAACAACTTCATTAATGTCGTTTGCAGTAAGACCAGCATCTTTTAGTGCAGTTTTACAAGGTGGAAGTGTTCTAGCAATAAGGTCTTCGACAAGAGCTTCTAATTTTGCTCTAGTCATTTTTAAATTAATATGTTTCGGGCCTGTTTTATCTGCAGTAATAAAAGGCAGGTTAACATCAGTTTGTTCCGCTGAAGATAATTCTATTTTTGCTTTTTCTGCTGCTTCTTTTAATCTTTGAAGGGCAAGTTTATCGGATTTTAAGTCAATACCATTATCTTTTTTAAATTCTGCAACTAAGTAATCAACAATAGTATTATCGAAGTCCTCACCACCTAAAAAAGTGTCTCCATTAGTAGATTTAACTTCAAATACACCATCGCCCAATTCAAGTATAGAAACATCAAAGGTTCCTCCACCTAAATCATAAACTGCTATTTTTTTATTTGTCTTTTTGTCTAAACCATACGCCAATGAAGCAGCTGTGGGTTCATTTATAATTCTTAATACCTCTAGACCTGCGATTTTACCTGCATCTTTAGTTGCTTGTCTTTGTGCATCATTAAAATATGCTGGTACAGTAATAACTGCTTTAGTTACTTCTTGACCTAAATATTTTTCAGCAGTCTCCTTCATTTTTTGCAAAATAAAAGCTGATATTTGAGATGGTGAATATTTTTGTCCTTTTGATTCTATCCAAGCATCACCTTTATCAGAATTTACGATTTTAAAAGGTGCAGACTCAATATCTTTTTTTACTGTAGCGTCATTAAAATTTCTTCCAATTAATCTTTTTACAGCAAATATTGTATTTTCAGGATTAGTTACAGCCTGTCTTTTTGCAGGTTGACCAATCAATTTTTCATTTTCTTCTGTAAAAGCAACAACCGAAGGTGTAGTCCTTGCACCCTCTGCATTCTCTAATACTTTAGCTTGTGTTCCTTCCATTATTGCAACACAAGAATTTGTTGTTCCTAAATCTATACCTATTACTTTGCTCATAATTTTAAATTGTCTAAAGTTATATAAGTGCTAATTTCCAATCTACAAGTTGTTTAAACACTTATTTTGCTGGTTTTTTTTCCTTATTTTCCTCAATTTCTTTCTCATTTTCATTGATAGTTCCTTTCTTAAAAGTTTTTTTTGAAACACCAACCAAAGCTGGTCTTAACAACCTATCCTTCATTAAAAATCCTTTTTGAATTTCTTGAACTATTGTTCCAGATTCTTTTTCATCATCCTCTATTTCCATCATTGCTTGATGATAATTTGGGTCTAATTTTTTATTAATTGAATTAATAGGTTCAATATTGTTTTTTTTAAAAATTGATAAAATATCTTTGTGGATAATTTCTAAATGTTCTAAAGTTTTTTTTAAACTTTCAGAATTTTTTAAACTTTCATCATTCTTTAAGGATTCTTTTGCTCTCTCAAGATTATCTGAAAGGTTTAAAGTTTCTCTAGCGAATGAAAAACCACCATACTCAAATGCCTCATCTTTTTCTTTTTCAAATCTTCTTCTCTGATTTTCCATTTCAGCGAAAGCTCTAGTTAGTTTGTCTTCTAGCTCTATATTTTTTTCTTCAGTAGTTAAAATTTTTTCTTTTTTTTCATTTTTATCATCTTTAAATTCCTCATTCTTAGGATTTTCTTGTTTTATGTTATTTTCATCGGAATTTATATTTTGATCTTTTTCCATCATAACTTATATGGTAAGAAATTTAATAATTGCTAGATGTTAAAAAAAAAAATTGAAAAAATACTAATTGGCACCAATAACATTGGAAAACTTAAAGAAATTAAGGATTTATTACCAAAATCAGTCACAATTTTTTCAACTAAAGATTTTAAACTAAAGAGTCCTAATGAAAATGGAAAATCTTTTATTCAAAATTCAATTATAAAAGCTAAGTTTTTTTCTAAAAAGACCCAGATGACCTGTTTAGCAGATGACTCAGGTCTTGAGATCGATATATTAAATCGTCAACCAGGAATCTTTTCTGCAAGGTGGGGAGGAAAAAACAACGATTTTAATAAGGCCATTCTTAAAGTTTATAACAAACTTTATAAGAAGGATAAAAATTGGAAAGATAAAAAAATTAGAGCCAGATTTATATGCGCATTAACAATTTACTGGCCAGGCGGTAAAAAAATTAGTTCTTTAGGAAAAATTGAGGGATCAATAGCAGTAAAAAAAAAAGGAAATAATGGTTTTGGATATGATCCAATTTTTATTCCGAAAAATAGTAAAATTACATTTGGTCAAATGAATCCAAAGAGGAAATATAAAATTGATCATCGATTTAAGGCTTTCAAAAAAATTAAAAAATTTTTCTAATATTATTATTTTCTATTTTATAAAAGTTTAATATGTGGTTAATTTTTTTATCTTTAATCTCAAAAATTCCAATCTTCCCCTTAAATTTGTTTTCTTTTAGAAAAATCTTTTCATCCAATACCCAATTATTTTTGTAAATTAAAAAATAAATTAATCCAACCAAATCATAACTAAGAAATGATAATTGGTTTGGATATTGATTAAATTTCTTATAATAAAGATTTTTAAATTCCTCATAATTTTCTTTGTTAATAGACGGATAGTAAATTGGTTGGTAACTTGTTTCTTTAATTAGTGATTCATCAAACCATTGATTTAACGTTATAAAAAAAGTTTTTTTGGGAGATACATCTGTATATATTAACGAAGTAGTTATACTTTTTAAACTTTCATCAAAATCAGCAATTATTAGTGAGTCAAAAGAGATTTTACCAATAGTATCTTTTTTTTCTAATATTTTAATTTTTTTGTCTTTGTTTGGATCATCAGATCTTTCTAATCTTTTAATTTCATCTTTTACGTTTTGTTTTCTCTGAGAATATTTTGTGATTTTTTCAATTTGTTTTGTAAGTTTAGTGGGATCAGTATCATAATAGTAAACTTTGTGAGTTTTAACTTTTGTATTTTTTACAGCTTTAGTAATTTCCTTCTTATAATTTTTGTTTGGAATTAACAATATTGTTTTTTTAAGTTCATTATCATTTAGAAATTTTGCTATAGTGTTCAGTTGTGATCCAGCGTTGATTCCAACACTTATAATATTTTTTGGATTATCAACAATTTTATTTGTTAAAGACAAAAAAATTAAATTATTCAGTTCCTCTAATTTAGATAAATTTTTATTGAATATAGGACCTATAACAAATTTCACTCCACTATCTCTTAATTCCTTAGCTTTGTTGAAAGTAATATTAGGATTTGACTCTGTATCTTTTGGAATTATTTCTATTAAGGGATTGTTTATTTTATTTAATGCTAACATTGTCGATTTAACAATTGATTTTCCAATATCACTAAACTCTCCACTCAATGGCACTAACAAGCCCAACTTAATCTTTTCTTGAGGATTTCCACTGGCTAAATTTAAGGGAAAAAATAAAGTTACTAAAATTATAATTTTTACAAATATTTTCATTTTAATGTTATTGTAACACCAATTAAATTTAATGACTTCTCAAAATGACATAAAATTTCAAGAATTAAAACATGGTTTATACTTAGTTTCTTCACCTATCGGAAACCTAGCAGATATTACTTTAAGGGCAATACATGTATTAAAAAATTCTGATTATATTCTTTGTGAGGATACAAGAGTTTCAAAAAAATTATTTGATAAATATAGTATTAAACCTAAAGTATTTTCATATCATAAGTTTAATGAAAAAAAAAACTTACAAAAAGTAATTGATCTTCTTATCTCAAAAAAAAGAATTTCATTAATTTCTGACGCTGGGACTCCTACTATTTCAGATCCAGGGAAAATTTTAGTACAGGAGTGTATAAAAAATAATGTAGAGGTATTTCCAGTACCTGGGGCTTCAGCAGTTACTTCAGCTGTATCAATCAGTGGTTTTACTGATAAGTATCATTTTTATGGGTTTTTTCCTGAAAAACAAAAAGAAATAAGAGAAGAATTAGCTAAACTATCTACTATTAACTCTTCAATAATATTTTTTATTTCTTCAAAAAAAATTGAAAAAGCAATCAAACCATTACAAACTTTTTTTAATGATAGAGAAATAGTAATTTGTAAAGAAATTACTAAATTTTATGAGGAATTTTTACGAACAAGAGTAAGCAAATTACAATCGGTTGTGAAAAATTTAAAAGGTGAATTGACTATTGTAATTTCTGAAAAAATTAATAATAAAAATATTTCGAATAAATTAAGCGAATCAGATAAGAAATATATAAAAAAGATGACTAAAAATTTAAGTGTTAAAGACATTGTAGATCTAATGAGTTTTAGTAGAAAAATTTCTAAAAAGGAAGTTTATCAATATTGTTTAAGAATAAAAAATGAGAAATAAATTAATATTAATAGTATTAATATTTTTTACCTTAAGCTCGTGCACAGGGACCGGCTCGAGAGGTGTTTTTGGAACCGGAGTAAGTATAGCTTTGGATCCAAGATCAATAGGTACGCAAATTGATGATTCCATCATGCAGAAAAATTTAGCTGCAAGATTAATTATCTTAAACAGTAATTATATTTTATCGGTAAAGACTAAAGTTTTAGATGGAAGGATATTTCTAACTGGTAAAGTTGATAATCCTGAGGAAAAACTTCAGATAACTAAAGT
>CACELK010000010.1 GCA_902560245.1 uncultured Pelagibacteraceae bacterium
GAATGAATTTTCGTGATCCTTTATATCATCGAACGCTTTACCCAATGCAAAATGTAAATGCATTTTCTTAATTTCTACAATATTTTTATCTTTTAGTTTATTTTCAAAAATTTCGAAATCTTCATCTCCTTTTTTGTATTTTTTATTCATTCCCATTAATCTGTGAATTTCTGTGTTTTCTGGTCTAGAGACTAATGCTTTTTTATAGTGCATAGTAGAAGTTACGAAATCACCTAAAAACTGATAAATTGTTGCTATTGTATAGTTTAAAAAAAAATTGTCTGGATAAAATTCTAAAGCATTTTTTAAAATTTTAATTGCATCATTATTTAGATTTAATTTTTCTTTTAAATGTGCAAGGTTAATCATAGCATTCAAAAAATTCGGTTGAATACCTAAAGCTCTCTCGTAATATTCGTTTGCCTTTTTATAATTAGCCAAATTCCCATTAACTAACCCAAGATTGTTTAAAACATGTATATTATTTTGATCTAGTTTTAATGCCTTTTCTAAAATCTCAAGAGCCTCGTCGTTTTCACCTTTGTTCATTAACGATAAGCCTAAAGCGTTATAAAATGCATACTCATTTGGATATTTTTTTATAAGAACTCTTGATTTAGAAATGACCTCGTCAAAGTTTTTGACTTCAACTAAATTTACTAATTTTAACAGTTCTTGTTTTTTAATTTCTTGGTTTTTCATTCTTTATAAATTTTACTTTTAATTTAGATTTTTTTTCAATTTCATTAATAGTTTCTTTAATATTCATAATAACAACCTTTTTTCTTGGACCATATGCATGAATTAATTCTTTATTTGATAAAGAAACAGCAACATGCCCCTTCCAAAATATTAGATTATTTTTTTTAATTTTGTTTATTTTAACATTTTTTCTAAAATATTTCATTTGGTCTTTTGAGTCTCTAGGACAAAATTTATTATTAAATTTATAAAATATTTGAACTAGACCAGAACAATCTATTCCTTTAAAAGTTTTTCCTCCCCATTTGTATTTAACATTTTTAAAAATTTTTAATTTTGAGAATAGGGGTATTGTTTTTTCTATAGGAATAATATTTTTTTTATTTATCCAGTATTTATCAAAACTAAGAAAGTTGTTTCTCATTTTCTTTATCTTTATACACGAACCGAAACTAATTTTTTTATTTAATTTATATTTTTTAGACGGTTTAGAATAAAGATTAGCTGACAATGTAAGAATTTTATGTGTAGGTTTAATATCTGTTTTATATTTTTTATTTTTTACATATCCGATATAATTATCGTAGAAAGTTTTTATTTTAATAAATTTTTTATATTTTTTAATAATTTTAAATTTTTCACCGTATAGCATTTGTGTAGACAAAGGCGATTTTGAAGTTTTATTTTTATAAACGTTGAGAATTAAATTGTTATTTATCATTTTAATTTTTTACTGGTGCTACTTTTGCTAACCAAATAATTAATAATAAAACTGGCAAACCTAGTAAAGCTGTTAAACAAAAGAAATTTGCATATCCAATAGAATTAACCCAACTTCCTGCATAGCCTGCTATAAATTTTGGTATAAACAACATTAAAGAACTAAAAAGTGCATATTGAGTAGCGGTAAACTTAATAGAAGTCAATCCAGATAGATAAACAACAAAAGCTGCACCCGCAAACCCACTTGATATGTTGTCGGCGGTAATTACTATTATTAAAAAAGAAATATTAGGTTCATTTATGGCCAGCCAAGCAAATAATAAATTACTTAATGAAGCAACTAATGCCCCCAAAAAAAGAGCTTTCATAGTTCCAAATCTAAGAGAAAAAAAACCACCTAAGAATCCACCAATGATAGTTGCAAATACTCCAAAAAACTTTGAATATGTTGCGATTTCTTTTACATCAAATCCTTTTTCAAGATAAAATATATTTGCCATAACTCCCATTACTACATCAGCAATACGATATAAACCAATTAAAACTAATATAGAAATAGCAAATTTTCCGTATCTTTTTAAAAAATTAATAATTGGATTTAAATATATTTTTTTGATTTTTTCCTTAGAAAGAAATTTTAATTTAATAAATATAATAATAATTACAAACATAAGAAAAAAGCATAATAATATTCTTAAAGCTGCAAACAAAAAACCTTTAAGCATCTCTTGGGAATTATAAGGATTTTCAATTTGAGAATATAAGAATATAAAACTAATAATAGCTAACAAAATTACAAATAAAAATTTTATGTGTTGTTTACTTTTTGAAAAACTATTTCTTTTAACATTTGGTTCTTCAGAAAATAGTGTTGTAAGAATACCGATAAACATTAATAGACCCATAAAAATATAAACAATCATCCATACAGATTGTTTATAAATTTCTACACCCAAATATGACGCTAGCCATAAACTTCCTGCTCCACCAACTAACATTGCAACTCTGTATCCAGCTATGTACATTGATGATAACGGACCCTGCATATTTTGTGGAGCACTTTCAATTCTGTATGCATCGATAACAATATCTTGGGTAGCGCTAAAAATAGCCAAAAATACTATAGTTATTGCTGTCAAAAAAACATTTTTTGACGGATCAGTAATTCCAGTTGCGACCAAACTGAATAAAATCATTATTTGAGAAAAAAGAAGCCAACTTCTGCGATGACCTAATTTTTTAAAAACAGGGATATTAAAATTATCTACTATAGGTGACCACAAATATTTAAAAGCATAAGCAAAACCCGCCCAACTAAATAATGTTACTGTACTTCTATCTAGTCCTGCTTTATGAAGCCAGACTGACAACGTAGAAAAAACTAGTAAGATTGGCAAGCCCGATGAAAATCCTAAAAAAAGTAATTTTAAAACTTTTTTTTCTAAAAAAATTGACATTTTATTTTTCAATTTAGTTTCTCCAAAAAGATGGAAGAAATAAAACTAATATAGCAAACAATTCTAATCTTCCTAATATCATTGCTAAACTCAATATCCACTTAGAAATATCGGGTAACAATGAAAAGTTTCCATTTGGTCCTATAATACTCCCTAAACCAGGTCCAACATTTGAAATTGATGTAGCTGCAGCAGAAATTGAAGTAATGAAATCTAGTCCACTTAGAGATAAAAAAGCAGTAAGTATAAAAAATATAGTTATATAAAGATATATAAAGGAAATAATGGATGACATAAATTTTTCATCTACATTATTACTTTCATACTTTATTGGAAAAATACCTCTCGGATAAATAATTTTTTTTAGTTGATTTATTAAAAATAAATATAATATTTGAATTCTAAAGATTTTAATTCCACATGTCGTTGAGCCAGCACAACCCCCAATGAACATCAAAATAAGAAAGAATATTAGTGGAAAACTTCCCCAATTATCAAATTCATGTGTCACATATCCAGTACCTGTTAAAATTGAAATTACATTAAATGAAACTTGTCTTAAAATTTTTATGGAAAATGTTTCAGTTTTTAAAATTTGATAAAGAGTTAATATCAAAATTGAGATTAAAACTATTTTTATAAAAGATTTAATCTGCATATCAGATATAAAAATTTTTCTATCACCACTTAAAAATTTTATATAGGCAATAAATGGTATACTTCCTGAGATAATAAATATCATTGATGTTAATTCAATACTGGCACTATTAAAAAATCCTATAGATTCATTATAATTTGAAAAACCACCAGTTGCTATAGTAGTCATTGAGTGCGTTATACTATCAAAATAGTTCATACCGAAAATTTTATAAAAAAAAGAACAAGAAAAAGTTAAAATTAAATAAATTAAAATAAGTCTTAAGGATATTTGTTTTGTTTTAGGTAAGATTTTTTCAGACGCATCGTTGCTAGAAATTTTAAAAAGCTGCATACCTCCAACATTCATTATTGGCATTAATGTAATTGTCATTACAATTATTCCAATGCCCCCAAGCCATTGAAGAATAGCTCTCCATATTAGAATTCCTTTTGGACATAAATTTAAATTTGTTATAATAGTAGATCCAGTGGTTGTTATTCCTGACATGCTCTCAAAAAAAGCATCTGTGATGCTTAATTGCAAATTTGAAAAAATGAAAGGCAATGATCCAAATATCGCAATGCTTAACCATGATAAGGCAGTCAACAAAAAAGCTTGTTGTAAATTTAATTTTTTCTGATGATCTAAATTAGACAATGAGAATAATACACCAAATATAATAGTTATTATAGAAGCACCAATAAACGAGGAGTCTAGTTCATTAAATATTATTTGAAATATAATTGGAATAACCATGGATATTCCAAGAATAATTTGCAGTATTCCTAATGTGAAAAAAACAGTTTTATAATTAGGCATTTTTAAAGAACATTATTTTATGGTAAATAAATTTCAACTCTATAAGAATTAATAAAAACGCCAAAAATAAGATATATTGAAGAAAAATTGTGATTCAAAAAAATAATTTAGATAAGACTAACGCTTGGCCTTTTGTAGAAGCAAAAAAAATATTGCGTGATAGAAAAAAGGTAATAGAAAAAAAAAATAAAATTATTTTACAAACTGGATACGGTCCAAGTGGTTTGCCTCATATTGGAACTTTTGGAGAGGTTGCCAGAACGACCATGGTTGTTAATGCTTTAGATCACCTTATTGACATACCTAAGGAGATAATTACATTTTCAGATGACATGGATGGACTTCGAAAAGTACCAGATAATGTCCCAGATAAAAATTTGTTAAGTAAAAATTTACACAAGCCTTTAACAAATATTCCAGATCCATTTAAAAAATATAATAGTTTTGGTGAACATAATAACGAAATGTTAAAAAATTTTTTAGATAAATTTGAATTTAAATATACTTTTAAAAGCTCTACTGCTCTTTATAAATCGGGTTTTTTTAATTCTACACTTCAAAAAATTTTAGAGAACTATCAAGGTATAATGGATATTATCTTACCAACACTAGGCAAAGAACGACAAAAAACTTACTGTCCTTTTTTACCTATATGTCCCGATACAGGAATTGTTTTAGAGATACCTGTATTAGAAATTTTAAAAAGTAAATCTAGAATAGTATTTGATAATAGTGGTAAAAAACTTGAAGTAAGTATTTTAGATGGTAATTGTAAATTACAGTGGAAAGTAGACTGGGCAATGAGATGGTATGCATTAGATGTAGATTTTGAAATGTATGGAAAAGATCTTATTGAGAGTGCAATTTTATCATCGAAAATAATTAGGTTACTTGGAAAAGAAAATCCATCAGGTTTTGCTTATGAATTATTTCTTGATGAAAAAGGAGAAAAAATATCAAAATCAAAAGGAAATGGTATTACTATTGAAAAATGGCTTGATTATGCATCTCCAGAAAGTCTCTCATTGTTTATGTATCAAAATCCAAAGAGAGCAAAAAAATTGTATAAGGAGATAGTACCTAAAGCGGTAGATGAATATTTAGACTTTATTGAAAAAAGTAAATCTCAAAATGAATTACAACTTTTACTTAACCCAGTCTGGCATGTTCATAACGGGCAGATTCCAAAAGAAAAATCAATAATGACTTTTTCAATGCTATTAAATCTAGTTGAAGCCAGCAACGCGGAAACAAAAGAACTTTTGTGGAAATTCGTAAAAAAATATAAAAAAGATATTATTGAAAATGAATTCCCAATCTTTGATAATTTAATGGGTTTTGCTATTAAATATTTTAATGAAGTTATAAAGCTCCAAAAAAAATATAAAAAACCTAATGAGAGTGAAAAGAAGGCTTTGCAAGCCTTAATTTTAACATTAGATAAATGCAATGATGAAATGTTGCCTGAAGAAATTCAAAGTTTAATTTATTCAACTGGCAAAGAAAATGGTTACGATGAGAAACTTAGAGAATGGTTTAAACTAATTTATGAAGTCGTTTTTGGTGATCAAAATGGGCCAAGAATGGGTTTTTTTATAAGTTTTTTTGGAGTTGCCGAAACTAAACAGCTTATTAAAAGTAAATTAAAATAATGTATTCTAAACTTAAAAAGTTAATTTTTAAAATAGACCCTGAAACAGCTCATAATTTAGCAATTAAATCATTAAAATTTAATTTAACATCAAATATTTTTGATGAGAATATTAATAGCCCAATATTTGAAACTAAATTATTTGGAAAAAAAATAGACAATCCAATTGGTTTAGCTGCAGGTTTTGATAAGAACGCAGAGGTTTATAATTCAATGTACAATTTAGGTTTTGGTTTTGTTGAAGTTGGAACTGTAACTCCTTTAAAGCAGATTGGAAATCCAAAACCGAGAGTTTTTAGATTAGTTGAGGACCAAGCATTAATTAATAGATTGGGGTTTAACAATTTAGGAGCAAAAAATATTAGCTCTAGAATAAGATTAAACAGACCAAAAGGATTATTAGGTGTAAATCTAGGACCAAACAAAGATAGTGAAAATAGACTTAATGATTATGTAATTGGACTAAAAACATTTTATGATATAGTTGATTATATAACTATAAACATTTCTTCACCCAACACCGAAAAACTTAGAGATTTTCATGAAGATGATAATTTTGAAAAATTGATGACATTAGTATTTAATGAAAAAGAAAAATTAAATTCAAAAATACCTATTGCTGTTAAAATTTCTCCTGATATAGAAAATAATCAAATAGAAAAAATTTCTTCAATGTTAATCAAATTTAAAGTAAATGCTGTAATAATATCTAACACAACTGATGGACTTAGAGATAATCTATTAGGTAATTTTAAGTATCAAAAAGGAGGCTTGTCCGGAAAACCATTAGAAAAAAGATCAAATTTGCTAATTAAAAAATTTTATGCTTTTTTAGGTAATAAAATTGACATCATAGGAGTCGGAGGCATAGACTCAGGCAAGAGTGCATTTGAAAAATTTCTAGCTGGGTCTAGCTATTTACAACTCTATACTGGAATGGTTTATCAGGGTCCTAACATTATATCTAAAATAAAGAGAGAGCTTAAAGAAATATTAATAGAAAAAAAAGTCAAAAATTTCAGAGAAATAATTGGTAAAAGTTTGAATTAATTTATTAAACTTGACGTTGTTTAAAAGCCATCTTATATAGTCAAATATTATTATGACTAAAAAATGTGAACTAACTGGAAAAAACCCTCTTAAGGGCCACAAAGTAAGCCATGCAAATAATAAGACTAAAAGAAGATTTCTTCCAAACTTAAAAAAAGTAAGTTTTAAAAGTACTATCTTAAAAAGAAGTTTAAAACTTACTGTATCGAATGCCGCTGTAAGATCTGTAGATAAAAAGGGTACATTTGACCTTTTTCTTAAAACTGCCAAAAACAAAAATCTTTCAACAAGACTAAAAAAAATTAAGAGAGTTTTACTTGCTAAATCTGCATAATGAATAAACTTTTTATTTTGCTCTCATTTTTGATGGGGGTTATAGTTTTATTATCAAACTATTTAGTCCAGTTTCCAATAAAATATTTCAATTTACAAAATATTTTAACTTACGGGGCATTTAGTTATCCAATAGCATTTTTAATAACTGATTTAGCAAATAGATCTTACGGAAAGTTAATAGCTAGAAAAATTGTTTATTTAGGTTTTTTTATTGGTATTATTTTTACTTTAGTCTTTTCAACGAATTTTGTTGATTTAGTTTCAATTAGAATTGCTGCTGGTTCTGGAGTAGCGTTTATTGTTGCTCAATTACTAGACGTACAAATATTTGACGAATTAAGAAATAAAAAATGGTATATAGCTCCATTAACCTCATCTTTAATTGGTTCGGCAATTGATACATTTTTATTCTTCTCCATTGCTTTTTATGGAACAGGAATACCTTGGATAACTCTATCAATAGGAGATTTAATGGTAAAAATATTCGTAGCGCTTATAATGCTAATCCCTTTTAGATTGCTTCTAGCTACTATGAAACCGATTTAAATTTCATTTAATAAGAAATTTGTAAGCTAAAATTTTATAGGCTAATTTAGCAACTAAAAAATTATAAGAATCAAATCCTTTTATTGGAGCAAGTTCATTAATATCGGCACCAACGATATTTGAATGTTTTGCGGCAAGTTTAATAATATTGAGTGTTTCATCCCATTGGAGACCCCCTGGTTCAGGGGTACCGGTTGCTGGCATGATACCTGAATCAAACCCATCAACATCAAATGTTAAATAAACATTTTTATTTTTAATCATATTTTTAAATTTGACTAGATTCCATTTAGCCTTATTTTTAGCCCAAAAGATTTTTATTTTTGAATCATTTCTTTTTAAAAAAGTAATTTCGCTTTGAGATATATTTCTAATACCAAAAGATATAACTGAAACATTTTTATTATCTAAACATCTTCTAATAGCTGATGCATGAGAGAATTTTTCACCGTTATAACTCTCCCTTAAGTCTGCATGCGCATCAAAATGTAATAAATATAATTTTTTATATCTTTTTAGAAACGGTTTAATACATCCAGGCGTAATTGAATGTTCCCCCCCAAGTGTTAAAGGAAATATGTTTTTAGCTAAAATCTGTTCATTTAAATTTGATATTTTTTTTAAGGCTTTTTTAATATTTTTATCTATTTTAAATGGTTTTAATGTTTTAATTCCAATTTTCTTATATGGTTCACAATTTAATTCTTCATCGTAAAGCTCAACTTGATGAGAAGCTTTTATAATCTCTCTTGGACCGTTTTTTGTACCACCTCCGTAACTTACAGTTTTTTCTAATCCAAATGGCACAATAATTACCTTCTCTTTAATACTGAACTTATTGTCAATTCCTAAAAAACCATTTTTGTTAGATAAATATTTCAATTTTATATAAATATTTTAGAGAAGTTTTTTCTAGTTCTATTTTTCCAATTACCTTTATGGTACACATCACTAACGATTAACGGAAGAACGGAAGTTGCCTCAGCAAATACCATCTGTTCTTTAGCAATATTGACTTTACCCCATGAGCTTGCTTCTTTCAAAGTTGAACTGCTACATGCTCCATCACGAGAGTCAGCTACAGTTATTTGAACTGCATATTTATGCATATCTACTTCTTTTCCTAACAGTTCTGCACATATTACTGTATCTTGAATAAAATTTTTTGGGACTCCTCCACCAATCATAAATAAACCAGAACCTTTTGACTTAATTTTTATCTCAGTTAGTTCTCTAAATTCTCTTATGGAGTCTATAGTTAAATGTTTCTTTGGATTTTTTTCTTGATGCATCACTAATCCAAATCCAGCACTAGAGTCGGTAAATGCTGGGCAAAAAATTGGAACGTTATTATCGTAAGCAATTTCGATTAAAGAATCTTTCTTTTTTGAATTTTTTTTAAGAAATCTTCCTATCTCTTTTATAAACTCTCTAGAGGTATAACTTCGAGGCTCTAATGAATCTGCAATTTCGCAGATTTTTTTATCACAAATTTGTAGCTCATCTTCATCTATATAAGTGTCATAGATTCTGTCTATATAGTTATTTCTTAATTTTGTATCATCTTGAAATTGTGAGCCTTGATAGTGCTTGAAGCCTAACGCCTCAAAGAAATCCATGTCTATAATAGATGCACCTGTTGCTACTATTGCATCTACCATATTGTATTTAACCAAATCTTTGTAAATACTCATACAGCCAGCAGCCGATGTTGAACCTGCGAGCGTGAGAAAGATTGTGCAATCTTTATCTTTTATCATCTCATTAAATATGTTAGCTGCATTAGCTGTTTCTCTGGAAACAAAAGACATTTTTTCCATTGATGAAATTATTTTTCTAGAATCGAAAGATGTAATATCTATATGTTTTACAGGATTTTTAAGTAAATCTTTTTTACTATTATGACCAATTTTTTTTTTATTAGACATTAAGCCACAAGAAATGCTTTACTAGCTTCTTTGTCGTACATGCTCATAATAGGTTTATCTTCTACTTCATAAATTTCATCTGAATAAAAACCATTAAATTGAGTTCTGAAAGTTAAACCATAAGCTCCTAACTGCCCCAATTCAATATAGTCATTTTCTTTAACATTATTAGGAAGTAGAAAAGGCCCCTTCATATAATCCATACTATCACATGTTGGTCCATAAAAATCAAAAGATGTTAATTTTTTAGAAATTACTCTTCCATTAGTTATTAAACGTGATGGATAAACTATATTTGGAACTCCTGCATCAAAAAGTGATCCATATGTACCATCATTTATATAAAGTTTTTGTTTTTTTCTTAAATTTACTCTCACAATTGTTGAACCACTTTCTGCAACAATAGCTCTTCCTGGTTCACATAAAATAGCTGGAACTTTTTCAAGCTTTAAGTTTATTAAACTTTTTTTAATCTCATCAAAATAATTGTTCAATGATTGTGGGACAAGATCAGGATAAATAGCAGGGAATCCGCCGCCAATATTTATGTAATCAGGATTTATTTTTGTTTTTTTAATAATATTTCCAATTTCTGCAATTCCTTTCGAATAGGAAATAGGATGCATGCATTGAGAACCAACGTGAAAACTTAAACCAATTTTTTTTGCATATTGTTTTGCTAATCTTAATAATCCAAAGGCTTCTGAATTTAAAGCTCCAAATTTTTTTGATAAATCAATTTCTGCATGTTCATTTGAAACTGAAACTCTAACAAATAATTCTAAATCACTTGCACTATCAGTTGAGTTGATTATTTTTATAAACTCTTCTTTCGTATCTAATGAAAAACTTTTGACATTATATTTAAAATACGCTTCTCTGATACTTTCTCTACTCTTGACAGTGTGCATAAAAGAACATTTAACATTTGGGTTAATTTTATTAATATCTTTAATTTCTTTAATTGAGGCAACATCAAAATTGTCAATACCACTTTCAATTATTGTTTTTAGAACTTCAGGGTGAGGATTTGTTTTAACAGCATATAAAATCTTTCCAGGAAACTTTTTTTGAAATGTTTTAGATGCTATTTGTATCGATTTTTTTCTGATACAATAAATTGGATCAATAGGTTTTAGTTGACTTACAAGCTCATCAACACTTTTAAATTTTTGCATCTCATATGCCCCCAAAAAAATTTAACAAAAAAAAGAATTTTAGAATCTCTAAAAAACTTTATATTTTCGACCCATTAAGCCAATACTTACTTAAAGTAAAGCAAATAATGTCTATTGAATTTTAGTAATTCACACCCATATACCCTGCATGAATGAAACTACGAATACAACTATTACTGATAAAATAAGCAAATTTAGCGATAAATCATTACTAATTGTTGATGATGATAACCCTTTTAGAGATAGATTATCTAGAGCAATGGAAAAAAAAGGTTTTGTTGTAACGCAAGCTGAAGGTGTAAAAAAAGCAATCGCGCTACTTAAAGAAAAAAAACCAGCATTTGTGGTAGTTGATTTAAGATTAACTGATGGTAATGGACTTGAGGTTGTAAAAGAAATTAAGAATCTAAAATTAAACAGTAGAATTGTAATGCTAACAGGGTATGGTAACATTCCAACTGCAGTTGCAGCTATCAAAGAAGGCGCAATTGACTACTTGGCTAAACCAGCAGATGCAGAAGATGTAGAGAAAGCTCTTTTAGCAGACCCTGATAAAAAACCACAACCACCTGAAAACCCAATGTCTGCGGATAGAGTTAAATGGGAACATATTCATAGAGTTTTTGAATTGTGCAATAGAAATGTGTCTGAAACAGCAAGACGTCTTAAAATGCATAGACGAACTTTACAAAGAATATTATCTAAAAGATCACCTAGATAAATTTTCTTAAACTAAGGATTTTTTTAGTCAATAGAGTTAGCAGAGAAATCTTAAATAACTCTGCTAGTATAAATGGGAAGAGACCCAGCTCCAGCAAAGGTTTATCCCAACCTATTAATAAACCTAACCAAAAAATACCAATAATATAGATAATAGAAACTGACAAAATTAATTTTAAAAAAATAAATGATATTGTTGTATTTAAATTTAGATATCCAGCAGCAAAGGCAGCAAATAAAAAACCAATTAAGTACCCCATTGTTGGTCCAGTAAAATAGACTAATCCAATACCTTTCTCAGGAGTTCCTGCAAATACTGGCAGACCAACCAGGCCTTCACATAAATATAAAAGGATAGTACTTAAACCAATTTTCCAACCAAACGCTATACCTATTAAAAGAACTACAAAAGTTTGCATAGTCATTGGCACAGGATAAAAAGGAATTTTTATTTTTGCAGAAATTGTCAAAAGTAATGAGCCTAAAAAAATTGCGAAAAAATATTTAACCAGTTTTTGATTTAATGCTACTTTTATATTTTCCATATAGGTAGAATAATATACTATTTAAAAAAATTTAATCTAGTTTTTTGTTAAATTTGTAAACACATCCTCTAGATCACCATCATCACTTGAAATATCAAGAATTTTTACTTTTGCCTTATTAAATATTTCAATTATCTCATCCATTGTGATTGAATTTTTTTCGTAAGATATACAAATTTCATCTTTATTATTATAAATCACATTAAGTGATTTATTAATAAACTTATCAGAATTAAAAGCTGAGTCGATTTTAAACTTAACTTTTTTTGTTTGAATTTTATTGAGTAAATTTTG
Organism: uncultured Pelagibacteraceae bacterium; assembly: GCA_902560245.1. Lineage (GTDB taxonomy): Bacteria > Pseudomonadota > Alphaproteobacteria > Pelagibacterales > Pelagibacteraceae > Pelagibacter. The sequence continues at coordinate 12,590 of CACELK010000010.1, forward strand.
TGTACTATCTAAAGCAACTAAACTACCTTTGTTTAATATTCCAATTCTATTACACATCTCCTCTGCTTCCTGAAGATAATGTGTTGTTAATATAATTGTAACACCTAATTTGTTAAGTACTTTTACGCTATCCCAAAGATTTTTTCTCAGATTTACATCAACACCAGCAGTTGGTTCATCTAAAAAAAGTATAGGTGGTTGATGCACTAAGGCTTTGGCCATCAGCAATCTTCTTTTCATTCCTCCAGATAGACTTCTTGCATAGCTATTAGCTTCCCTCTCCAAAGAAACCAGTTTAAGAACCGTATCTGTAATTCTATCTTTTTTTTTTACTCCGTACATTCCAGCTTGTAGCTCTAAAAGTTTTCTTGGACTAAAAAATGGGTCTAAATTTACTTCTTGAGGGACAATCCCAATCGAGGCTCTCACTTGTCTTGGGTTAATGTCTAAATTAAATCCCCAAACATTTACCTCTCCAGAAGTTTTAATGACCGTTCCTGAAAGGATGTTAATAAAAGTAGTCTTTCCTGCTCCATTAGGACCTAAAAGTCCAAAAATTTCTCCTTCTTTCACCTCCAAGTTTAAATTTTTCAGAGCATGAACATTATTTGGTGATTTACTAGAATTTAAAGAATAAATTTTATTTAAGTTTTTAATATAAAGTACTGTTTTTTTGTTCATTGAGATTTATACAGATATAACATTCATTACATTTAAGTTAATATTATATAAATGGATAAAATAAAAAAAAGTGATCATTTTTACCTAATTGACGGTTCAGGCTATATTTTTAGAGCGTATTATGCTCTTCCTCCACTATCAAGAAAGAGCGATGGTCTCCCAGTCGGGGCAGTAAGCGGTTTTTGCAATATGTTATTTAAGCTTATAGAAGATTCTAATTCTAAAGATAATTTGCAAAAACCTTCACACTTTGCTGTAATTTTTGATTCCGCTAGAAAAAATTTTAGAAATAAAATTTATTCAGATTATAAAGCAAACAGGTCAGAAGCCCCAGAAGATTTAGTGCCTCAATTTGAATATATAAGAAAATCAGTTACAGCTTTTAATCTTCCCTGCATTGAACTTATAAACTATGAAGCTGATGATTTGATAGCAACTTATACTGAACAGATTTTAAGCAATGGTGCCAAGGTTACTATAGTTTCATCTGATAAAGATTTAATGCAACTTTATAAAAAAAATGTCCGTATTTATGATCCAATGAAAAATAAGTTTATTAATGAAAAAGATGTAAAGGATAAATTTGGAGTTGATGCAGATAAAGTAATTGATGTTCAATCATTAGCAGGCGATAGTAGTGATAATGTCCCAGGAGTTCCTGGAATAGGAGTAAAAACTGCTGCTGAACTAATTAACCGTTATGGAACTTTAGAGAATTTACTTGATAAAGCTAAAGAGATTAAGCAAAATAAAAGGAGAGAAACAATTATTGCAAATAAAGACAAGGCTTTACTAAGTAAAAAACTTGTAACACTTGAAAAAAAAGTACCGATTAAGAATAAAATAGAGGAATTTAAATTTAAATCTCCCGACAAAGATAAACTTTATAAATTTTTAAGAGAAATGGAATTCAATCGTCTTCTTAGTTCTGTAATATCAGTTTATGGTGAGCCAGAATTAAAAGAAAATCCCAGAGCTCTATTTGATAAAGAAAAACAGTTACAAATTAGCAAAAAAAACTACCATTTAGTGGATAAAGAAGATGGGATCGATAAATGGTTAAAAGAGGCTGAGGAAAATGGTGAAATTGCAATTGATACAGAAACATCCTCTTTAAATCCTCATCTAGCAGATTTAGTGGGTATTTCTTTAAGCACTAAAGTTGGTAGTGCGTGTTATATTCCCATTGGTCATAAAAGTTGTAAATCTTTAAGCGAAGAAAAAATCTTAAAAAAATTAAAGCCTATTCTAGAAGATAAAAGTATAAAAAAAATTGGCCAAAATATAAAATTTGACTTTATTATTCTAAAGCATAGAGGAATTACTATGAATGCAATGGAAGATACTATGCTTATGTCTTATGTGCTTGATGCAGGCAAAAATAGACATAATATGGATACTCTATCAGAAATTCATTTAAACCACAAAACTATCTCTTTTAAAGAATTAGTAGGTTCTGGAAAAAAAGAAATTAATTTTAGTGAAGTAGAAATTAGTAAAGCTATGGAGTATGCAGCAGAAGATGCAGATATTACATTTAGATTATACAAAATTTTTCAAAAAAATTTAAAACTGGAAAAACTTTTTAATATTTACGAGTTATTTGAAAAACCTTTGATTGAAATATTGGCAAACATGGAAATAAATGGAATAAAGGTTGATAGTAATTTTTTAAATAAATTATCAATAAAATTTGAAAATAAAATTAAAAATTTAGAAAAAGAGATATTTAAATTAGCAGGAAAAAAATTTAATATTGGATCTCCAAAGCAACTTGGGGAAATTATATATAATGATCTTAAAATTGCAGTTTTAAAAAGAACTAAAAAAGGAAGTTTTGCTACTAGTGCAAATGTTCTTGAGGATTTATCTTTTAAAGGGCACAATTTTCCAAAATTGATTTTAGACTGGAGACAAGTTTCTAAGTTAAAAAATACTTATTCTGACTCTTTAAGGGAGCATATAAATCCAAAAACCGATAGAGTACATACATCTTTTTTATTGGCTGCAACAACAACTGGAAGACTTGCATCTAGTGATCCAAACTTACAAAATATTCCTATTAAATCAGAAGATGGAAAAGAAATTAGAAAAGCTTTCATTGCAGAAAAAGGGTGTACACTTATTTCAGCAGACTATAACCAAATAGAAATGAGAATTTTGGCTGACCTAGCGGATGTTAAAGAATTAAAAAGTGCGTTTAAAAAAAATGAGGATATTCACTCCTTAACCGCAAGCCAGGTATTTAATCTAGATATTGAAAAAGTTGATAGGGACTTGAGAAGAAAAGCAAAAGCAATTAACTTTGGAATTATATATGGTATTTCACAATATGGACTGGCTAAACAACTTTTGGTCTCAAATAATGAGGCTGAAAATTTTTTAAATTCTTATTTTTTAAAATTTCCAGAAATTAAAGATTATATGGAAAGAACAATAAAATTTTGTAGAAAAACTGGTTACGTTAATAATATTTTTGGAAGAAGGTCGTATATTTCAGGAATTAATGATAAAAACTATAACATAAGAAACTTTCAAGAAAGAGCAGCTATAAATGCTCCTATTCAAGGCTCAGCAGCTGAAATAATGCGTTTAGCAATGATAAGGTTAAATAAAAAAATTAAAGGTTTAAAAATAAAAACTTTATTACAAATTCATGATGAGTTGATTTTTGAAGCACCAAACAATCAAGTTGAAAATTTTTCTGAAATTATAAAGGAGGAAATGATAAGTGTTAAAGATAGTGATTTGCATTCTTTTTCAACTCCTTTAACTGTAGATGTTAATACTGGAGATAACTGGGGAATACTTCACTAATATCAAGTATTGCCCAAATTAAAACAATTTAGTATTTTTATAATACTTCTTATGAAACAAACTATAGCCTTAATAGATGATGATAGGAATATTCTTACTAGTATAAGTATAGCTTTAGAAAAAGAAGGTTACAAAGTTCAAACTTATTTAGATGGTGAGAGCGCACTTATTGGTTTGACAAGAACTCCTCCTGACTTAGCGGTAATCGATATTAAAATGCCAAAAATGGATGGCGAGGAACTTTTAAAAAAATTGAGAAAAAAAACTTCTTTGCCTGTTATTTTTTTAACTTCTAAGGATGACGAAGTTGATGAATTATTAGGTCTTAAATTAGGAGCAGATGATTTTATTAAAAAATCTGGAGGCTTTTCAATTAAAGTTTTAATCGAAAGAATAAGAGTTCAATTAAGAAAAAAAAATATTAATAATTTAGATGAAAATAAAAATATTATTTCTCATGGAAAATTAAAATTGGACCCGTCGCAGCTTGAATGTGAATGGGCAGGTAAAAGATTGCCTGATAAATTGACGACAACCGAGTTTCTTATTGTTCAAGAGCTTGCTAAGAGACCAGGTATTATTAAAGAGAGATCTCAATTAATGGACATAGCATATAGGGAGGACACGGATATAGAGGATAGAACTATAGATAGTCACGTCAAAAGAATTAGAAAAAAATTTAAAAAAATCGATGAGAGTTTTTCTGCAATAGAAACTAGATATGGAAGTGGTTATAGGTGGAATATTAGTTAATGTTTAGTGCTTTATTGAAAAATTTATCAATACTCAAAAAATTTTTGTTTGTAAATTTGATTTTTTTTTTAATTATAGGATCTTTTACAATAATTTATTTAAGCAATGTTCAGCCTAATTTAATAAAAAAAAAATCGACAAATCATATTCAAATTATAAATAACACAATCAGCCATTTAAATAGATTAAGTATAAAATTTAATAATGATGATATAAGAAAATTCTTATTCTCAACTAGATTTCTCTTCCAAAATTTAGATAGAGTTATTTTTTATGATAATAATTTTAATTTAATTGGAGATACCGATACACTTGATCTTGATCCAAGATCATTTTCTCAGAGATCAGAAAGCATAGTCCTTGAAGGGCTCGATCAAAATAATAAAAAAAAACAGGATAAAATAAAAAAAAATGAAAAAGGAAAAAAAGGTTCGTTAAAAGATATGATGATCGTATATTCGAAGTCTAGAGAATTTGGCAAACCTTATACCTTTGTTCAAGAAAGTTATAATCAATTTTTGTTAGCAACAACTAAAAATATAAATATTAATGGTGAAAATATTGGTTTTATTACAATTACAGAAAGTGCAAATGATGTTAAGAATGCGATTGACGAAAGAAAAACATTTATTATTAGAACTGCTATAATAGTAGCAGTTGTAATTCTAATATTTTCAATCATTTTAAATCGTTATTTTTTAAAACCAATTAAAAACCTTGTTGACTATACAAAGATTATTAAGGAAAAAAGTAAAAAAAAAACCAATATAAATATTCTAAAGAATAGAAATGATGAGCTTGGAACTTTATCTACATCTTTAGACGATATGACAAATAATCTCCAAAGAAGAATTCAAAATGCAGAAAACTTTTCGACAGATCTTGTTCATGAAATTAGAAATCCACTGGCATCATTAAAAAGTGCAACTGAAATATTAAACGAAACAAAAGACCAACCTGAGCGAACAAAACTACTAAACATTTTAGAACATGATATTCAAAGAATTGAGAGATTAATTACTGATTATTCTCAAATGTTAAAAGATGAAGTTGCTTTAAGTAAAGAACAAATGATAATTATTGATCTTAAACATGTAGTTAAATCAGTTGTAGATGATTTTAATAGCATTTATGAAACCAAGAGAGGGATCAAAATAGAATTAATATACAAAAACAGCACAAATGAATATAAAATTTTAGGAATTGAAAATAGGATTGAACAAATAATTGCCAATCTATTAGATAATTCAATTTCTTTTAGTAAAGACAAAAAAAAAATTTTTGTTCAACTAGAAAAAAATAGCAATATGAATGTGGTCTTAAGAGTGATTGATGAAGGTCAGGGCTTTAAAGAGAAAGATACAAATAAAATTTTTAAAAGATTTTATAGCAATAGACCAGAAAAATTTGGTGAACATTCAGGATTAGGTTTAAACATAGTTAAAAATCTCGTTGATCTTCATGGAGCATCTATAAAAGCGTCAAATAATCTCAATCAAAAGGGTGCAAATGTTGAAATAATTTTTCCAAAATCGTGATGTAAAAGTTGATTATTTTAGATTTAATTGTTAGAAGACCATTTTATGAATGATTATAAAGTAAAAGATATCTCCCAAGCTGAATTTGGAAGAAAAGAAATTTCATTAGCTGAGACTGAAATGCCAGGATTAATGGCAATAAGGGAAGAGTATAAAGGAAAACATCCACTTAAAGGTGCAAAAATTTTAGGTTGTCTTCATATGACAATTCAGACAGCAGTATTGATTGAAACGTTAGTTGAACTTGGAGCAGAAGTAAGATGGTCATCATGTAATATTTTTTCTACCCAAGATCACGCAGCAGCAGCAATTGCTAAAGTAGGAATTCCAGTGTTTGCATGGAAAGGTGAAACTGAAGAGGAATACTGGTGGTGTGTAAAGCAAACAATAGAAGGAAAAAAAGGATGGGAACCAAATATGATTTTGGATGATGGTGGTGACCTCACAGCTCTAATGCATAAAGATTATAAAAATTTATTGAAAAACGTAAAAGGACTAAGCGAAGAGACAACAACTGGTGTTTTAGCTTTAAAAAAAATGCAAGAAAAAGGTACTTTGATGGTACCCGCAATAAATGTGAACGACTCTGTAACAAAATCGAAGTTTGATAATTTATATGGCTGCAGAGAAAGTTTGGTTGACGGAATCAAAAGAGCAACAGATGTAATGATGTCAGGTAAAGTTGCAATTGTTGCTGGATTTGGAGATGTTGGCAAGGGCAGTGCTGCATCTTTAAGACAAAGTGGAGCCAGAGTTATGGTTACCGAAACTGATCCAATTTGTGCTTTACAGGCTGCAATGGAAGGTTATGAGGTAGTTCTAATGGATGAGATGATAAAGGAAGCAGATATTGTTGTAACTGCAACTGGAAACAAAGATATTGTTACAGCAGATCATATGCGAGAAATGAAGGATAGAGCAATATTATGTAATATTGGTCACTTTGATAACGAAATTCAAGTAGAAGCATTAAAAAATTATAAGTGGGATGAGATCAAGCCTCAGGTACATGAAATAACTCTCCCTAGTAAAAAAAGAATAATCCTATTAGCTGAAGGTAGACTGGTTAATCTGGGTTGTGCAACTGGTCACCCAAGTTTTGTCATGAGCGCTTCTTTTACTAACCAAGTTACTGCTCAAATAGAATTATGGAATAATTACAAGAAATACGAAAATAAAGTTTACGTTTTACCAAAACATTTGGATGAAAAAGTTGCGAGACTTCACTTAGAAAAAGTTGGAGCAAAACTAACCCAAATGTCGAAGGACCAAGCCGACTATATTAGTGTTTCGCCCGAGGGTCCTTATAAGCCAGATGCCTATCGCTACTAAAAGTAGCAAATTTGACATATCAAAAGAGAGCGATACAGCTAAAATTGCAAGAAAATTTTCTAAAAGAATAAAAAAGGGAGATACCTTACTTTTTTTTGGAGAAATTGGAGTTGGAAAAACGACATTTATTAGATATTTTATAAACAATTTCCAAAAAACAAAGCGAGCAAAACAAACAGAGGTTACAAGTCCAACTTTTACATTATTAAATGAATACGATATCAAAGATTTGGTAATACAACATTATGATTTGTATAGATTAAAGAACAAAAAAGAACTCAAAAATATAGGTTTTTTAGATAACTTTGAAAACGAGATAACATTAGTTGAATGGGCTGAAAAAGTAGCAAAAAAACCAAAAAATAGAATCGAATTACACTTTGAATATAAAGCAAAATTAGACAAGAGAATTTTAAAAATTTATGACTTTAGATAAAAATCTAACTAAGATAGAAGGAGATGCATCTTCAAGAAGCTTCTATATTAAAAGAAAAAATAAAAGAAGATCTATAGTAATTTATTCAGAAAAAAATAAAGAAAAAAATCTTTTAATTTATGATTCTATCAATAAAATTTTAAATAAGAATGGTATTAAAGCTCCAAAGCTTTTAAATCAAAAATATAACAAAAGTTTAATTGAAATAGAATTTTTAGGTGATTATACTATTCACTTTCTACTTAAATTTCAAAAAAAAAATAAACTAGTAATATTTAAAGATATTTTATCTTTACTAAATAAAATACAGAAAATTAAAACTAATAAGATTAAAAATTTTAATAATAAAATTTATAAAATCCCAATTTATTCTAAAACAATCCTTTTGAAAGAAACAGAACTTTTTCTAAAATGGTATGTGCCAAAAGTTATTAAAAAAGAAAAAGTATTAAATATAGAAAAAATTTTAAAAAAAGAAGTCATAAAATTATTATCAAAATTAAAATTAAAAAATAACACCTTTGTTCATAGAGATTTTCATGTGTCAAATTTAATAAAATCTAATAAAAAAATTGGGGTTTTAGATAGTCAAGATGCGCTTATTGGAAACAGAGCTTATGACTTAGCTTCTTTAGTAGATGATGTTAGATTAAAAACATCAACTAAATTTAAAAAATCAATATATAATTATTATTTAAAACTTAATCAAAATGCATTTGATATAAAAAAATTTCAAAATGATTTTGATATTTTATCAGTTTTGAGAAATTTAAAGATTATAGGAATTTTTACTAGACTAGCTATAAGAGATAAAAAAAAGAAGTATTTAAAATTAATACCATATGCATGGAAATTGATAGAATTAAGAATGGAGAATAATTCATCTTTTTTAAACTTAAAAAAATGTCTAGATGATAATTTTAGTATAAAATTAAGAAAAAAATGAAAATTAAAACTGCTTTTATTTTGTGTGCTGGATATGGGAAAAGACTGAATCCGCTTACTTTGGAAAATCCCAAACCATTAATTAAACTGAATAATCAAACTTTACTTGAAAATACTATTAATATTGCTGAAAAATTAAACATTGAAAATATAAAAATAAATACATTTTATTTAGAAGATAAAATAAAAAATTTTTTAAGTAAAAAAAGTTTTAATATTAAAATTGATTTAATAAGTGATGGAGATAATATTCTTGATACTGGTGGTGGTATATATAATTTAATAAAATCGTCGGCAGATCAAGAAAATTTTATAGTTTTTAATCCTGATACCGTTTGGAATTTAGAATATATTAATTTTATTGAAAAAATGGAAGATTATTATTTTGAACAAGAATTAAATAATATTTTGTTAGTAGTAAAAAAAAAATTCAGTTTTGATAAGAGTCTAAATGGTGATTTTTGCATGGAAAAAAATCTATTAACTAAACAACATAATAATGATTATATTTTCACTGGATGCCAAATAATAAATAGAAAAAACTTTAATTATGTTAAAGATACTAAATTCTCAATTCTAGATATATGGAAAGAAATGATGCAAAAAAATAAATTATTTGGCTTTGAGAGTAAATGTGAATTTTTTCATGTAACAAACTTAAAAATTTATAATCAATTATTAAAAAGCAATTAAGTCGTTTGCTCTAGCTTGATCTAAATACTTACATTCAGTTATTTTATTGTTGATACTGAATTTTATTAAAAGTGGATTCCCGGTTGGAATTTCCAAAGAAGTAATTTTCTTTTCATTTAGTTTGAATAAGTACTTACATAATGACCTTATTGAATTCCCATGAGCGGTAATAAGAATATTTTTATCGTTAATTAATTTGTCTTTTATATTTTTTTTAAAATATGGAATTACTCTATTGAATGTATCTTCCAATGACTCTGTATCTGGAACAAGGTCTTTAGGAACATCTTTGTAAACTTTAATATTAATAGGATGATATGGATTATTTTTACTTAAAGGATTAGGCTTTATACTCCAAGATCTTCTAAATTCTTGAATCTTTTTTTCCCCAAGTTTCTTTTTCATTTCATCTTTATTTAATCCAGTAAGAGATCCGTAATGTCTCTCATTAAGCTGCCAAGCTTTTGTAAAATTATTTTTAATTCTCATAGTATTTAGAATTAATTTTAATGTATTTATCGCTCTTATCTGATAAGAAGTGAAAAAATAATCAAATCTTAAGTTTTTTTCTTTTAATAGTTCTCCAGCTTTACATGCCTCTAATTTACCCTTTGCAGTTAAATCTACATCAACCCAACCAGTAAATCTTTTTTCAAGATTCCACTCACTTTGGCCATGTCTTACTAAAATTAAATGACTCATGAATAAAATTTATTTATAAGATAATTTTATATATGACAAAATTAGTTTTTCATATTTTAAATATAATTTTTATTATATTCTATCTTTTTCCAGGAAGTATTTCAGGGTTTTTAATCTATAAAAATTTACAAAAACAGCCACAAATTTTACCAGATTTTATTTTTTCATCTAATCACGTAATAGCATTAGCTTTATTGTCTTTTTTTGGCTTTGTTGTTTACTCTAATATTTATAAGAAGTTAATAATATATTTTTTATTCATTTCCATAATTTTTGAATTTTTTCATATGTTTATACCAAATAGAAGTTTTCAATTTGCGGACTTATTTGGTAATATAATTGGTGTTTTTATTGCTATAGGATTATTTTATATTTTTAAAAAAAAATTATGAATACTTTTGAAGATAGAAAAAAAAGTTTTGAAAAAAAATTTGCCCATGATGAAGAAAAACTATTTAAGATTTCAGCAAAGAGAAATAAATATTTAGCAGAATGGGTATCCACAATTTTGAAATATACAATCGTGGAACAAGAAAAGTATTTACAAGATATTATTAAAGCTGATTTCCAAGAAGTGGGCGATGAGGATGTTTTTAAAAAAATTAAAAGAGATTTAGAATTATGTAATATTTCTGATCAAGAGATAAGAAATAAAATGAAAGAGCTTAATGATAAGGCAAAATCCGAATTTCAATAAATATTCATTTTTCTTATTTCTTTTAATTTTAACCTCTTGTTCATCCATACCTAAAAATACTGCCGATAGCTGTTTAATATTTACTGAGAGATATTTGTGGTACAAGCATGCAAAAAAAACTGAGAGAAAATGGGGGACTCCAATATATATTCAGCTGGCAATTATAAAAATGGAATCTGACTTCGATTGGTTAGCAAAACCTAAAAGAAAAAAAATATTTAAGATTATACCCTACAAAAGGCCATCAAGTTCATTTGGTTACTCACAAGCTGTAAAGGGGACATGGAAACAATATAAAAATGAAACTGGTAATTCATTTGCTCGAAGAACAAGATTTAAAGACAGCGTTGATTTTATAGGGTGGTATACTACTAAAACTGAAAAAATTTTAAAAATTTCTAAAGGAGATGCTTTTAAACAGTATATTGCTTATCATGAAGGGTGGGGAAACTATAAAAATTATAAAAATAATCCAAAAGTAATTGAATTGGCAAAAAAAGTAAAAAAACAATCCGATAAGTATAAATATCAGCTTGATAAATGTAGTTCAAAATTAAATAGAAAAAAATATATATTATTTTAATTTAATTCTTTTTTAAGTCGAATATCTATCTCATCAATTCGTTTAGTATTTTTTGCAAGTGCAAGATACATTGTAGGAGTTACATATAATGTAAAGAAAGTTGAAATTATCATTCCTCCAAATATTGTAGAACCTATTGCGAGTCTAGAACCTTCACCTGCTCCTGGGCCTATATTTCCAATTATAAGTGGCAACATAGCAATCATAGTGCTCAAAGATGTCATAATAATAGGTCTAAACCTTAAGTCACACGCCTCTTTTATGGAATTTTCAATATTTTTTCCGGCAAGTCTTAATTGATTAGCATAATCGACAATTAAAATACTATTTTTTGTAGAAATACCAATTAAAATTACCAAAGCAATTTGTGAAAAAATATTTATTGAACTATTTAAAAATAATATAAAAATTAAACCACCAAAAACAGCTAGTGGAACCGTTAAAATAATTATGAAAGGATGGATAAATGAATTAAACGTTGCTGCCATAACTAGATAGGCAGTTAATAAAGCTAAGACAAATATAATATATAACTCGTTAGTTGTTTCTTTTAATTCTTCAGATTTCCCTTTCCAAGCAATTTGTTTTTCGGGGTCAATTTTGGTCATGCTATCCTCTAAAAACTTTATGGCTTTATCTAAGGTATAATTTTCTGAAATATTTGCTGAGATTGTAACAGCTCTTTGTCTATTGTATCTAGATAGTTTGTTTGCAGCACCCTCTTCTTCAAAGCTTACTAGGTTTGCCAAAGAAATTAGTTTGTTATTATTTTCTGATCTAACAAAAATTTTACTTAAACCTTCTTTACTTTTTCTATCATCAAAATATTGTTGTAAAATAATTGGATACTCTTTTCCTAATTTGTTAAATTTGGTAACAGTTTTTCCTCCATATAAAGTTTCAAGTGTTTGTCCTATTGACTGAGTAGATATACCTAAATCTTTTGCTTTATTTTTATTAACTACTAACTTTATCTCTGGTTTCTTTCTAGTATAGTCAGATTCTATTCTAGATAAATTTTTATTTTCTCTTAATATTTTAATTAATTCGTCTTGAGTTTTTTCTAAATCTTCGTATGTGCTTCCTAATATAACCATTTGAACTGGTTTATTATAGTTTGAAACTCTTATAGACTGTGGAGATATTGGAAAAGCAACTGTTTGAGGTACTGTCACAATTTTTCCAATTGCTTTTCGCATAACCGTTTGAGACCCTTCATTTCGATTTTCCCACCTATTTAAAAGTGCGATAATTAAAAAGCTATTTTCTGAACCAAATCCAGGAACGATCATTAAAAATTTGTTATAAGGGCTATCTTCTTTCTTTAATAAAGGTATTAATCTTTTTTCTACATCTTCAGCTCTTTGTTGAGTATATTTAAAAGAGCTTCCTTCATCTGTTAGACCAATTACCAAATATGCACCTCTATCTTCCATAGGAAGCAGTTCTTTCTTAGAAAAATTATATAAAAGGCCTGATGCAATAACTATTGATATGATAAATATTGATATTATCTTTATTTTGTCTAGCCAAAATTTTAATGTATCTTTATAGAAATCTAAAAAACTTTGAAAGAATTTATCAAATTTTATATTTACAAAATTTTTCTTTTCCTTTTTATTTAAAAATTTACTTCCAAGCATAGGAGATAAAGTTAATGCAACAAACGATGAAACCACTATTGCAAAAGTTAGAGCAATTGCAGTTTCTCTAAACAGAGTTCCTGAAATTCCCTCTATAAAAATTAAGGGCAGAAAAACCGCTATCAATATTAGTGTAGTTGCTATAATTGCAAATGTTATTTGTTTTGATCCTCTGTATGATGCAACCAATGGAGTTTCACCTTTTTCTATTCTTCTATAAATTGCATCAGTCATTATTACAGAATCATCAGTAATTATGCCTATTGCTAGAATAAAGCTTAATAAAACAAATATATTTATTGATAAATCGAATAAATAAAGACCTAAAAAAGTTGCAACAAGACTTACAGGAAGAGCGATAGCTGGAACAATAACAGCTTTAAGATTACCTAAAAACAAATAAATTATAAGAACAACCAATATGAATGCTATTAATAAAGTTTTATAGACTTCATTAATTGCAGCACCTATATAGTTTGCCCTATTAAAAGCAATTTCTATTTTAAGACCATCTGGTAATGTTTTTCTTATCTCTTTAACTTTTTTTTTAATTTCTTTTGAAAGTTCTACTGTTGATGCTCCACTTCTAGCGTAAATTCCAATTCCAACAGTTTTTAAATTAAGTGCATTTTTACTTTGTGATCTAAATAGTGCTTTTTCAGACACTGGTCCAAACTCTATATTTGAAATATCGCCTAGTCTTACCAAATTATTTTTATCTTTTTTGATAGGTAATTCTTTTAATTGATCTAAATCACTATATGACTTATCTAGATTAATTGTTAAATCTATATTATTTGACTCCAAGGTACCTGCTGGTAAACTTACATTCTCATTTCTCAAAGCATTTTCAACCTCTTGTATAGTTAGATTATTTGCAGCTAGTCTAATTGGATTTATCCAAACTCTAACACTCAGGTCTCTAAGTCCGCCAGTTCTGATTCTTCCAACGTTTTTTATACTGGAAAATTGATCAACTAAATATCTTTCAGCATAATCACCTAGCTCTAAGTCGGTCCATGTTGGAGAAGATAATGCAATCCACATAGTTGTAGTAAAACCTGCGGCCTGTTTTAATATTTGAGGTGGGTCAGCTTCAGAAGGCAGGTTGTCGACTATCCTAGCTACTCTTTCTCTAATATCGTTTGCAGCATTATCCAAGTCTATTTCAGTATCAAATTCTACATTGATAGTACTCTTTCCGTTTTCTGATTTTGAGTCGATGTTTTTTACTCCTTCTGCACCACCAATTACATCTTCAATAACTTGTGTTACTTCTTCATCTACAATTGGCGCAGAAGCCGATTTGTATTCAACTTTAATTTGAACCACTGGAGGCTGGATACCAGAAGGCAATTCTCTTACTGGCAATTTCCAAAAAACAAATAATCCAAAAACTATGAGAATAAGAGACATTACCCATGATACTACCGGTCTTTTAATACTTATTTCTGTCAAATACATTTATTTATTTATTGGCTTTATTTTGCCCTTAGGATTTATTTTTTTTAGTCCTTCAGCTGCAATTATATTGTATTCCTCCAGACCTTCTAAAACTTCAACATAACCTTCACTTCTATTGCCTATTTCTATTTCAACTTTATTTACTGAGTTATCATCTAAAATTTTATAAACATAAGCTTTATTTCCCTCTAACATTACACTTGTATCAGGTATCCCAAGTTTTTTTCTTGAATTGAATTTAACTGTAACTTCTAATAATGAGCCAGGGATAAGTTCAAAACTTTTGTTTTCAATTTTTATTCTTGTCAAAATGCTTCTTGTTTCTGCGTTTATCCTACTAGATACTCCATCAACATATCCGTTATAAATTTTATTTTTGTTTCCTGAAAACTTAGCTTCAATTGGAAGACCTTTTTTTAATACTGATGCGAAAGTTTCTGGTATTTTAAGATCCGAATAAATTATTGAGCTATCGTCCAAGGTTATTATAATAGAATTATCTGATCCCAAAGTATCTTCGGTAAGACCCCTGTATCCAAGTATTCCACTAAATGGCGCTATAATATTCCTATCTTTTAAATTTATAATAGTTTCACCTTTTTTGATGTAATTTTTAAGTTCTAGCTCAGCATTTAACTCATTTTTCTTAATTCTAAAACTTTCAGTTTTTTTTGAAATAGCTGTACCAAAACTTTCTATTTTTTCAGAAAAATTTCTATTTATAACTTCAGCGACTATTATACCTGGTGGAGGTCTTTTACTAAATTTTTTTGCGAAATGCGAACCTATCATCATCCTTGCAATAATTACTCCAGATATTATCACAAAGAATATAAGTATTATTGACGTAACTTTTGTTGATCTTTTCATTTGTATTTATTTTATCATACCATACTCAGCCCAAGATCCATCATATATGGTTGGTAAATATCTATCATTAATTAAAGAATAAGCTAGACTTAAAACTGTAGCTGTAATTCCTGAACCACACGAAAATACAACATTATTTTCATTTTTTATTCCTACATTTTGAAATTTTTTTTTTAAAATATTATTATCAAGAAATGTTTTATCTGTTTTATTTATCACTTCCATGAAAGGCATACAAATTGAATCTTGTATTGATCCACTTCTTAATCCTGGACGTGGTTCTTTTTCTTTTCCTAAAAAACGATTTTTACTTCTTGCATCTATAACTTTAAATTTTTTTTTAATTATATTTTCATCTATTTCATCCTTTGATTTGACTAAATAGTTTTTTTTAAATGATATATAATTTGTTTTAATTGGCTGTTTAATGCTATCTGTGATTTTTCTATTCTCATTAGTCCATTTATAAAAACCACCATTTAAAACTGAGACCAAATCTGGCTTGTGGCCAAAAAATATAAATGTATACCAGCACCTACAAGAGCTTATAACATCTGAATTATCATAAATAATAATTTTATCTGAGTTAGAAATTCCTAGCCTAGAGACAGTTCTTTCCCATTGTTCTTTATTTGGTAACATATGTGGGATTTTAGTTTGATGATTAGAATTATTATCGATGTCAAAAAAAACTGAATTATTAATGTGTGCTTTTTTAAACTCCTCAAAGCCATTTCTATTTACATTTGGCATATGCCAACTTGCATCAATAATTTTTACTTTTGAATGATTTTTTTCTAACCATTCTGTAGAAACTAAAGACATTATAGATTTCTTTTTTGGAAATATTTTTGATGATATTCTTCTGCTTTACAATAATTATTTAATTTTGAAATATTTGTAATTATTTTTCCATCAAATTTTTTATTTAACTCTAGTTTTAAGTTTTCAGCAATTTTTTTTTGTTCCTCGCTCGTATAAAAAATTTCGCTCCTATATTGCGTTCCTATATCAGGTCCTTGCCTATTAAGTGTGGTTGGATCATGAATATCGAAAAAAAAATTTAAAATTTTTTCAAATGAGATAATTTTTTCATCAAATTCAATTTTTACAACCTCTGCATGATTGGTTGTTCCACTACAAACATCTTCATAAGTTGTTGATTTTGAATTACCTCCACAATAACCTACTTCAGTTGTCACAACTCCCCCCAACTTAGAGAATTTTTCTTCAGGTCCCCAAAAACATCCTAATGCTAATATAGCTATTTCCATTGATTATTATTTTAAATTATCTAAAAGTTATTCGTATGTTGTCTAAAAATCAATTGGGCTTTTTGTACATGTTTCTTTCAGTGTGTGCGTTCTCAATAATGGATATAATTGTAAAATGGTCAGAAAATTACCCGTTGGGAGAAGTTTTATTTTTTAGAGGTTTTTTTGGATTAATATTTTATTTTTTGATAATGCCCAAAGGGAGAATTAAAAATTTTTATTATACAAAAAGAGCTGGATTACATTTTTTAAGATGTTTTTTTGGATTGATAGCACTTTTAGCAATATTTACTGCATTAAGAAATCTACCTCTAGCTACTGTCGTTAGCATTTCTTTTGCTGCTCCAATTTTTACAACTATTTTTTCTATTTTCTTCTTAGGAGAAAAAGTAGGTTTTTTTAGATGGCTTGCAGTTTTTGTTGGCTTTATTGGTATTATTATAATTACAGAGCCAGGATTTAGTTCATTGAATATATTTTACATTTATCCAATTATCTTTTGTCTTGGGCTGTCTTACGTTGCTATAGCTATAAGACAATTATCGACTACAGAACCAGTTTGGTTAATTTCATTAAATTTCTCTGCAGCAATAACTTTAGCAGGTTTATTTACGATTCCTTTTGGGTGGATAATGCCTGGAATAAAAGATTTATTTTTATTATCTTTAATAGGCATTTTCGGAGGTGTTGCGAATTTGTGGTTAAGTCAATCATATAAATTTTCAGAAGTTTCGTTAGTAACACCTTTAAAATATTTAGGATTAGTTTTTGCAATATTTTTTGGTTTTATAATATGGAATGAAATACCAACTTTTAAAACGGTTTTTGGAGCGCTTTTAGTAATAGCTTCATCTATTATTATATTTAGAAGAGAGATAATTTTAAAAAAACAACTATCTATTCCTCGTAATGACTAAACCTCCTAAATATTGGAATAAAGCAAAAATATATTTATCTAAAAAAGATAGGGTAATGAAAATCTTAACAAAAAAATATAAAGATAAAACTTTAATTACAAGAAAGGATATATTTTTTTCACTTTGCAAAAGTATTATTGGACAACAAATTAGTGTTGCTGCTGCTGACTCTGTATTTAAGAAATTTAATAAACTTTGTAGAAATAAAATTAGACCAATTACTATTCAAAAAATTAGTTTACAAAAGTTAAGAAAATGTGGTCTAAGTAGACAAAAGGCAAAAGGAATTAAGGAACTATCATCAAAGTTTTTAAGCAAATCTTTCAATCCAAATTTAATTAAAAATATGAGTGATGAAGAAGCAATTATATATCTATCTAGTTTGAGACAAATTGGAAGATGGTCTGCTGAAATGATATTAATTTTTACTTTTAATAGACCAGATGTTTGGCCTACCCAAGATATAGGTTTATTAAGAGCAATATCAAATAATTATAAAAAAAAATATTTTCCACCTAAAAGTTTTCTATATAAACTAAAAAAAAAGTTTTCACCTTATTGCTCAGTAGCCACTTGGTATTTATGGAGATCTATTGATAATGAACCAATACAGTATTAAAAATAAAATTTATTTTTCAATCCAGTTTTCAAGCTTATCTTTATTTTCTGAAATATATTTTGGTAAGATATTAATATTTACTTTGCTTAATTTATTTCCACCTCCAAATTGATTAAGCCTTTGGTCTATTTTTAAATTATATATAGTTTCTTTTTGTTTAATCAATTTTTTTATTTTTTTTACTCCTATAGGATTTAGTTCATATTCCCTGTGATGAAGATAAGATTTTAATTTTTTTTCGATCTCTTCAGGTGTTTTTAAATAAGAAAAGTGCCAACCTCCATCATCTATAAACTTTATACTTCTATACTTGCTCTTTGAAAAAAAAGTATCTAAACGCCACCATGGATATGATCTATCCTTAATATTTCTAAGCCATTGTGGAGAAAGTAAATTCTTCATTCTACAAGCTTTAGTTCCAACCCATGTAAAGTTTTCGATTTTTAAATTAAATTTGTAATACATCATCTCTTGCTTAAAAAAAATAAACTGATTTTTAATATTTTTAAAATCAATATTTTTCAAATTTGGTAATTCATCCACATCAGAAATTATAATCCAATCATTATCATTAGCCTCTGATAAGCAATTTTTAATATAGTTCCTTTGAAAGTTTTCTCTTTTTACAGCATTTAAAATATATTTAGCACTAGTATCTGGACTCTTGTCGTCAAACTTAACTTCATCTATGTCCTTTGGTTGTTCATCTATTAAAATATATTCAATTTTATCGTCAAATTTTTTAAATTTTTCTCTTTTAAAGTTGGGTTTTTTTTTTTCACCTTTGTGATCATAATTAGATTCAACTATTATAAATTTATCTACAAATTTATTAAGATAATTCAACCTAAGATCTAGTAACAATTCTTCATCAAAATACATGAAGCAATCAAATATTTTCATAAATTTATATTATTTTAAATAATTTTAATTATGATAGCAAAATTAATATGAGCAATAAATTAATTATTAGTTTTGACGAATATTTAGATACAGTAGAAAAATTGGCTACAATAATCCATAAAAATTACAAGCCAACTGTTTTAGTTGGAATAATGCGCGGTGCGGCACCGATTATAGATATACTTTCAAGACTTCTAAAACTTCCAACAGCGTATATTGTGATTCAAAGTTATTCAGGAAAAGGCATGGAAGATAAACAAGGGAAGCTAATGTTTGCTCGTGAGATTAGCTCATTAGCAGTTGCAAAAGATTTTAGCAAAGTATTACTCGTCGATGATTTGTCTGACACTGGACTGACTTTAAATAAAAGTATTGAATGGTTAAAAAACTATAATCCTATAAAAGATAATATTAATGAGATTAAAACAGCTTGTCTTTGGAAAAAAAAATCATCTATTTTTAAACCTGACTTTTGTCCAGTTTTGTTGAGCTCAGATCCTTGGATTGTACAACCAACTGAGCATTATGAGGAAATTGATATAGACGAAATAGTATCTAAACATAAAAAGGGCTAGAATTAATCTAGCCCTTTTAAAAATTGAAATTAAGCAACAGTAAAGCTTATAACACTTAACACTGCTATAACCCATATAGCAGGTGAAGTTTTAGACGCTTTTCCAGTAAATATTTTTATTAGTGCGTAAGAAACAAATGCGAGAGCAATACCATTACTAATACTATATGTTAATGGCATCGTTATCATAGCAACAATAGCTGGCGCAGACTCTGAAATATCTTCCCATTCTATATCAGTTATATTTCTTACGAATAAAACTGCAACATAAAGAAGAGCAGCTCCATCAATCTCTTTTGGTAAACTTGTAGCCAAAGGAGAAAAAAATAAACAGGATAAAAATAAAATACCAATAACTAATGAGGTCATACCTGTTCTTCCACCCGCTTTTACTCCAGCCCCAGACTCTACATAACTTGTTACTGTAGTTGTGCCCATTAATGCTCCAGCAACAGTTCCCACGCTGTCAGACAACATTGCTTTGTTTATATCCTGTACTTTTCCTTTGCTATCAACTTTTCCTGCAACATTTGCTACCGATGTTAAAGTACCTGCTGTATCAAAAAAATCTATAAACAATAAAGTAAATATAACAGTAGACATTCCTGCTGTCATCGCAGCCGTTAAATCAAAATCAAAAAGATAGGTCATTGGCGGGGGAGAACTAACAACACCATTAAATTTTGCTAATCCACTGACCCAGGCAATAATACTAAAAATAATAATACCAATAATGATATTTCCTTTAATTTTTAATTTCTCAAGTACAACCATTGAAACAAAAGCTAGGCATCCAAGTAAAACTAAAGGATTTTTAATATCACCTAAAGTTACTAGTGTAACCGGATGATCACCAACTACCCCCATTATTTCCAAACCAATAATTGCCAAAAATAATCCTATACCAGCGCCAATACCTAATTTTAAACTTTTAGGAATTGAATTTATTAACCATGCTCTAATTGGAGTTAAAGAAATTATTAGAAATAATATACCTGCAACTAACACTGCTCCAAGCGCTGCCTGAGGTGTATAGCCCATCCCGGCAACAACCCCGAATGCTACAAATGCGTTTATACCCATTCCCGGAGCTAACCCTATTGGCCAAGTCTTTCCGTAAAAGGCCATTATAAAGCATGCAATTGCTGTTGCGAGAATTGTAGCAGTAAACACTGCTCCAAAGTCAAAAAAACCTTTCTCAGGTCCTGCAAATTCTCCAGATAATATAAATGGATTTAAGAACATTATATAAGCCATCGTCAAGAAAGTAGTTATTCCTGCTATTACCTCTGTTTTAAAATCCGTTTTGTATTTTTTATAATTAAAATATTTTTCTAACATTTTTCCTCCCAAAATTTTTTTTTATAAGATATTTGATTCTTAAAAAAATTACTCATTAAATTCAAAGTTTATTAACATTTTACAACTTATAAGTTTATATTTAAGTAATTTTAAACCTGATATCTTGATGATTATGAAAAAATATATTCTATTTATCTTTGGGGCTATAATATTTATTTTTCTTTCAAACTGTCAAAGCATAAAAGATAAAACTGATGAGATTGTAAAAGAAGAGAACAAAAAATTAAGTCAATTTATTGGGCAACCAGTTTCAGAGCTAAAGATCGTGATGGGAAGACCAACAAGAGAATCTAAAAGTGAGACAGGTGCAAAATTATTGATATTTAAAACAAAAAAATACGGGATTCCGTGTGAGAGAAAGTTTGAAATAAACAATAATGATATGGTAATTGGATTTCAGTCCAAAGGATGTTTTTAGATACTTGCGGGGACTATGTCCCCACAAGCAAGGTTTACTTATTTAATTTCTATAAGTTTTTTCTTTTTATATTCGGGCACTATTCTTTCACAGGCTATTGTCAAAAGACCATCTTTTAGTTCAGCACCACCCACCTTTACATCATCTGCAATTGTGAATGATCTCGCAAATTGTCTTTGAGAAATGCCTTTATGAATAATTTCACCGTCTTCATTTTTATTATCTGATTTATTAATATGCTTTGTTCTAACAGTTAATAAATTGTCTTCAAACTCGACCTCAACATCTTTTTTATTAAAACCAGCAAGAGCAACTTCGATAGAATATTTATCTTTTCCAGTTTTTCTAATGTTGTATGGTGGATAGTTTGATTGCATAGTTAGCCCTCCGTTACCCAACATATTTTCAAATTGATCAAACATATCGTCAAAACCAATTGAAAACGGTCTTAGAGAGTTAAATATTGATAGATCCTTACTTGTCATATTATCCTCCTTTGTTAGCAAGGTTATTTACAAGCCCCATTAGGCGACTTGCTTACTTTAAATGGGTATTATTTTTTTTTTTTCAATATCTAAAAATTAAATTTTTTTGGTAATTTTTAATGCAAACGCGTAATCAAATGCTATCTCTTCTATTGCTCCATCTCTTCCAGATTTACCACCGTGGCCAGCGTTCATCTCAGTCTTTAAAAGCAAGAGGTTATTATCCGTTTTATAATCTCTAAGTTTTGCAGTAAATTTTGCTGGCTCATCAAACAATACTCTGTTGTCGCTTAAACTAGTTGTAATCAAGATATTTGGATAATCCATTTTTTTAATATTATTATATGGGGCATAAGAAAAAATATAATCGAAATGTTCTTTTATATCTTTAGCATTTCCAAATTCATCGAACTCTCCAACAGTTAGAGGAAGGGAATGATCAAGGTTGGTTGTTAAAGAGTCAACAAAAGGGACCGCCATAATTATTCCTAAAAATAAACTGGGCTCCTTATTAACTACTGCTCCCATTAAAAGGCCCCCAGCCGAACCACCCATACCAATAATTTTATTTTTTGAAGTGTACTTTTTATCTATTAAATATTTTGCTACTGCTAAATAGTCTGCAAATGTATTTTTTTTATTTAAAAGCTTTCCCTCTTTCCACCATTTCATTCCTCTTTCCATCCCACCTCTTATATGTGCAGTGACCCATATTATATCTCTATCAATCAAAGAAAACCTAGTAGATGAAAATCCAGGCGACATAGAGTTTCCATATGATCCATAACCATAGAGCAATAAGTTTGCAGATCCATCAATTTTGGTTTTTTTATGTCTTGTTATAGTAATTGGAACAAGTCTCCCATCATGCGAAGGACACTCGAGTCTTTCAACAACATAATTGTTTGGGTTGTGTCCAGATGGAATTTCTTGCTCTTTAATAAGTTTTTTTTCACCTGTTCTTAAATTAAACGAATAAACTCTATTTTGAGTTTTTGGAGAAGAATAACTTAAATGTATTAAATCAGTATTTCTATCTCTCTGTTTAAGTGAAATTCCTGGATCAATTACTTCTTCATCAGTAAATTTTATTTCTTTTTCTATATTTGTTTCTAAATTTTTTACATATATTTTACTTAAAGCATTTGATACTTCGCTTCTCATTATCCAATTATTTAAAAAGGTAAGTCCACCAATTAAAACTTCGTTTTTGGCGGGTATATATGGTTTCCAATTTTGAATTTCTAAATTATCACAAATATCAATTTTGAAATCTTCTGCATCTTTATTTGTGTGATTATAAAAATTATTGTTCCAAGAATTTACTGAGTAGATTATTCCTTTTTCTCTCTTCTTAATAATTTTGGGTTTTGGATTTTCTTCATCTTTATGAAAATAGTATTGTTCACTCGTATTATGATCAGAGGTGATGATAAAATAATATTTTTCATCAGAACTTAATCCTATACTTACAGTGAAGGCTTCACTGTTTTCCTCAAATATTAGCTGGTCTTCTTTTGTTGGAGTTCCCAATTTATGTCTAAATACTTTTCTTGGCCTATGATATTTGTCAAGTTTTGAGTAATAAATAAATTTATCATCTAAGCTAAAAAGAATACTTCCACTTGTTTCTTCAATTTTTTCTGAAACAAGTTCACCAGACTTTATATCACGGACATAAATTGTGTAATACTCAGACCCTTTTAAATCTAAAGAGTAACCAAGATATTTATCATCGTGACTTACTTCTAAATCTCCTACTCCAAAGTATTCAGTTTTTAATTTTTCTTTTTCTTTATCTCCATTCCATATTTCTTCTACGTCATTTGAATCAATTTTTTTTCTTAATTTGATTGAGTAATTTCCTTTAACCGTTGTTTTAGTCCAATATTCATAAGTATGATCTTTAAAAGGTAAGCTTTCATCATCTAATTTAATTCTCCCCTTAATTTCCTGGAATAAATCCTTCTGGATTTTTTTGGTATCTGACATGTTGTGAAGTGTAAATGCATTTTCTTTTTCTAAGTAATTTCTCACCTCTGGATTAAGTTTTTGGCTATCCTTTAAAACTTCCAATATATTTTCTTGATGTATCCAGCTATAATTATCTACCCACTCGGTGTTGTGACAAGATTTATTTTCAGGTTTTTTACTTAATTGTGGTATTTTCATATAAAATTTAATTAATACATGAATATTTTTTTCTTAACACTTATTATTTTTGTCCTAGTTTATTTTATTCTTAATTGGTTCGTAAAAACTTCTAGCAAAAAAATTTCAAAAAGTATTAGATCATTTACAATAATTTTGTCTATTATTCTCGCAATTCTTATGGCGTTTGCTGGAAGATATATATTTTCTTTACCCTTTTTATTGATGATACTTCCTTTAGTCAAAACTAAGGCTGGTCTAACATTGTTACAAATTGTAAGAATTTGGGGTTTGCTGAGATTTTTAAAAAATTCGGGTAGATTTACTTTTAACGGTATTAATAGAAATCTCAATGCAGGAAGTATATCTTTAGAAGAAGCATATAAAATTCTTAATTTAGACTCTAAAAAAAAATATAGCAGAGAAGAAGTTATGAAATCATATAAGAAAATTATGAAAAAGATTCACCCAGACATAAGTCCAGAATTAACAAGGTTAGCCTCAATTGTTAATGAAGCTAAAGAGTTGGTTTTAAAAGATACTTTATAATTTTAAAATTGAACAAATTTTTTCAAATACCTTTTCCACACTAATTGATTTATTTGAGTATCTAGAATCATGTGTTATCTGATTTTCATTAATATTATTAGGCAAAACTCTAAATTGATTTCTACTATAATCTGTATAAGCTTTTGGAGTATCAAGCATAATAACTATGCTTGGAATATTGCACTGCGATGAGACATGATGACCAAAGGAGTCGTTTCCAACATAAAGATTTGTTAAAGATATTATAGGTATAATTTCTGAAATATTTTTACTATGAAGTGGCAAACAATACTTTGTACCTATTTCCTTTATAATTTTATCAGATTGATCTTTATCATTTTGACCACAAAGAAGGAAAAAGAAGAAATCATTCTTTCTAAGCATTTTTTTTATTAAATTTATATAATTTTCTGATCCCCACTTAGTAGTTGGTCCAGAGGATCCTATTCCAAGAATTATATTTATTTTATTTTTAACTATAAATTTTGATGCAATTTCCTTATCAAATTTGTCAATGTAAATATTCGTTTCGGTTGGACAGTTTTTTATATTTAGGATTTTTTTAGTAAAATTTTTTGCAGCATTTACTAAGTGTAATTTTTTTTTTCCATAAAACAAATAACATTTTACATTTTTAATTTTAGCTATTTTGCTAGCTAAAAAAAACCTTATACTAGGATAAAAAATAAAAATATTATCAATTTCTAATTTTGACAAAAAATTACTTAATTTCAAAATATCGCTAATTTTTTTTTGGTATTTGTCTAAAAATATTACTTCTTTGATTTTTGGATCTTTAGCTAAAACTTCGTTTAAGTTTTTACAAAATGTAATTACAGTCACTGGACCATATTTTCGTGCTATCTGGTGACAATATGCTAGATGAAGTAGATTAGATCCAAGACCTTTATAGCTTAAAAATATAGCTGTTTTCATAAATTACAAAGTTTTATTAAATATATTTACTATAAATTTCATTTGATAAATAATATTAATTTTTTTAAACTAAAATGAAATCATGACACAAATAAGTGGAATTTTTGCTGCCGGTATGTCCATTTTGGACGAAAATCTAGGTTTAAATATTAATAAAACAATTGAACACTCAGAAAATTTAATTGCTAAAGGTTGCCATGGTGTTGCAGTTTTTGGAAGTACTGGTCAGGCTCAACTTATTTCTATAAGTGAAAAAATTAATTTGTTAAACAAATTATCTGATAGCAAATTTAAAGAAAATTTTTTAATTGGAACAGGATTAAATTCTTTGACTGAGATAATTAATTTTATGAAAATATCTAGTTCGTTAGGGTTTAAAAAATTTTTAATTATGCCTCCTGCATATTATAAATATGGAGACAAAGAAGTAATAGAATTTTACGCCAGAATTATTAATGAAGTTAATGAATCCAAGATCATTCTTTATAATTTTGAAAAATTATGTGGATATAAATTTAGTTTATCATGTGTCGAAGAGTTAGTGAAAAAGTTTCCAGAACAAATTATTGGATTAAAAGATAGTTCTTATAATTTATATAAAGAAATAAATATAGACGGTTTTTCAATTTTACCTGGTTCAGAATTAAAGCTATTAGAAGGACTAAAAGGAAGGTGTACAGGAATAATTACCGCAACTTGTAACGTTACCGCTGAATTATCAAGAAAAGTTTATGACGACTTTCTGCAAAATAAGGAAAGTTCAAAAAATGGAAAATTGTGCGATGTTAGAAAAATATTTGATCAATTTAATTTAATCTCTGGATTACATACCTTTCTGAGTAAAAAAGATAAAATTTATAAAAATATTCTTCCACCACTTACTCTTTTAAACAAAAAAGAAGAAAAAAAACTACTTGAAGATTTAGAAAAACTGGATTTTAATTAAAAACCTTATATGTGTTATGCAATTAATAAAATTTTTAAATAATCTTTTTCAAAAAGATGGATTTTTACTTATCGACGCTAATTCCAAAAAATATGTAATTGGAAAACCAGATAAGGCTAACCCAATTACTTTAAAAATTTTAGATAAAAGTCTTCATTTAAAACTTTTGATAAATCCTGATCTATATTTTGGTGAAGCATATACTGATGGAACTTTGATAATAGAAAATGGAAATTTAACCGATTTTTTAGAATTAGCTTTTAAAAATATTGGTAGAGGAGAAATAAATAAGTATGGATATATATTAAAAAAAATTAAAGGGACTTATAGATATTTTACCAGTTTTAATTTTGCAAAACAGTCTAAAAAAAATGTCGCTCATCATTACGATTTATCTGATGATCTTTATAATTTATTCTTAGACTCAAAAAGGCAATACTCATGTGGATATTTTAAAAATCAAAGTGATACTTTGGAGCAGGCTCAAAATAATAAAATAAATCATATTATTAAAAAATTAAATCTTAAACCTAATCAAAAAGTTTTAGATATAGGATCTGGATGGGGATCACTTGCTATAGAAATAGCAAAACAATCTAAGTGTGAAGTTACTGGAATTACTTTATCTGAAAAACAATTAAAGTATTCAAATGATAAAGCAAAAGAAAATAATCTTGAAAACCAAGTTAATTTTAAATTATTAGATTATAGAGTTTTGAAAGAAAAGTTTGATAGAATTGTAAGTGTGGGAATGTTTGAGCATGTAGGTAGGAAATTTTATAAAACATTCTTCAAGCAAGTTAGCAATCTTTTAAAAGATGATGGTTTGGCATTAATTCATACAATTGGTTCAGTAAACGAACCAAGAGACCCACAACCTTGGATTTCAAAATATATCTTTCCTGGAGGATACACCCCAAGCATGAGTGAAGTAGCAGGACCAATTGAAAAATCTGGGTTAGTTATTTCTGATATTGAAGTTTTAAGAGTGCATTACGCTCATACTCTTAGAAATTGGAAAGAAAATTGTATTAAAAATAAATCAAAAATAGTCAATATGTTTGATGAGAGATTTTTTAGAATGTGGGAATTCTATTTAGCATCATGCGAAATGGCTTTTAAATGGGGTGATCAGGTTGTATTTCAATTTCAACTTACGAAAGATTTTATCACAGCTCCCAATACAAGAGACTATATTTATTAATCTTTTATTGATAAATTTTAAATCAATTTAAGAAATGAAAAAAAAAAATAAATCAAAAAAATTAAATAAAACCTTAAAAAGAAGAAAAAGAGTTTCTAAAAGAAAATTTATAAAGAAAAAAAAGTATATAAAAATCAAAAAATTAAAAACAATTAAAAAGGGTAAAAAAATATACGAGAGAAAAGTATATAAAAGGCCAAGGAATCTTTTATTAAAGATCGCTAGATTACAAAATAGTTTAAAGTTTAACCTTAAATTTGAAATTAATGTATTTTCTATAATTGAAAAAAGTATTCAAAACTTTTTTGCTGGAATTGAAAAAAATATTCAAGAATATAAAGCGATTCAACAAGAGGAAAAAAGAAGAAAAAAACTCGAAGAAATAGAAATTAAGGAAAAAGAAAGATTAGAAATTAAACATGCGAATGAGGAAAAGAAAAAATTAGAAATAAAACTTAAAGAGCAACACTTAAAAGATGAAATTAAATTAGAAAGAGAAAGAACAAAAGATCTTAAATTATTCCTTCGTAAGGAGCAGGCAATTGTACGAAAAGAACAGGCTGAAAAACAAAGACAATTTTTAAGACAGATAAAATTAGAAAAACAAATTGAAAAATTTAGAATTAGAGAAGTAAAAGAATTAGAGAAACTCGAGAAAATATCCCTTAAGGAGCAAAGGGAAGATTATGCTGGTTTGCAAGAAAGAATAGAAAAGCTTAAAGAGAAATATCGAATAATAAGAGACCAAAAAATTAGAGAGAGAGTAGAAGCTTTAGGCATTAAAACAGAAGGAGATGAGGATAGAGAGACACTTCTTTTAAAAGAAAAAGAATACACTTTAGCAAGACAAAAAATAGAACTTTCTCTGGAAAGTTTTTATAGAAGTGCAAATAGCTTAGTTTTTCAACTTAACAAAAGACATATAACTAGAAACATGTCTATTTTGAGATGTATAGATCGAAGGTTTGAGACAGGAGAAATTTTTATTAAATGGGATGAGTCAAGCGATGATGATTGGTTGGTATTAATATATATTAAAAATAATTCACCAGATGAAGGGATTGTTATTGAGGACAAATCAAATCCAGAGAAAAATATTTCACACGAGTATAAGTCAAACGAAATTTTTAAAGCATCAGACATGATGGTTGACTCGTTAACTCTGCTAATTTCAAAAGAAAGATCTAAAAAAGGAAACTAAGCTCTAAGAAAACTATCAGTCACTTACGTATACCGATATACCTCTTGAATTTATGTCTACATCAAATTTTTTATGCAAAGGTGGAAATGCCCTTTGAGAACAATCAAGTCTATCACATGTTCTACATGAGACACCAATTGGAATTTCAGTTTTTTTATCGTTAATATTTAGATTTTCTGTATAAACAAAATCTTTTGCATATTTAGCTTCACAACCAAGACCTATTGATAAAATACTTTTTGCTTCACCAAATCTTCCAACACCTTTTTCTACAGTTCTTGCTATACAAACATACTTTTCCCCATTGCTCATTTTGCTTACTGCTGCCTGAATGATACCTGGTCTTGTAAAAGCTGAGTAAACATTCCATCTAGGGCAAGCACCACCATACCTTGGAATTTCAATTCCAGATAAAGAAAATCTTTTTGATATATTTCCAGCAATATCAACTCTTAAAAAATGAAAAGGGATTCCTAGTAGTTTAGGATCTTGCAAACATGTTACTCTATGTGCAATTTGCTCAAAAGTAGTTGCAAAAGTATTTTGCAGTAATTCAAGATCATATTTATTTTTCATACACTCGTGATGAAATAATTTATACGGCATCAAAATTGCAGCTCCACAGTAATTCAATAAAGCTACTTTTGTCAATTTTTTTGACTCTTCACTTGGGAATGTAAATTTTGAAAGATATTCATTTATATCTTTAATTGCACCTTCATGAGCAATTTGCGATGACGCATAGAGTTTTTTTGTTTCTAAAGCTACATAATCACTAAGTAGTAACTCTTTTTTATTTTTATTAAATATTTTCGAAAATGGCTTACCTTCTTCTGGGAGTACATCTTTAACCAATATTCCATACTCTTTCTTTAAAAATTCACAAAGTCCAAAATAAGTTGATCTATTATTTACTTGAATTTTTTCAAAAACAGAATTTGCGAAGTCCTCTAGTTTTGGAAAATAATTTTTATTTTCTTGGAGAAAATCCGAAACTATCTCTCCAGGAAAAGCTGCTTTCCTGCTATCAATTATTTTGCCAGATAAATTTTCAACTCTGTTTACGATGTCATGATCTTTTTGTTTAAAATTGTCACCCAATTTTATTAATGCTCTAGCAATTTTTGGATTAGTGTTAACTAAATCTTTTATTTCAGGTCCCAAAATATCTAGATCCTCAAATAGTTGATCATCTAAAAGCTCAGATATATCATTTACTAAATTTAGGTCTGATTTTACCGAAAGATCTGAGAGCTCAATTTTCAATTCTTGACAGACTTTTAAAAGTAAATCGCCATCAATTTTTCTTTTACCTCCCTCAATAAGATTTAAATAACTTGGAGAAATGCCCAACTGATCTGCAAGTTTATTTGCTTGAATCCCAAGCTTACGCCTAAAAGCCTTAATTTTTGGTCCAATTTTCAAGTTTATTTGACTCATTTTTTACTATTTGTAAATTTTGTAAATTTAAATTTACAATAAATTATCATATTTTACAAGTTTTTTTTGCTTTTTTATGGAAAAAGTAAATTTTGTAAATTATAAAGTTTACATGAACAACAAAAACAATAACAAAAACTTAGAAAACAAAGCTCAAACAGCTAATCACGAAAATAGCTCTCAGAGCTCAAAGTCAGGCATCTATTTAAGAGATGATCATTGTGATTGGGGTTCAAGTGGTATGAACGAGTTCACTAATGAGTACAGTGAATCCAATTAGTACTTAATTTCTAACTACAAATTCACACATGGGGAATAAAATAATATGAGTTCAGAGGCTAAAGTTTCATATGATTTGAAAAGATTTGCAGGAATAAAAAGAGACTATACACCTGAAGAAGTTGAGAGGTTAAGAGGGTCGATTAAAATAGAGTATTCTCTTTGCAAACATCAATCTGAAAAGTTGTGGAAATTATTAAACTCGGAATCGTATGTTAATACTTTAGGATCACTCTCAGGAAATCATGCAGTTCAGCATGCGAAAGCAGGACTAAAAGCAATATACCTAAGTGGTTGGCAGGTTGCTGCAGATGCTAACAGTGCTGGAGAAATGTATCCAGATCAATCATTATATCCATATGATAGCGCTCCAAAGTTAGTTGAGTCAATGAATAATGCTCTTGTAAGAGCAGATCAAATTCAACATATGGAAATTAAAGATGGAGAAATGAAAGAAGAAAACAAAGTAGATTATATGCTTCCAATTATTGCTGATGGCGAAGCAGGATTTGGAGGACCTTTAAATGTTTTCGAGTTAGCAAAAAAATTCATAAAAGCTGGTGCCGCTGGAGTTCATTTTGAAGATCAATTAGCTAGTGAGAAAAAATGTGGCCATATGGGTGGCAAAGTTTTGGTACCTACAGGAACTATGATAAAAAATCTTAAAGCAGCCAGACTTGCAGCTGATATAGCAAACGTACCTTTAATAATTTTAGCAAGAACAGATGCAAATGCCGCAAAATTAATTACCAACGATCATGATGAAAATGATAAACCTTTTTTGACTGGAGAAAGATCCCCTGAAGGTTTTTATTATGTTAAGCACGGGATAGAACAGGCTATTTCAAGAGGTTTAGCATACGCTCCTTATGCAGATTTAATATGGTGCGAAACTGCAACTCCAAATTTAGAGGAAGCAAAAAAATTTGCAGATGCAATTCATAAAAAATATCCTGGTAAAATTTTAGCTTACAACTGTTCGCCATCATTTAATTGGAAAAAACACTTATCTGATGACCAGATAGCAACTTTTCAACAAAAAATTGGTGAGATGGGATATAAATTTCAATTTATAACACTTGCAGGTTTTCACGTTCAAAATATTGCTGTTTTTGAACTTGCAGAGAAATATAAAAAAGAGGGAATGTCTGCATATTCAAAAATTCAACAACAAGAATTTGCAAGAGAAAAAGATGGTTACACAAGTGTAAAACATCAAAGAGAAGTAGGAACTTCTTATTTTGATGCTGTTTCAAATACTATTAGCTCTGGGAAAAGTTCAACAACCGCTATGGAAGGTTCAACAGAGTCTGAACAATTTTAGAATTATAGAATGATAACAAATGCTTTCATGTTATTAATCTGTTATTTGCTCTTCAAATACACTACTTCTTGGATAAAATATTATAATCAACTTGATGAAAGGATGCCGGATTCTCTTTGGAGATATACTTGTGATTATCCAGTAGTTGGCATTAGAGATATATCTGATCTTGACGATAAACCATTTGTGAGATTAAGAAGAAAAAGAAATAGAATAGTAACTATAATGTATTTTATAGTTGTTTTAGCATTTATCTTTTCAAATAATTTAATTGCCAGTTTATTAATTAAAATTTTTAGTTAGTTAATTTCAAAATTTTTAAGCCTATACTCCCATTTTCCAGCTTTTTCATAAGTGATTTTATAAATTAGATTATTTTTTGGATTTAACCAAATATCAAAATCAAGTCTTTTATCTTCAGGCAAATTACTGTTTTGAGACATCAATTTATAGTGATGTAAAATATAATTTTTTTTGTTAAATTTTATACTCTCTGTTCCTATAAATTTAACTGTTTGTTTTTTAATACTTCCGGAAATTGGACTTATCTGTTTATCGGATTTTAAAATTTTATGATTCCACCAGTGCCCTATAATTGTGTTAGGATCGGCTCTTCCTTTATAAGAAGACCCATCAATATAAAAATTATTATATTGTTCATCAAACTTCAATTTTACATATTTTTCTTTATCATTCTGAAATGTCGTTGAATGATAAGAAACTAGTTTTCCATCTTTATATTTTTCAAGACTCTCTCCAGAAATAGAAAAAATTACTAATTTCAAAAGTTTCACTTTGAACTTAGTATAATTTTTAACTTCAAGAGTGTTTTTACCATGAGTAAAAAAATAATTGCTGTAGCCAATTAATTTTCCATTTCGAAATACATCCATATTAATTACTTTAATTCCTTTATAATGAGATGTATGAGCACTAATATTTGAAATTGATAAAAAAAATAAAATTAAACTAAATAGTGCTTTTTTCATAATTTATAATTTATTTGAATTAATAGCTATGAGTAGATCAATATTAGTAGTAAATAGATTTCTGTAAATATGTTTTTATCAATAAAAAATATACCAAAAGTTAAATGGAGCTCAAAAAAACCACTAAATTTTAAGCCTAAGTTATCTACCTTTTTTTATTTATGTATTGGCTTAGGAATTTTTGGTTTAGGGGAGGGTCTTTTAATAATTTCGTATACTGGCGCTTCACCATGGAGCGTCTTAGCACAAGGCATTTCTTTGAATATTGGCTTTTCTATAGGATTAGTTACTTTTTTTGTTAGTGTGTTTGCATTATCTTTGTGGATATTTTTAGATCAAAAACCAGGAATTGGCACAGTATTAAATATAATTATAATTGCAGCTATGATCGACTTTTCAATAGCATTTATTGAAACTCCCGAGAGTTATTTATCTAAATTAATTATGGCAATAATTGCAGTATTGCTTGTTGGATTAGGAAGTGGAATATATTTAATAGCAAATTTAGGTCCAGGACCAAGAGATGGTTTGATGACTGGAATACAAAGAAAAACAAATTTTCCAATAGCAGCAGTAAGGGCTTTTCTAGAAATAACAGTTGTTTCTGTAGGGTGGTACTTAGGTGGAACAGTTGGAATTGGTACACTGCTATTTGCTTTTGGGATAGGCCCAGCAGTTGCGCTAGGTTTATTTACAGTTAAAAAAATTTTCTCTTAATAAGTGATACTTACAACCTTACTTATAAAATAGAATCATCTGATGTGGTTTGTTAGAAAAAGACTACATAGATTTGTAAGATTAACTTTTAGACCGCCTTGAAATGATAAAAAAAAAGGGCAGTAAAAACTGCCCTTTTTGAATTTTTGTTTGAGTAACTTGGGGATTACATTCCCATACCGCCCATACCACCCATACCACCCATACCGCCCATTCCTCCAGGCATTGCAGGTGCATCAGATTTTTCTTCTGGTTTGTCAGCAATCATTGCTTCAGTTGTAACAAGCAATCCAGATATGGAAGCTGCATCTTGTAATGCTGTTCTTACAACTTTAACAGGGTCAATTATTCCTTTAGAAAACATATCACAGTATTCTTCACTTTGTGCATCATATCCATGTGATTTTTTATTTTGTTCTAATAGTTTTCCAACAACAACTGAACCATCTACTCCAGCGTTTTTTGTAATTTGTCTTATTGGAGCTTCTAGTGCTTTTCTTACTAAATCAACGCCAGCTTTTTGGTCGTCACCTTTAGCTTTAACTTTATCAAGCTCTTGAGCAGCATATAAAAGTGCACAACCACCTCCAGTAACTATACCTTCTTCAACAGCAGCTCTCGTTGCATTTAAAGCATCTTCAACTCTATCTTTTCTTTCTTTAACTTCAACCTCTGTTGCACCACCAACTTTAATTACTGCAACTCCACCTGCAAGTTTTGCAAGTCTCTCTTGAAGTTTTTCTTTATCATAATCTGATGTTGTCTCTTCTATCTGTTGTTTAATTTGACTGCATCTTGCTTCAATATCAGATTTTTTACCACTACCGCTTACAATTGTACTATTATCTTTGTCAACTTTTACTTTTTTTGATGATCCAAGATCTGTAAGTTTTACATTTTCAAGTTTGATACCTAAATCTTCAGATATTACTTGTCCCCCTGTTAAGATTGCAATGTCTTCTAGCATTGCTTTTCTTCTATCTCCGAATCCGGGTGCTTTTACAGCTACAACTTTTAAGCCACCTCTTAGTTTGTTTACAACAAGAGTTGCAAGAGCTTCGCCTTCAACATCTTCCGATATTATCATCAAAGGTCTTCCTGCCTGCACCACTGCTTCAAGTAAAGGCACCATTGGTTGTAAATTTGTTAATTTTTTTTCATGCAATAAAATAAATGGATTTTCTAATTCAGTAATCATTTTATCACCGTTAGTTATAAAATAAGGAGATAAATAACCTCTATCGAACTGCATACCTTCTACTACATCAAGTTCAGTTTCAATACCTTTTGCTTCCTCAACTGTTATAACTCCTTCGTTACCAACTTTTTGCATTGCTTTGGCAATCATGCTACCAATTTCTTTGTCTCCATTTGCAGAAATAGTTCCAACTTGAGCAATTTCATCACTATCTTTTACTTTTTTTGCAGATGAAATTAAGTTTGATTTAACATTTTCGACTGCAGCATCAATTCCTCTTTTAACATCCATCGGGTTCATTCCAGCTGTTACATATTTTATACCTTCTTTAACTATCGCTTGTGCTAAAATAGTAGCTGTGGTTGTTCCATCGCCAGCTTCTTCATTTGTTTTGCTAGCAACTTCTTTGACCATTTGTGCACCCATGTTTTCGAATTTATCTTCCAAATCAATTTCTTTAGCAACAGTAACACCATCTTTTGTTATTCTTGGAGCCCCATAAGATTTATCCATGACCACATTTCTTCCTTTAGGTCCGAGAGTTACTTTAACCGTATCTGCAAGTATATTAACTCCTCTGATCATTGATGACCTTGCTTCAGAGTCAAACTTAACTATTTTCGCCATTTTATATCTCCTTTTTAAATTTTATTATTTTGATGAAATTCCCATGATATCGGACTCTTTCATTATGCTATATTCCTTACCATCAATTTTAACTTCGGTACCTGACCATTTCCCGAATAAAACTTTGTCCCCAACTTTAACATCCATTGGGATTATTTTTCCATCCTCTGTTTTAGCTCCTTTGCCAATTGCTACAACTTTCCCTTCTTGAGGTTTTTCTTGTGCTGTATCTGGTATGATTATTCCACCAGCAGTTTTTTCGCTGCTATCTAAAACTTCTATTAATACTCTATCGTGTAAAGGTTTAAATTTCATATTTTCTCCTTTTAATATGCGACTCATATAGCTACTTGCCAGGCTATTTCAAGACAAAGGAATAAATATTTAATATGCAAAAAAGCAGAGAAATTGTGGTTTTTATCGGATATATGTCATTTAATGACAAAAAATTTAGATACTGAGGGCTTAAAATCAATAGCGCAAAATTATGATTTATTTTTTATTGATTTATGGGGGGTAGTTCATAATGGCATAAACCTTCATTCAAAGGCAATCGAAGTCTTAGTTGAGATTGAAAATTGTAAAAAAAAATATGTTCTTCTAACTAACGCGCCCAGACCAAATTCTACAGTGAAAAAGTTTTTGAAAAAACTTGGAATGAATGAAAAAATTTTACAAAACGTATATACATCTGGTGAAGCTGCATTAACTTATCTTAAAAAAAAACATTTAGGAGAAAATTTTTATCATATTGGGCCACCAAGAGATTTCGATTTATTTTTGGATTTTGAGAAAAATAAATCTAAAGATATTAAGTTATGTAACTACATATTATGTACTGGGCTATTTGATAATTATGATAACGACCTTAGCTATTATAAAGATTTACTTAATAATCATACAAAAAAAAAAATGATTTGTACAAATCCAGATTTAATAGTTGATAGAGGAAATAAAAGAGAGCTATGTGCAGGCTCAGTTGCTATGGTTTTTGAAAAATTAGGTGGAGAAGTAATTTATTTTGGAAAACCTTACCCAGAGGTTTATAATCAGTCAACAGACAATAAAAATAAAAAAATCTTAGCAATTGGCGATAATTTGAATACAGATATAAAAGGTGCAAATTTATTAAATTACGATTCCATGATTATTACAAATGGAATTCATAAAGAAGAAATTAATAGAGATGGAATTGAAAAAGTTTGTAAAAATTATGAAGCTCTTGTAAATTTTATGCAAAGTGAGCTGAAATGGTAAAAAAAATTAAAAATTACAAAAACTTTAATATTTTAAGTAAGCATAGAAAATCTATAATTTTAATTGGAAACTTTGATGGAGTTCACTTTGGACATCAAAAATTATTTAAATTAGCAAGAAGATATAAAAAAAAATTGAGATCAAAAATTGGTGTCATCACCTTTGAGCCAATGCCAAAGATGTTTTTTAATCAAAATATAAAAAACTTTAGAATATCCAGTTTAAAACAAAAAGAGATTTTATTGATGAAGCAAGGTGTTGATTTTATTATTACTAAAAAATTCGATAAAAAATTTTCTAAAATAAAATACTTAAGTTTTATTAAAAATATTTTATATAAAAAAATAAATGCGAAATATATATTTGTTAGTAACAATTTTAGATTTGGCAATAAAAGAGAAGGCAATGTAAAAAAATTAATACTAAATGAAAAAAATTTTAATTATAAAATAATTAAGCCTAAACCAATAATCTCAAAGCGTAAAATTGTATCTTCTACACATATTCGAAAACTTTTATCTAAAGGTAATTTAAATTATGCAAATAAACTTTTAGTTAGAAATTGGAGTATAGAGGGTTTAGTGCAAAAGGGCAGGCAAATGGGAAAAAAAATTGGTTTTCCAACATGTAATCTGGATATTAAAAATTATGTAATTCCTAAACTTGGAGTATATGCTGTTAGAATTCGAATAAAAAATTCAAACAAAATACTAAAGGGTATAGCAAATATAGGGTTTAGACCTACTTTTAACCAAAAAAAAATACTTTTAGAAGTACATATCTTTAATTTTTCTGGAAATCTTTATAATAAGGTTTTAACTATTGATTTCATTAGTTTTATAAGAAATGAAAAAAAATTTAAAAATATTAATCAGCTAAAAAAACAAATTAGTTCAGATTTAGTTATGGCTAAAAAAAGTTTAAATTAATTTATGTCTAAAGAAAATATAAATTTACCCAAAACAGCTTTTTCAATGAAAGCAAATTTACCTACTAGGGAGCCCGATATTATAAATTATTGGGAAAAAATTGGATTATATAAAGAGTTAAGATTAGCGAACAAAGGTAAAGAAAAATTTGTTCTACATGATGGTCCTCCATATGCAAATGGAGATATACATATGGGTACAGCCTTAAATAAAATTTTGAAAGATATAGTGGTAAAATTTCATCAAATGGAAGGTAAGGACTCCGTCTATGTTCCAGGATGGGATTGTCATGGTTTACCTATAGAGTGGAAAATCGAGGAACAATATAAAAAAAACAAAAAAAATAAAAATGAAGTTCCTATAAATGAGTTCAGAAAAGAATGTCGAGATTTCGCAAGTAAATGGATAGAGGTACACAAGGAACAATTTCAAAGACTTGGAGTGATCGGGGACTGGAATAATTATTATTCTACTATGAGTTTTGATGCAGAGGCTCAAATTGTAAGAGAACTTGGTAAATTTTTAAATGAAGGAAGTTTGTATAGAGGATATAAGCCAGTTCTTTGGTCAACAGTGGAAAAAACTGCCTTAGCAGATGCAGAGGTCGAGTATAAAGATCATAAATCAGATACAATCTATACATCATTTGAAGTAAAGAATTCAAAGGATAATAAATTAAAAGATGTTGAAATAATAATTTGGACTACAACACCTTGGACAATCCCAGCGAATAAAGCTTTAGCTTATAATAAAAATCTAAAATATATGGTTATAAAAATTGAAGACGAAACCGATTATAAAGATAGAAAAATTTTAGTAGCTGATGCATTACTAAAATCTGTTTTAGATGAGTGCAAAATAAAAAAATTTAGTAAAGTTTTAGAATTAAATGGCCAAAATCTTGAAGGAACTATATGCAAACATCCATTTTCTAAAATAGGCTTTGATTACGATATACCTATGCTAGAGGCAAATTTTGTCACTACAGAACAAGGAACTGGAATTGTTCATTGCGCACCTAGTCACGGACCTGACGATTTTAATCTCTGTTTAAATAATGGAATACAAGCCATAGAGACTGTTGATGGAGATGGAAAGTATACAGATATCATTCCTTTATTTAAAGGGATGCATATTTTTAAAGCAAATAGTTTAGTTATTGAAAAATTAAAAAATGAAAAAAATCTCTTGGCGAGTGGTGAATTAATTCATTCTTATCCTCATTCATGGCGTTCCAAAGCCCCACTAGTTCACAGAGCTACGCCCCAATGGTTTATATCAATGGAAAGTCACGATCTTAGAAAAAAAGCTCTGAAAGCAATTGATGATACAAAGTTTTATCCTAAAAAAGGAAAAGAGAGATTAAAATCAATGATCGAAACAAGACCTGATTGGTGCGTTTCAAGACAAAGGGTATGGGGTGTTCCTATACCTGTTTTTATATCAAAAAAAACAAATAAAGTTTTGATAGATGATGAGGTTACAGAAAATATTGCAGCTATTTTTGAGAAGGAAGGCGCTGATTGTTGGTTTGAGGATGATGCTCAAAAATTTTTAGGAAAAAAATACAAAAGCTCAGATTATGAAAAATTAAATGATATTGTAGAGGTATGGTTTGATAGTGGATCAACTCACAGCTATGTGCTCGAAAAAAGAGAGGATCTAATGTGGCCAGCTTCAATGTATTTAGAGGGCTCAGACCAACACAGAGGATGGTTTCATTCTTCACTATTAGAGTCTTGCGGAACTAGAGGTAGAGCACCTTTTGACTCAATTCTTTCTCATGGTTTTGTTGTGGATGGAAAAGGACTAAAAATGTCAAAGTCTCTTGGAAATATTATGGCGCCACAAGATATATTAAAAAAATATGGCGCGGATATTTTGAGAATTTGGGTAGCAGCATCTGATTATGCTGAGGATTTAAGAATAGATAAATCAATATTAGAACAACATGCTGAGTCTTACCGAAAAATAAGGAATACTTTCAGATATATTCTTGGGAATATTAAAGACAAACATGAAAAAGTTGATTATGAAAAATTAGATCCTAAAAAGCTACCTGAGTTAGAGCAATATATGCTTCATAAACTTTATCTTTTAAGTAAAAATTTTAATAAAAACTTTGATCGGTATAATTTTCATGCCCTTTATAAAGATATTTTAAATTTTTGTACTGTTGACTTATCAGCATTTTATTTTGATATTAGGAAAGACACTTTATATTGCGACAAATTAGAAAGTGAAAAAAGAAAATCAACAATTTTATTTTTAAATATTCTTTTAGACGTACTACTGAAATGGTTTGCTCCAATTTTATCTTTTACTACTGAAGAAATTTATTCTCTTGTAAATAAAAATGGAAAAAGTATCCATTTGGAAAAATTTCCCTCTATCCCCGAAAATTGGAAAAATAGCAATCTTGAGACAAAATGGTTAGAATTAATTAAAATTAGAGATATCTGTAATATAAGCATTGAGGAAAAAAGAGCATCAAAGGTAATTGGCTCAAGCCTGGAGGCTAATTTAGTAATTAAACTGGAAGATAAATTAATTGACTTAACCAAAGATGTAGATTTTTCTGAGCTATGCATTACCTCTAATGCAGTAGTTGAAAAAAATATTTCAAAAGAAATTAAAGTTGAAACTTTAAAAGCTGAAGGTCAAAAGTGTCCTGTATGTTGGAAAATTAATAAAGACAAATGTGAGAGACATCCACTTTCTTTTAACAAGTGATGATAAAAAAAAATTTTTACAGAAACATAGCATTTTTTTCTATTTTTATTTTAATATTTGCGGTTGATCGCCTAACTAAATTATATATTTTAAATTTAGTTGAAAAAAACGATTATTTAAATTTATATATTACTTCTTTTTTAAATTTTTATTTAATATGGAATAAGGGAATAGCTTTTGGTTTATTATCTTTTGATCAAAATTTTACCTATAAACTAATCACTTTTTTAATTTTAATTATAACAATCATAATTTTTATTATTGCTATAAAATCTAGGGATTATAAGGGATATTTTTTTATAATTATTTTTAGCGGTTCTATAGGAAACTTATATGATAGAATTTACTATTCAGCTGTACCCGATTTTATAGATTTTCATTTTAATGGATTTCATTGGTTTATTTTTAATGTTGCAGATATATTTATCTCGTTGGGTGTGATATGCCTTATTTTTGTTGAAATCTTTTTTAAAAAAACAAGTTAATGAAAAATATTAATAAACTATTTTTTATCGTTTTTACTTTATCAATTTTTTTTCTAAATAGTTGCAAAAGTGTAAAAGAAAATTTATCCATAAAAAAAAAGGATAGTACAGATGAATTTTTAGTTGAAAAAAAAAATCCATTAATTTTACCTCCAGATTATAAAGATTTACCAAAACCTTTAAGCGAGGAAAATGCTTTGGAGCCAAAAGAAAAAGAAGTAGATTTGAGCAAAATATTTAAAAATTCAGAAAAAAAACAAAAAAACTCTTCAGATGTTAACAGGTCTATAGAGGAACTAATACGTGAAAAAATCAAAAACTAAAAAATGTTAACAAAAAGTATTAAATTTAAAAACTATTTAATTAAATCT
Organism: uncultured Pelagibacteraceae bacterium; assembly: GCA_902560245.1. Taxonomy (GTDB): domain Bacteria; phylum Pseudomonadota; class Alphaproteobacteria; order Pelagibacterales; family Pelagibacteraceae; genus Pelagibacter. The sequence continues at coordinate 53,632 of CACELK010000010.1, forward strand.
AATAACTCTATTGTAAAAAAAAATTTAAAAAAAATATTAAATAACAAAAGCCAGATTTTAAACTCTCTTACATTAAATTATAAATACAGTTTTTCAAAAAATATAATTAAAAGATATAAGAAGTATTTAACAATAAGAGTTATAGGAATGGGGGGATCAATACTAGGTACAGAAGCTATTTATAGTTTTTTAAAAGATAAAATAAAAAAAAAATTTTTTTTTATAAATAATCTTAGAGCTAATAGCAAAATGTATAAAGAAAAAAATTTATTAAATATCATAGTATCAAAATCTGGTGATACGCTTGAGACAATTTCAAATTCAAATATTTTAATTGAAAAAAAAAATAAGAATATATTTATAACTGAAAATCAAGACAGTTATTTAAAAATTTTAGCTCAGAAACTTAAAGCAGAAATTGTTAATCATAATAATTTTATCGGTGGAAGATATTCTGTTTTATCTGAAGTAGGAATGCTTCCAATTGAGCTTGCTGGTTTAGACTCAAGAAAATTTAAAAGATTAAATTTTTTAATAAAAAATAAAAATTTTATTAATTCTTTAGTGAAAAATGTGTCTAGTACAATAAATCTTTTAAAAAAAAAAAAATTTACTTCAATAATTTTAAATTACGACGAAAGATCAGAAAATTTATTTAAGTGGTATCAACAATTAATAGCTGAAAGTTTAGGAAAAAAGGCAAAAGGAATTTTACCAATAGTATCATCTATGCCAAAAGATAATCATAGCGTAATGCAATTTTATCTAGATGGCCCCAAAAAAAATTTTTTTACTTTTTTTTATGTTTTTTCAAAAAACTCTTCAAAAATAAATAATGAAATGATCCTACCAAGCCATAAATACCTTAAATCAAGAACATTAGATCAAATATTATACTCTCAAAAATTAGCTACAGAAAAAACCTTTATAAAAAAAAAATTACCTTTCAGAAGCTTTGAGATATTAAAACGAGATGAAAAAACAATTGGTGAACTTTTTTGTTTTTTTATTTTAGAAACAATATTACTTGGTAGAGCTTTAGAAGTTAATCCTTTTGATCAACCATCTGTTGAATTAATAAAAAAGGAGACCAGAAAAATTTTACTTAAGAACTAACCAAAAAAATAATTTTTGATATACCATAAACTCTTTCAAGTTTAGTATAGAATTCTTTTGGTAAATCGTTTATTTCTTTTCTATGCCTATGAATAATCAATAATCCATTTTTTTCTAATAACCCAATTTTATGAATTCTTTTAAGCAATAAATTTAATTTTTTTTCTTTATAAGGTGGATCAATAAAAATTAATTCAAACTTTTCGTTTAATTTTTCTAAGCAACCTTCATGAAATATATTTTTCTCAACTATGTTAACCTTTTTCTGTGATTTCATATTAGTTATATTTAATTTTAAAACTTTAACAACTTCCGGATAGTTTTCGAAAAAAGTAACTGATAGAGCTCCTCTTGATATACATTCTAACCCAAATGAACCTACTCCTGAAAATAAATCTAACACTTTTGATTTTTTTATATTTACATTTAGTAAATTTGAATGATTAATTATATTAAATATAGACTCTTTTGTTAAATCTTTTAAAGGTCTAGTAAGTTTATCATTAGGTTGATGAATTTTCTTTCCTCTAAAGTTGCCTGATATTATTCTCATTATTTAATTACTTTGTAACCGATATCTTTACGATAGAAACCATGAGACCAATCGACTTTATTGATCATATCAATATTACTATCCCTTGCATCTTTAAAACTATTAGATAGGCTCACGAAATTCAAGACCCTCCCACCATTTGATAGTATTGTATTTTTCTTATTTTTTGTTCCAGCATGAAATATTTTTTGGTTTTGATTTAAAATAATTTTGTCAAGATTATTTATAATTATATTATTTTCATATTTGTCAGGATAACCTTTAGAACATAAAACCGTGCAGAGACTATTTTTGTCGTACCACTCAATTTCAGTTTCATTCAGTTTTTTTTTAATACATTTTAAAATTATATCTAAAAAATCGGTTTTTAATTTAGGCAATATGGTTTGGCATTCAGGATCTCCCATTCTTACATTATATTCAATTAAATATGGTTCATTTTGAACAATCATCAAACCTGCATATAGAAAGCCTTTATACTCACAATTCATTTCTTCTAGCGCTTTTAAGGTTGGATGAATAATTTTATTTAGAATTTTTTTATCTAAACTATCATTAATTAATCTAGATGGAGAATATGCTCCCATACCTCCCGTATTTTTTCCTGTATCTCCCTCTCCAACTCTTTTATGATCTTGAGCAGTTTGAAATTTTACAATCGTTTTACCATCACTTATAACAAAGTAACTCATTTCTTCTCCAATAAGAAATTCCTCTAATAAAATACATTTAGCAGCACCAAATTTGCCATTAAAGATTTCATCGATTGCCTTTTCAGATACCTCTTTATTTTCACAAATATAAACTCCTTTACCGGCCGCTAAGCCATCAGCTTTTACAACTATTGGAAACTTTGAATTTTTTAAAAAAGATTTTGCATCATTAGTATTTTTAAAAATTCCAAACTTCGCAGTAGGTATATTATATTTTTCACAAATTTTCTTTGTGAAAGTTTTTGACCCCTCAAGTTGTGATGCGAATTTGTTTGGTCCAAATATTTGAATTTTATTTTTTTCGAAAAAATCCACTATACCATCAACCAGAGGTTTTTCAGGTCCGACAATAATTAATTCAACATTTTCTGAGATAATAAATTTTTTCAAATTTTCAAAATTTTCTATATCTATATCAATATTTTCTGCAATTTTTTTTGTACCAGCATTTCCTGGTAAACAATAAATTTTACTAACTTTTTTTGAATTGCTTAATGCTTCACAAATAGCATGCTCTCTTCCACCACTTCCAATTATTACAACTTTCATGTATTGATATATAAACTAAAAATGTTCAAAAAATTAGCAAAATTAAAGTATTTACCGAATAACTTCGAAATTCTTGAAAATGGAGATCATGTAATATGTGGAGTATCACGAAAAAAAATAAGTCTTAATGATCTTAATTACTGGAATGTAGATCTTCAAGAACCTTATTATTCTTATAAAGAGGCTCATTTAAAAAATGAAGAAATAAAAAAGAAATAAATTCTTTGTTATTTCCATCTATTATGGGACCAGATCCATTGATCTGGATTGAGCAATATCATTTCTTCTAATTTTTTATTAAGCTCGTATGTAATTTTTTCTAAAGAGTCTTTTTCTGCAAAAACGATAGGCTTATTTATATACATTTTAAAATAATATTTATTTTTTCTTTCTATATAAATTGGCACTGTATCAATTTTATATTTTTTAACTAATTGTGCAGGTATTGTTGTAGTTAAAGCATCTCTACCAAATAATTCAGATTTTATGCCTTCGCTGACTCTTTGATCAATCATAAGAGCAACTGAGTACCCGTCTTTGAATAATTGTAATAATTTTCTCGTTCCTGATTTACCTTTTTTTATTTGATTTTTACAAATATAATTTTTTCTAATTCTTTCCATTATCCCATTTAAGAAAATATTATTTAAAGGCCTATAAATAGCTGCAACATTTAATCCTGAGTTTTCAATTTGCATTGCCATTAACTCAAAATTATTAAAATGACCAGATACGAAAACAACTTTTCTATTTTTTTTTTTTATTTCATTCAAGTGTTCAATTCCTTCAATTTCAATATAATTTTTAAATATATTTTTTTTAAATTTTTCTAAATATGGATATTCAGCTAATATTCTTCCATAGTTACCCCACATGTTTCTAATAATCTTTTTCCTTTCAAAATCATTTGAACCAATGTTTGAGTTTTTTAAATTGTTATGAATTTTTTCTTTTGATCTAAACAATGGACCAAATAAAATACCAATTTTTTCTCCCAGATTAGATGCATTCTTATA
>CACELK010000011.1 GCA_902560245.1 uncultured Pelagibacteraceae bacterium
AGTCTGAAAAATTTTATGTTGAAAGAATTAATATTGTTGGAAATCATATTACATATGAAGAATTTATTAGAAATCAATTAATTGTAGATGAAGGTGATCCATTTAACAAAATTTTGCACAATAAATCTATTAATGCACTAAAATCAAAAGGTATCTTTGGAGATGTTACTTATAAAATGAGAGATGGCACTAATTTAAATCAAAAAATTATCGATATAGAAGTTGAAGAAAGACCAACCGGAGAGATATCTGCGGGCGCTGGTTACGGTACTGATGGAAGTACATTCTCGTTTGCTGTTTCGGAAAATAATTTTAGAGGTAAAGGAATAAATTTAGACGCAAGCTTATCTGTGAGTGAAGATAAGCTAAAAGGATTGTTTGCTTATACTCATCCAAATTTTAATTATTCTGAAAGGGCACTAACAACTTCAATTCAAAGCACAACTACCGATAAATTAACCGAATTTGGTTACAAATCATCTATTAATGCATTGTCACTTGGTACCAGCTACGAACAATTTGACAATATATTTTTTAGCCCAACTTTCTTCGTGGGTAGTGAAAAACTTGAGACAGAAGATAGTGCTTCAGCTACCTTGAAAAAACAGGAAGGAAGTTACTTTGATAGTTCGGTTCAATATTCTTTTTTATATGACAAGCGAAATCAACCATTTAGACCTACCTCTGGGTATTATAGTAAATTTACTCAAAGTTTACCAATAGCTTCAGATGGTTTGCCTATTTTAAATGGATATGAAGTTAGCTCATATAAAGAAATCGTTGATGAAATGGTTGTAAGTTTATCATTCTATGGAAGAGCAATAAATTCTTTATCAGATGATGATGTAAGAGTTTCAAAAAGATTAACTGTTCCAAGCAGTAGAATACGTGGGTTTGAAAGTGGTAAAATTGGTCCAAAAGACTCTGGTGACTATGTAGGAGGAAACTATGCAGCAGCTTTAAATGCATCGACGACTGTTCCTTATCTATTTCAAACATTGGAAACAATTGATATGAAAATGTTTTTAGATACTGCTAATGTTTGGGGAGTTGATTATTCTGATACTGTCGATGATTCAAATAAAATTAGATCCTCCTTTGGTATTGCCGTAGATTGGTACACAGTAATAGGTCCACTTAGCTTTTCATTATCACAACCTATAACGAAGGCAAACACAGATAAGACTGAAAAATTTAGATTTCAACTCGGAACAACATTCTAACAATGTTAAAAAAATTTTTTTTCATATTATTCTTTTCAGTATGCTTTATAAAATTTTCCCAAGCTGAAACAAAAGTAGCCTTTATAGATATGCAATACATTATGGATAATTCTCTTGCTGGGAAATCAATAAAAAAGCAATTAGAAAATTTGCACAAAAAAAATTTAAGCGATTTTCAAAAAAAAGAAAATTCTCTTAAAAAAAAAGAACAAGAAGTGGTAGCAAAAAAAAATATATTATCAGAGGAGGAATTTCAAAAAGAAATTTCTCAACTAAGAATTGATGTCAAAAATTATAATACTGATCGAAATAACAAGATTAATTCTTTAACAAAAAAAAGATTAGAGTCATACGAACAAATTGTGAAAAGTTTGAGTCCTATAATTACAGATTACTCAAAGGAAAATAATATTTCAATTGTTATGGATAAAAAGAATATTATAGTTGGTAGAACCGAACTAAATATTACAAAAAAAATACTAATGATTCTAGACGAGAAAGTAAAAAAAATTAAATTAAATTAAATGTCAGACACTCTAAATAAAGAAGAAATTAAAAATTTATTACCACATAGAGAACCAATGCTTTTAGTGGATGAGTTGATTAATATTAAAAAATTGACCTCTGCTACTGCAATTGTAAATGTTAAAAAAGATAGTTTTTACGTGCAAGGTCATTTTCCGGGGGAACCGGTTATGCCAGGTGTTTTGATCGTTGAAGCATTTGGTCAATCAGCAGCAGCACTTACAGCTCATGGAATTGATAAATCTACATATGAAAATAAATTAGTATTTTTAATGAGTGTTGAAAAGGCACGTTTTAGAAATCCTGTTATTCCTGACTGTCGTTTAGAACTTAATATTGAAGCTATAAGATCCCATGGTAAAGTATGGAAGTATAAAGGTGAAGCTTTCGTTGAAGGGAAAAAAATGGCTGATGCTCAATGGTCTGCTACAATAGTCGACAGGAAATAATTAGCAATAAATCTTGATAAGCTTTTAATTTTGGTTTTGATATTTATTAATATCAATGGTTAATCCTTTTTTTAAAAACAATGGTCCTTTTGAAATCAATAAATTACTAAATTCTATAAATATCAAAAATAGTCAAAATTTTAAAAATAAAAAAATACACGATATAAAAGATTTGGTTACTTCTACGAATAAAGACATTTCTTTTTTTCATTCCAAGAAATATGAAACACAAGCGATTAATACTAAGGCATCTTTTTGTATTACAACAGAAAAACTTAAAAATCTATTACCAGTAAGTTGTCATAAAATAGTTGTTGATAATGTATTATTGACAACAGCTAAAATAACAAAAATTTTTTATCCAGACTCTATAAATGATAATTTTGACTCAACAGTTAAAGAAATAACTAAAACACTTTTTAAAAAAAAAGTAAAATATGGGAAAAATGTTTTGATCGGAAAAAATGTTAAAATTGGTAAAAATTGTTTAATTGGTCATAACTCTATAATTGAGAAAAATGTTATAATTGGTGATAATTGCTCTATTGGTTCTAATGTAATTCTCAGAAATACAATATTAAAAAATAATATAAATATTTTAGACGGTTGTGTGATAGGAAAAAAGGGTTTTGGTTTTTTTCCAAATAATGAAAAAAACTATCGGTATCCACAAATCGGAATTGTCATAATTGAAGATAACTCAGAAATTGGTTGTGGTTCCACTATTGATAGAGGATCTATTTCAAATACGATAATTGGAAAAAATACATATCTGGATAATCAAATTCATATTGCTCATAACGTTAAAATTGGGAACAATTGTATAATTGCCGGGCAAGTTGGTTTTGCTGGAAGTTCAACTATTGGAAATAATGTTATGATTGGAGGACAAGCAGGAATTTCAGGTCATTTAAAAATAGGCAATAACATACAAATAGGCGGTGGAAGTGGTGTAATAAGAAATATTGATGATAACAATAAAGTAATGGGTTACCCAGCTAAGAATTTAAAAAAATTTATAAAAGAGATTAATTAAGATGATTCATAAAACTGCAATAATTGACAAAAAAGCAAAGATCTCAGAGTCTGCAATCATCGGCCCATATTCTATAGTTGGTCCGAACGTTCAAATTGATGAAAAAACGATAGTTGAGTCCCATGTTAACTTAAGTGGACATACTAAAATTGGAAAAAATAATAAAATTTATCCATTTGCTTCAATTGGAAGTAATCCACAAGATTTAAAATATAAAGGAGAAAAAACAGAATTAATTATTGGAAACAATAATGTTATCCGAGAGTATGTTACCGCTAACCCTGGTACAGCTGGAGGTGGAAGTGTAACAAAAATTGGAAACGATAATTTATTAATGATTGGTGTACATATAGCTCATGATTGTATAATAGGAAATAATGTGGTTATAGCAAATAGTGCTGCTATTGCTGGTCACACAGAAATTGAAGACGATGTTATAATTGGAGGAAACTGCGGCATTCAACAGTTTTCAAGAATAGGGAAAATGGCAATGATTGGCGGAATGACAGGTATTTCAAGAGATGTAATTCCATATGGTATTTCCTATGGAAATAGAAATTACCTTAATGGAATAAATCTAATTGGTCTTAGAAGAAGAAATGTTCCAAATAAAGATATTATAACTTTAACAGAAGCTTATAAGGAAATTTTTAAAACAGAACAATTACATGACAATCTTAAAAATCTAAATGGAAAGTTTAAAGAGAATAATTATGTTAAAGAAATAGTTAATTTCATAAATAAAGATAAAAAAAGGCCAATTTGCACACCATTTAGTAAATAAAATGATAGGTTTATTTTTTGGAGAAACAATATTTCCAAAGTTAATATTAAAAAATCTCAAAAAAAAAAAATTAAAATATTTAATTATAGATCTATCAAAGAAAAATATATTTAAAAAAAATTCTAATTCATATCGTATAAGCATCGGACAATTTGGTAAAATTTTAAAGATTCTTAATCAAAATAAATGCAAAAAAGTTATTTTTGCTGGCAAAATAGAAAAACCTAAATTTTCAGAATTAAAATTAGACGCTACAGGAATTTATTATATACCTAGAATTATTAAAGCTGCCAAAAAGGGTGATGCAGCAATATTAAAAGAATTAATAAAAATCCTATCTCTAAAAAAAATAAATATAATAAGTTCAGTTTATTTTAACCCAGAATTATCATTAAAAAGTGGTCATTATACAAAGCTAAGACCCAATAAACAGGATTTAACCGATATTTCAAAAGGTATTAGGATACTTCAAAGATCAAATGCTTATGATCATGTTCAGGCCGTAATAATAAAAGATAATTTAGTCTTAAAAGAAACATCAAAAGGAACTAAAAAATTACTTCATTCAATTAAAAAAAATATTAATAAAAGTGGTGTTTTAATTAAATTTCCAAAAAAAAAACAAGATCTTAGAGCAGATCTACCAACAGTTGGCATAGACACTTTTAAAGATTGTAAAAGAGCAGGCCTTAAGGGAATTGTTTTAAAAAGTAAAAAAAATATATTTCTAGAAAAAGAAAAGTGTATAAATTTTGCTAATAAAAATAAAATGTTTATTTTTGTGAAATGAAAAAAGTGTTTATATTAACAGGTGAACCATCAGGTGATAAATTGGCATCAATGGTAATTTCAAAACTTATGCAAAAAAATCCAGAAATTGAGTATCTTTCTGTGGGTGGATCAAATCTTTCTAATCTAGGAATAAAATCTATTTTCGATATTAAAGAGATTACCTTTATGGGATTTACAAGTGTTTTAATGAATATATTTAAAATTAAAAGTAAAATAAATCAATCTGTAGAACAAATTATAAAATTTAAACCTGATATATTGTTTAGCGTCGATAGCCCTGACTTCACATTAAGGGTGGCTGAAAAAGTAAAAAAAATTAATCCAAATATTAAAACTGTACACTATGTTGCTCCACAGGTTTGGATATGGAGAGAGGGTAGAGTAAAAAAATTTAAAAAATTTGTTGATCATTTTTTATTATTATTTAACTTTGAAAAAAAATACTTTGATAAAGAGGATATTTTAAATACTTTTGTAGGTCATCCATTGTTAGAAAAGAATAATTCAAAAATTGATATATCCAATATATCTAAAGGCAAAAAAATTATATCTATCTTTCCAGGTAGTCGATCATCTGAAACGAATGTCCTTTTACCTATTTTATTTGACTTTATTAAATTGATGAATGAAAAATTTAATGAATATCTCTTTGTTATACATGCAACAGAGGAAAATAAAGATGAAATTAATGAAAAGTTAAAACCTCATAATTTTAATAATGTAGAAATTATATCAGAAAAAAATATCAAATCTGAGGTTTTATTAAATTCATTATTTGCTGTTGCAAAATCAGGAACGGTTTCTTTAGAAATTTGTAATGCAAAGGTACCTTCAATTATTATATATAAAATTAATTTTATTAATTATTTAATTATGAAGTCTCTTGTTAAGGTAAAATTTGCAAATATTATTAACATCATTAACAATAAAGAGATTATTCCTGAACTTTTACAAAAAGAATGTAATTCAAAAGAAATTTTTAAGTCTGTTATTTATTTTTTAAAAAATCCTGACTATGCAAAGCAACAAATTCAAGTTTGTGAAAAAACTTTAGATCAGATTAGATCAAAAAGCTCCTCAGACGAGGAGGCAGCAAAAATATTAAGCAAATATCTTATTTCCTAATCTTTTTATAACCTCATCTTTGCCAAGAGAAACTATTATATCATATATTCCTGGTCCAAATTTAGATCCTGTTAAAACAATTCTGAGTGGCTGACCTACGCCTTTAAAATTTGTATTATTTGATTTAATTAAATCATTTATAATAGGTTCTAATGCCTCTCTGTTAAACTTATTTAACTCAGAAATTTTACCATGAAATTCTGATATGATTTTTTTAGAGGTTTCGTCAATCAATTTTAGATCATCATCATTAAAATTTACCTTATCTGAAATTATATATTGAGAATTTTTATAAATATCCTCTAAGGTTTTCGCTTTATTTTTAAGGAAAGATAGTGAATTTTTTATTTTTTGTGCTTTATCAGCTGTTATTTCTATTTTATATCTGGCGCAATATTCATTTAATAAATTATAAAGATTAATCTCATCAATATTTTTTATATAGTGTTCATTCATTGATAAAATACGACTCATGTCTAGTTTTGACGGAGATTTTCCAATGCCTTCTAAATTGAAATATTTAATACTTTCATTTAAATTAAAAATTTCTTTATCTTTAAATGACCAGCCTAATCTAAGAAGATAATTTCTTAGAGCATCTGATATAATTCCAATTTTTGAATAATCATCTAAAGTTGAAGCCTTATCTCGTTTTGATAATTTTTTACCATCAACTGTATGAATTAATGGAATATGTGCAAACGATGGAAGTTCCCATTTCATCGCTAAATATATTTGCATTTGTTTAAAGGTATTAATTTTATGATCATCACCTCTAATTATATGCGTAATATTCATTATATGATCATCAACTGATGCTGACAAATTATAGGTTGGTGTTCCATCATTTCTTAGAATTACAAAATCTTCAATGGTATTATTTTCAATTTGAACATCTCCTTGAACTAAATCTTTTAAAACTGTTGATCCATCAATTTTGCTTTTAAATCTTATAACTGGTTTGATATTTTTAGGGGCTTCAGAGTCAGTTTTATCACGCCATTTTCTATCATAGATATATGGAATTTTTTTTTGTTTTGCTCTTTTTTTTTGTTCTTCTATTTCTTCGCTTGAGCAGTAGCACTTATAAGCATTTCCATTTTTTAATAATTCATTTACTATCTCAACATGTTTCTCTTTTTTACTTGACTGAATATATTCGCTGCCATCATAATCGATACCTATCCATTTGAGTGATTTAATAATTTGATCCTTATATTCATCTTTAGATCTTTCTTTATCTGTGTCCTCTATTCTTAAATGAAAACTTCCTTCGTTGTGCTTAGCAAATAACCAATTGAATAATGCTGTTCTTATTCCACCTATGTGCAAAGGACCTGTGGGCGATGGAGCAAATCTTGTTGCTACTTTTTTCATTAAAAATATTTAGACTATTTTATTAAAAGTTTCTATATAAAGATACCAAGACACCTTGTACTTTTACACGATCTGGGCCAAAAATTTTGGTCTCATAGTTCTTATTAGCACTTTCAAGGGCTATTGTTTTGCCTTTTCTTCGAATTCTTTTTAGCATTGCTTCATGATCATCAATCAACGCAACTACAATTTTTCCATTATCAGCTGTATTTGTTTTTTTTACAATTACTGTGTCACCCTCATTAATTCCTGCATCAATCATTGAGTCTCCCTGAACTTTTAATCCAAAGTACTCTCCATTTTTTTCCAAATTACTTGGCAGTGGAATTCTCGAAACTTCATTCTGTATGGCCTCTACAGGCGTACCAGCAGCTATTTTGCCTAAAACGGGTAGTTCCATATCACTATTTTTTTGATTTTCTTCATCTAGACCTCCTTTAATAACACTAGGTGAAAAGCTGTTGTAAATATCATTAGCAGATGCAGTTTCTGGTAATTTGATTACTTCTAAAGCTCTTGCTTTATGAGCAAGTCTTTTTATGAATCCTCTTTCCTCTAAAGCACTAATTAATCGATGAATTCCAGATTTAGATTTGAGATTTAACGACTCTTTCATTTCTTCATATGAAGGAGATACACCAGAGCTTCTCAACTTCTTGTTGATAAATAAAAGTAGGTTTTTTTGTTTTTTTGTTAGCATAAGAACAAATATCGTACAAAATCTGTTCTACAAAAGTTCTCTACAATTCACAATAGTAAAAAAACTAGTGAAATAGGGGTTTATTTAGCTATAGAACAGAAAAAATAGAATTATTTTCCAGATTTTTTAAAAGTGATTCACCAATCAAAAAAGTTTTAATTGATGTTTTTTTAGATAGTTCCAGTAATTCATTTTTTGTTTTAATCCCACTTTCAGAAATTAATGGTCCAGGATGATTAATTAAAATATCGTGAATATCATTAGTTGTATTAATGTCTGTTTTTAAAGTTTTTAAATTTCTATTGTTTATTCCAATTAAAGCATTCTTAAATTTTAATGCTTGTTTTGCTTCTTCTACAGTATGAACTTCAACAATGATTGACATATTAAATTTTATTGCTTCTTCATATAACTCATTTGCGAGATTATCAGAAACACCTGCTAGAATAATCAAAATAGCATCAGCCCCATAACATTTAGCTAAAGGAATTTGAAATTTATCTACAAAAAAATCTTTACATAAAATTGGTAATTTAACCTTTTGTTTTATTTTTGAAATATGAATCAAATTACCTAAAAAAAAATCTTCCTCAGTTAAAACTGATAAACAGGTAGCTTTATTGATATTGTATATATTTGCTATTTTAACTGGATCGTAATTTTCAATAATAATACCAGCAGATGGACTTGCTTTTTTTATTTCAGCAATAATAGAAAATTTCCCATTATTAATATTATTTTGAATTGCTCCTTTAAAATTAATAAAAGATTTATTTTCTTCTATTTTGTCTTTTAAGGAAGATAGAGATATTTTTTTTTTTAATTTATCAATTTTTTTTACTTTTTTTTCAATAATTTTTTGAAGAATATTTTCAGCCATTTTGTATATTAGTGAGATGTTTAAAAGCTTTTCCACTTAAAATATGCTCTCTGGCAATTTTATAAGCATCATTAAAATTATTATTTCTTTCAGCAACAATAAGTCCCGCTGCTGCATTTAAACAAACAGCTTTTGAAAAATCATTATCTTTACCAGTAAATAACTCAATTATTTTGTTAGCATTAAATTTAGAATCATTTCCTAATAAATTTTCAAAATTTTCTGCATTTATATCTAATTCTTTTGGATTAATTGAGATATATGTTATCTGATTATTTTTTAATTGTATAACATTTGTTTTTGCATAAGGCGAAATTTCATCTAACCCATCTTCACTATTTACTATCCACGCAAATTTAATATTTAAACTTTTAAGTCCATTTGCAAATGTTGTAAGTAGTTTTTTATTAAAAACTCCTACTACTTGCCGTTCTACTAAAGCAGGGCTGCTGAGAGGACCGATCATATTAAAAATAGTTCTTTTACCTATTTTTTTTCTTATGGGTCCAACGTACTTCATTGCAGTATGAAAATTTGGAGCAAACATAAAACCAAACTTATTTTTATTAATTTGATCTTCGACTTCTTTTGGTTCTAAATTTATATTGATATTTAAAGCCTCCAAAACATCACCAGACCCGCACTTAGATGAAACTGCTTTGTTGCCATGCTTAGCTACTTTTACTCCCATGCTTGCGAGCAATAAAGCTGAAGCTGTTGATATATTAAGTGTGTTTTTACCATCTCCTCCAGTACCACAAGTATCTACACATTCTTGTACATTTACCCTTTTAGATTTTTCTCTCAAAACATATACACCACCAGCTATTTCATCGGATACTTCGCCTTTTTCAGAGAGCAACGTAAGAAAATCAAAAATATCTTGATCTGATGCATTTCCATTCATCAAAAATTCAAAAGCTTCTTTGCTTTCTTCAAAAGTTAAGTTTTGATGTTTATTTAATTTACTTAAAAACTTATTCATTAGATTTATAATTAATAAAATTTTTCAGAATCTTTATACCCAAGGGTGTTTTTATACTTTCAGGGTGAAACTGGACACCATGAATGTTATATTTTTTGTGTTGAATACCCATAATAATACCATCCTCAGTTTCAGCAGTTATTTCAAGATCATTTGATAGCGTTTTTTTGTCTATTATTAGACTATGATACCTAGTAGCAACAAATTTTTTTGGAACATTTTTTAATATACCTATATTTTTTGATTTTATTTTACTAATTTTACCATGCATAAGCTTTTTTGCTTGAATAATTTTAGATCCAAAAACTTGTCCTATTATTTGATGACCAAGACATACTCCTAGAATAGGAATTTTTTGATATAAAGAGCTTACAATTTTAATACAATTTCCAGCCTGAGTAGGATTTCCAGGTCCAGGAGAAATAACAATTTTTTGATATTTATTTTTTAAAATTTCTTTACTAGAGATTTTATCATTTCTGATAACATCAACTTTTACTTTAAGTGATGCAATATAATGATATAAATTAAAGGTAAAGCTATCATAATTATCAATTAATAAAATTTTCATTATTCTATAGAACTTAATAAAGCTTTTGCTTTATTTAAAGTTTCTTTATATTCATTGATTGGTTTGCTATCAGCCACAATTCCCGCACCCGCTTGAACAAAAAACTTTTCATTTTTTACAACAGCAGTTCTTAAAGCTATGCATGTATCGAACTCGCCATTAGATGAAAAATAGCCAATACCACCTGCATAAACTTTTCTTTTCGAAATTTCTAATTCGTCAATAATTTCCATAGCTCTAATTTTTGGAGCTCCGGAGACTGTACCAGCAGGAAAACCTGCTAATAAAGATTTAAAATTACTGTATTTTTTATTAAATATTCCAACGACATTAGAAACTATATGCATAACATGTGAATATTTTTCAACATTAAATTTCTCTGTAACTTTAACGGTATTTACTTTAGAAACCTTACCAACATCATTCCGACCAAGGTCTAAAAGCATTAAATGTTCAGCTAATTCCTTTTTATCTTTGAGCAGATCTTTCATAAAAAAATTATCTTGTATCATATTTTTTCCTCTTGGACGCGTGCCAGCTATTGGTCTTATTGTAATTTTATTGTTTCTTAATCTAACCAGTATCTCTGGGCTAGCACCAATTATTTGAAAATCACTAAAATTAAAAAAAAACATAAATGGCGATGGATTAGTAACCCTTAATTTTTTATAAATACTTAATGGTTTTTTTGAAAGTTTAGTTTCGAATCTTTGACTTAAAACAACTTGAAAAATATCACCAATTTTAATGTATTTTTTTGCTTTGTTTACCATTTTAATAAATTTATTCTTAGTAGTATTTGATTTTATAACAGGTTTTTTATTTTGTTTTTCTAGAGAGGTTTCTACATTTTTCATCTGTGATTGAATGTTCAAGTAGAATAGTTCTTTTTTTATTTCTTCATATTTTTTTTTATAATTGTAAATTTTTTCATCCTTAAAAACATTAATAATAAAAAAAATTTTTTTTTTCAAATTATCATGAATAATAAGTTGTTTTGGTCTTATTAACCTTACATCAGGTAAGTTTAAATCATCTTTGCAAGTATTAGGAACTTTTTCTATATATCTAATAATATCATATGAAAAATATCCAGATAAAAGCGAACATATAGGAGGTAAACTTTTTGGAGTTTTAAATTTAAAATTTTCTATAATTTTTTCAATAATTTTTTTTGGATTACCTTTTATTAATCTTTTTTTATTAAGATTATTTACGGAATAAGCTTTATTATTATTAAATTCCCATATTTTATCAGGTCTCTTGCCAAAAATTGTATATCTTCCCTTTATTGTACCTTTTTCAACAGATTCAAAAATAAAACTGTTTTTTTCTACTAAGAAATTATCAATAAGATTTAAAATTTCAGTGTCTTTATTAATTTTTTTCGAAATAAAAAAAACTTGATTTTTTTTTTTCCTATGAAGAAACTTGAAATTTTTAAAGTTTCTATTAATCATTATTTGAAATAATTTTTTACTCTTTCTAAAGTTTGTTCATTCATTTTAACTTTATACTTTTCACTTAAAGAATTATCGTATGAAAAATACATTTGCTCTCGTATTTTTTTTATACCTTTATTAGTAAAATCATCAAATTTATTTGAATTTTTTGAAATGTTTTTACTATCAATCTTATCAATTTTAACTAAGTAAATTTTTTCTTCATTATCGTTAACTAATGCAAAAGCATTTTTAGGAAGCGAATAAATTAACTTAATAGAATCTAATGTGAATTTTTTAATATCAGTAACAGAGTTAATGGTAATTTTTTTTATTTTTATAGAATTTTCCAAACTTAAGTTTTCAAAATTTTCTTGAGTAAATTTATTTTTGGAAATTTGGTCTAAAATATTTTTATTAAATTCAAATTTATTTTTTTGATAAAGTATATCAACTATTTTATTTCTAAATTTTTGGTCAGTAATTTTTGGTAATACTTTTTCAATTTTTTCAATTTGATATAATACATAAAAATTTCCATCATCAAAAATCTCTTTTTTTATATTTCTAGAATCATAAATTTTTTTTTCTATTGGTTCAGTTTCTGAGTCTGTTATAAAATTTTTTCTACTAATAAGTTGAAGGTTATAATCATTTGCTATTTGAGATATTTGTTTATCATTTAATACTTCATTTTCAATTTGATCTATTTTTTCAAAAAAGGTTTCATTGTATTCTTCTGAACCGATTAATTCTTTTGGCGTAATTTTTATATATGTGAAATCGATATATTCTTCTTCTAGATTTTTGGAGTTTTCATCAATAAAATTTTTAATACTAACATCGTCTATATTTTCTTTTTTTATATATGCTTTATCTAAATCTATATAATTTAAAAATATCTCATTTTGTTCATCTTTAAAAATTTTATTTGTTATAAAAAAAGGAGATTTAATACCCCCGCCAATATAATAAAAAAATTTTTTCTGTAATTCGTTATCTTTTAAACTCATTTCAAACTCTGAAGCAGTTGTATTGCTGCTTAACAAAAATTTTTCATATTTAGTTCTTGAAAATATTCCATCATCTTGAAAACTTGGATTTTTCATAATACTGTTAGCTAAAGCTTCCTCTGAAACTGACAAATTTAAATTTTTTATTTCAATTTCTAATATTTTTTTTGATACTAAATTAGAAGTAAGCTCCTCAATAATATTCTGATCCAAGTTATCTCGTATTGTATTTTGATCAAGATTCATACTATTTAAAAAATTCATAAAATCTTGAGTTGATATATTTGTATTATTTATTTTCACAAGGTTATTTGAATTTCCAGAGTTAAATACACCACCCATACCCCATAGCACAAATGGTATAACCATTATTATTAGGATTATTTTTGCAAGAAAGGTTTTAGAGAATTTTCTTATATTGCTTAACATTATAGTTTTTTAATTTATTGATCTATAAAACACAAACCTATAGATTAAAATTTTCATTATGACAAATAAATATATGTATTTTATAGCAAATTGGAAAATGTACGGTGATTTAAAATCACTAAATTCAATGAAAAAAGTTATTAGATTTTCAAAAATAAACATAAAAAAAAAATTCAAGATAGTTTATTGTCCACCATATACACTTTTAGACTCTTTTAGTAAAAAAATTAATAAAACAAAAATTGAACTTGGAGCTCAAAACTGTCATTTTGAGCTTTACAATGGTCCATATACAGGGTCCATAAGCCCAACTATGATTAAAAAAATTGGTTGTAAGTACGTAATTATTGGTCATTCAGAAAACAGACTTGAAGGTGAAAATGATAATTTAATAAATAAAAAAATTAAATCATGTTCAAAATGTAATTTAAATATAATTTTTTGTATTGGTGAAAGTTTATCTGAAAAAAAAAAAAATATGACTAGAAAAGTCTTAAAGACACAACTTTTAAAAGGTTTATCAAAAATAAGGTTTTTAAATAAAATTTTAATTGCCTATGAACCAGTTTGGTCAATAGGTACGGGAGTAATCCCTAAAATAAAAGATCTTGAAAAAGATATAATTTTTATAAAAAATATTTTAAAAAACAATTTTAAAATTAAAAATCCAAAAGTTTTGTATGGAGGTTCTGTTAACGATAAAAATGTTAAAAACTTAGCTTCTATAAGTTCTATTGATGGTTTTTTAGTTGGTGGTGCATCACAAAAAGCAAAGAAATTTATTGATATAGTTAAAAAAACAATTAATTAAGGTATATGGAAAATATTTTATTAGTTCTTAATATCATTTTTGCGATTATTTTAGTTATTCTTGTTTTAATCCAAAAATCGGAAGGTGGAGCTTTAGGGATAGGTGTTTCTCAAGAAAGTTATATGTTTTCTAGATCTGCAGGTGATTTTTTTACAAAAGCTACGGCCATAGTCGCAACTTTATTTATCATTTGCAGCCTAAGTTTGACAATTATCTCAAGGGAAGGAATAATAGACTCAACCTCTGTAATTGATAAAATTGAAGAAAATAACGAGGATCAGCCTGAAATTCCTGAAAATAATAATTAATAGTTTTCAAATTTAAATATATCCGCTATAACATAATTCCATGGCGCGATATATATTTGTCACTGGCGGCGTGGTCTCATCACTTGGAAAAGGTTTATCCTCAGCATCTCTTGCGTATCTTTTAAAATCACAAGGTTTTAAAGTAAGAGTTAGAAAAATGGATCCATACTTAAATGTTGATCCGGGAACAATGAGTCCATTTCAACACGGAGAAGTTTTTGTAACAGATGATGGAGCTGAAACTGATCTAGATCTTGGACATTACGAAAGGTTTACAAATATTTCTGCAAAAAAATCAGACAATATCACTACTGGAAAAATTTATAGCGATATTATAAAAAAAGAACGTAAGGGTAAATATTTAGGAAAGACTGTTCAAGTAATTCCTCATGTAACAGATAGAATTAAAGAATTTATCAAAGGCGATATTACCAATGAGGATTTTGTTATTTGCGAAATAGGTGGGACAGTTGGAGATATAGAAAGTTTACCATTTCTAGAAGCTATAAGACAATTTTCAAATGACGTTGGAATAGGAAAAAGTCTTTTTATTCATTTAACCCTTGTTCCTTTTTTAAAATCGTCGGATGAAATAAAAACCAAACCAACACAACATTCTGTAAAAGAATTAAGAAGCCTAGGTATACAACCAGATATAGTTATTTGCAGATCTCAAAAATCAATACCTTTAGATCAAAGAAAAAAAATCTCACTATTTTGCAATGTTTCAATTGATAATGTGATTGAAACAGTTGATGTAAGAACGATCTACGAAGCACCAATTAGTTTTTACAATGAAAAACTAGACAAACAAGTTCTTAAATTTTTTAAACTTAAGTCAAGAAAAAAAGTTAATTTACAACCTTGGAAAAAAATAACTAAATCTGTTTTACAAAAAAAAAGAACTATAAATATTGCAATAATCGGAAAATATGTGAATTTAAAAGATGCTTACAAGTCTTTAGACGAAGCTTTAATTCATGGTGGTATTTCAAATAACGTAAAAGTAAATTTAGTAAGAATAGAATCAGATAAATTGAAAAGTAATAAAATTACAAGTGATTTAAAAAAAGTATCAGGAATTTTAATACCTGGTGGATTTGGAAAAAGAGGTACTGAAGGAAAAATATCGGCGATAACATATGCAAGAAAAAATAAAATCCCTTTTTTAGGTATTTGTTTTGGAATGCAAATGGCAGTAATAGAATTTGCAAGAAATTCATTAAAAATAAAGAACGCAGGATCAAGTGAGTTGGATAAAAATTGTTATCCTATTATTGGATTACTTAATGAATGGAATAAGGATGGAAAGTTAATAAAAGGTACAAACATAGATTTAGGTGGAACAATGAGATTAGGTTTGTACGAAGCTAAATTAAGACATAATTCACTGATACAAAAGATATATAAATCAAAATCTATTTTTGAAAGACATAGACATAGATACGAAGTGAATAATAATTTAAAAAATAAATTTGAACTTAAGGGAATGATTTTTTCAGGTGAATCTCCTGACGGTAAGCTACCTGAAATTATAGAGCTTGAAAATCACCCATGGTTTATAGGAGTTCAATTTCATCCTGAATTTAAATCTAGACCTTTAACTCCTCATCCTTTATTCTCATCTTTTATCAGGGCTGCAAAATTATATAAATGAAAAATATTGAAGTAAATTGTAACGGTATAAGGATATCTAATAGGAACAAGATTACTTTGATTGCAGGCCCTTGTCAGCTTGAAAGCGAACAACATGCGCTCGATATGGCTGGAAAAATAAAAGAAGTAGCCAACAAGTTTAAAATTGGGTTTATCTATAAAACTTCTTTCGATAAAGCAAATAGGACTAGTTTAAAAGGCAGGAGAGGTGCGGGATTAGAAAAGTCTCTTCCTGTATTTGATAAAATTAAAAAAGAATTAAACATACCAGTATTGACTGATATTCATAATGAGGAACAATGCTCTATTGTTGCCAAACATGCAGATATTTTGCAAATACCTGCTTTTTTATGCAGACAAACAGATTTACTAATAGCTGCTGCTAAGACAAATAAAATTATTAACGTAAAAAAAGGTCAATTCCTAGCACCATGGGACATGGTAAACGTTACAAAAAAAATATCTGATTCAGGAAATAATAATATTTTAGTTACAGAAAGAGGAGCTAGCTTTGGTTACAATACATTAGTCTCAGATATGAGATCATTACCTATAATGGCAAAAAATGGTTACCCTATTGTATTTGACGCAACACATTCAGTTCAACAACCAGGAGGATTAGGTGAAAAGAGTGGTGGTCAAAGAGAATTTGTAGAATATCTTTCAAGAGCAGCTGTAGCTGTTGGCGTAGCCGCAGTTTTTTTAGAAACTCATCAAGATCCCGATAACGCACCATCTGATGGACCAAATATGGTTCCATTAAATAAACTTGAAAATTTAATTAATCAATTAGTTGAAATAGATAATTTAATTAAAAAAAACTAATGAACAAAATTTCTAAAATAAAGGCTCGTCAAGTATTTGACAGTAGGGGCAATCCAACAATTGAAGCAGAGGTTTATGCAAATTTAATTAGTGCAAAATCAATATGTCCATCTGGAGCCTCAACAGGTTCATACGAAGCTTATGAAAAAAGAGACAAAGGTAATAAAAAATATTTGGGAAAAAGTGTTCTCAAAACGGTTGAATTAATAAACAAAATAATTTCAAAAAAATTAAAAAACAAAAATGTGCACAATCAAGAAAAAATTGATTCTTTACTTATAAATCTTGATGGCACAAAACAGAAAACTAAATTTGGTGCTAATGCTATATTGGCTGTTTCAATGGCTACAAAAAAACTTTCTGCAAAATTAAAAAAAGTACCTTTATATAAAACTTTTTTAGTTAGAAAAAATTTTAAATTACCTTATCCTTTGATGAATATTATAAACGGTGGGGCACATGCAAATAATGGATTAAGAATTCAAGAATTTATGATTAGACCTGATAAGGCAAAAAGTTTCTCAGAATCTATTAGAATTTGTTTTTTAGTTATTAATAATCTAAGAAATTTAATCAAAAAGAGAAAATTATCAACATCTGTGGGTGATGAAGGTGGATTTGCTCCTATGATAAATAAAAATGAAGAGGCTTTGAATTTAATAGTACAAGCAATAAATAGAGCAGGTTTTCAAAATGGAAAAGATGTATCGATTTGTCTCGACGTTGCAGCTAATGAGCTTCTCAAAAATGGACTTTATTCTGTACATTCAAAAAAATTTGAGAGTATTGATGAAACAATAAAAAGATACATTAAAATAATCAAAAAATATAAAATTAAATCAATTGAAGATCCCTTTTCAGAAAATGACTGGTCAGCTTGGAGCAAGCTAATGAAGTCTATCAAAAAAACTCAAATTGTAGGCGATGATTTATATGTTACAAATCTTGAAAGATTAAAAAAAGGTTTTTTGAATTGTTCTTCTAACGCAATTTTAATAAAATTAAATCAAATTGGCACAGTTTCAGAAACACTTGAAGTAATTAAGTTTGCTCATGCAATTGGTTTTGAAACAATAATATCTCACAGATCTGGCGATAGCGAAGATACTTTCATCGCAGATTTAGCTGTAGGAACTAATTCAAGCCAGATTAAAACAGGATCTTTGGCAAGATCTGAAAGAGTAGCAAAATATAATCAATTATTGAGGATAGAGGAAGAACTAGGAAAAAATGCTGAAATGAATAAGATTTATTAATGTTTGATAAAATTAAAAAAAATTTTTTTTTGTTTACTTCATTTTTGCTCATACTTTATTTTTTAATTAGTCTATTGGGAGGAGAGAGAGGTCTTTTTTCGAACCTGAAAAAAAGAAATCACCTAGAAAGTCTTAAAATAAAAGAATCTCAACTTATTTCTAGTATTAAAATATTGGAAACAAAAAATTCACTTTTAACAGAAAATTTAGATTTAGATTATTTAGATTACCTAATACGTGACAAATTTTTTCTAGGAAAAAAAAAAGAAACAACTTATATAATCAATAATGACGAGAATTAGACACCCAGAAAAAATTAACAAACCAATAAATCCAATTAAAAAAAAACCTAAATGGATAAAGTCAAAACTGATTAATAGCCAAGAGTTTTTTTTTACTAAAACAATTGTAAATCAACATAACCTCAAAACTGTTTGCCAGGAAGCCAATTGTCCAAATATTGCCGAATGTTGGAGCAAGAGGCATGCAACTTTTTTAATCATGGGGAAAATTTGTACAAGGGCATGTGCATTTTGTGATGTTTCAACTGGAAAACCTTATGCCCTTGATGAACTAGAACCAAAAAAGATTTCCTATGCGGTAAAAAAATTAAATTTAAGACATGCTGTAATAACATCTGTAGATAGAGATGATCTCAGTGATGGCGGTGCAAAACATTTTTATGATGTAATAATAGAAGTCAGAAAAAATAATCCAAATACAACCATTGAAGTTTTAACTCCAGATTTTTTAAGAAAAGGAGATGCTTATACAAAAGTTTTAGAAGCTAAACCAGATGTTTTTAATCATAATATTGAAACAGTGCCAGGTCTTTATAGAAAGGTAAGGCCAGGCTCTAGATACTTTTCTTCTCTTGAACTTTTAAAAAATGCAAAAAAAATTGATAATCAAGTTTTTACCAAATCTGGTTTGATGGTCGGTTTAGGTGAAAATAAAGATGAAATTTTACAAGTTATGGATGATCTAAAATCTGCTAATGTTGACTTTTTAACAATAGGACAATATTTGCAGCCCTCCACTAAACATCATCCTTTAGACAAGTATTATAATCCAGAGGAATTTGAGGAATTAGAAAATATTGCTAAATCAAAAGGATTCTTGTTAGTATCTTCATCTCCTTTAACAAGATCTTCTTATCATGCAGATGAAGATTTTGCTAAACTTAAAAAAAAAAGAATGAATCAAACTAATGCCCAAAGCATCGGTAAAGAGATTAATTGATTGTTCTAAAGAACAGTTAATTAATTTAGTTCTTGATATAGATAAATATCCAGAATTTGTTCCATTTTGCCTGGATTCAAAAGTATACTCAAAAAAAAAACAAGGTGACCTTGTATTAATTGTTGCGGATTTGACTATTGGAAAAGGGCCCTTTAAAGATACTTATAAAAGTGATGTTAAATTTAATAAAAAAGAAGATACAATTCTTGTAACTAATCTTGATGGTCCTCTTAAGTACTTAAATAACAAGTGGCAATTCACAAAGAAAGAAAAAGTTACAGAGATCTTATTTGAGGTTGATTTTGAATTAAAAAATCATTTTTTAAATATTGTGATGACAAAATCTTTTAAATTTGGTTTGCATAAAATTGCTGATGCCTTTCAAAAAAGGGCCGAGGATCTATTTAATAAAACATAAGATTAAATTTAAGGCTTTATTAACTGTATTTCTTTGAATTGAAGATCTTTTCTTATTTTTAAATATAAACTTTTTAACCAATGTTTTATTATGTTTTTTAACACCAATAAACACCAAACCGACCGGTTTTTTTTTGGTACCACCTTTTGGTCCAGCAATTCCTGTAATCGAAACTGAAATACTTGTTTTAAAAATTTTATTTAAATTTTTAACCATATATAAACAAGTTTGATAGCTAACAGCACCGTATTTAATTAATATTTTTTTAGGAATTTTAAGTATTTTAATTTTTGACTCATTTGAATAGGTTACTAATCCAAGTGTAAAAACTTTAGATGAACCACTTATCGAAGTAATAGAACTTGCTAGTAGACCACCAGTACAGGATTCTGCAAAAGATATTTTTTGTCGATTTTTTCTTAATAATTTTACTATTTTGTAAGATAGTTTTTTCATGATGTAACAACCATATATAAAACTAAAACAGCTACGACATACAATCCAGCCACAACATCATCCATAATTACACCAAAACTATTCTTAAAGTTTTTGTCATAGTAGTTAACAGGATAAGGTTTGGTGATATCAAATATTCTGAACAAAATAAACATTATAAAATAAAAAGTTAAAATTTCTCCACCTTCTTTTTCCCCTTGATGAGCCATCTCATAAAGACACAAAGGTATTGATTGACCAATAAATTCATCAATCACTATCTCTTTAGGATCTTTATTTTCTAAATTTTTTATAAAGATATTTACAGAGTAAAGGGCTAAAAAAAAAATTATAACAATTATTGTTAGAATTACATCTGGTGAAATATTTAAAACATGAAACAAAAAAAATAATAAAACAACAGTTATTAAAGATGCAATACTGCCTGGTATTTTACTTATTTTTCCAATACCAAAAAGTGTAACAAATAAAAAATTAAATTTGTTAAACATATTTTGTAACTGAAGTTATTACCTCACAAGCAATAGCTTTTTCTTTACCTATCAAGCCTAACTTTTCAGTTGTTTTTCCTTTTATATTTATATTTGTTGTTGATATCTCGCAAATCTTTGCAATAGATTTTATTATTTTATTTTTATATTTTGATATTTTTGGTGTTTCGGTAATAATATTTATATCTAAATAATTTATAAAATATTTTTTTTGTTTAACTTCATCTATAATTTTTTTTAAAAGTATAGATGATCTTATGTTTTTGTACTTTTTATTTTTATCAGAAAACTTTTGACCTATATCACCCATTTTACATGCACCCAAAATGGCATCGGTAATAGCGTGCAGAACCGGATCACCGTCTGAATGTCCAAGAGTTCCTACTTTTGATTTTATAATCACACCTCCTAAATATAATTTTCTTCCTGTTACCAGTCTATGAATATCAAAACCAATTCCATATTTTATTGTATTATTTTCTTTTACATCTGAAAAAACTGTAATTTTTTTATTTTGATCTTCACCATTTATAAATTTTACTTTTTTGTTAGCGTTAATAAAAAGACTTACATCGTCAGATACTTTTAAATTTTTGCTACTTTGTAGTTTTAATAACTCTTTATAATCGAAAGCCTGTGGCGTTTGCGTTAAGTGAATATAGTTTCTTTTTAAATTTATTATTATGTTTTTATTTTTAAATTTTATAGAATCTATTGGTTTGAGAGTTGGTACAACACATTTATTTTTTTTTGCTTCTTTAATTAGTTTTTCCAGTAATTTTAAAGAGAAATTTGGCCTTGCAGCATCGTGTATAAAAACATTTTTAAAATTATCTTTTTTTATTGCGTTTAAGGATCTATATGCTGAATCAGCCCTTGTTTTGCCACCATTAATAATTTTTAATTTTTTTGAACTAAGAGATTTTATATACCTCTTATGTTTTTTATTAATAACAAGTACAATTTTCTTTATTTTTTTACTTTTTTGAGCTTTATCAATTGAATGTTGAATTACAAGTTTCCCCTTATAATGAACAAATGGTTTGGGAATGATGGATTTAAACCTTTTACTTTCTCCAGCCGCAAGTATTATAAAACAATTACTCATGTATAAATTATATATTTAGTTTATTTATTGCATAATGATAGATTTTATCAAAAAAAATATATTCATATGTGTGATTTTTATAGTCACATTATCTCTTGGATTTTTAACGTTTTTGACGTTTATTAATAAAAGCTTTTTACAGCTTAATCAGACTAATCTGCAATTATTATTAACATCGAATATTATTTTATTAGTAATTTTTTTTATACTAATTTTTTTAGAAATAAAAAATTCTTTAAAAGTAGACATCAACGTGGACGGCTCAAAAGCTAATAAAAAATATATTACTTTTTTCTCCTTATTCACTCTAATACCCTCTATACTTATTTCTGTATTTTCTTTGTTTCTTTTTTCTTTTGCTCTAGAAAAATATTTTGATAAAAAAATAACTTTAGCAGTTAATAATTCATACGAAATTGCAAAAAATTATGTTGAAGATATAAGAAATAAAATCGAGTCTGATATAGTATTAATATCGTTGGATCTTAATAAAAATATAAGTATTTTTTATAATAACCCATCAAGATTTAAAAATTTTTTAACAACACAAAAATATATAAGAGATGTTGACGAAATACATTTAATAGATAGCTCTGGCAACTTAATAATGTCAACAAATCAATCTAATCAAGATTTTACACCGCCAAATAAAAAAGCTTTAGAGATGGTATTTAATGATGAGAGGCCATTAAAAATAATTAATGCTTTTGAAAATAAATCTGCAGCTATTCAAAAATTAACAGCCTATATTGATACGTATGTTTATGTGATTAAATTTTTGGATGAAGAAATATCAAATTATTTAACTGAGTCTGAAGAAGCTATAAATTTTTATTACAGAGTTGAAGACGAAAGAACTGGAATTAAAATATCTTTCATACTTATATATATAGTAATTGTTTCATTGCTATTGTTTTTATCAATTTCTATAGCGATTAAATTTTCATCTAGATTTTTTAGTTCAATATCAAATTTAATTTTTGCTTCTTACAAAATAGGACAAGGAAATCTTGATACTAAAGTTCCAGAAATTCAAACTGACAAAGAGTTAGAAACTTTAAATAAGAATTTTAATTTTATGATAGATCAACTAAGAGAACAACAGGAAAAACTTCTTTTACAAGGAAGACATGAAGCATGGAGTACAATTGCTAGAAAATTAGCACATGAAATAAAAAATCCGCTTACACCTATCCAATTAACAATAGATAGACTTAAAAACAAATACTCTTCTTTGATAGATTCAAATGATAAAGATAGTTTTAATAATCATTTAAAAACTATTCATAAACAAATCGATCAAATTGAAAGTTTAGTTAATGAATTTTCTGATTTTGCTCGAATGCCCAAACCAATATTTAAAAAAAATAATTTGATAAATATTGTTAAAGATAATATTTTTCTGCTAAATGAAATTGACAATACTGTAAAAATTAATTTAAAAAATGATCAAAATGAATATTTTCTGATTTGTGATAGTGAGCAGATAAGTAGGGTTTTTTTTAATCTCGTAAAAAATTCTATTGAAAGCACTCAGGAAAGAGCGTCTAAAAACCCCAATTTATTAAAGAAAATTGATATAGTAATTGAGAATAAAAATGATTATATAACTCTCATTATAACTGATAATGGAATTGGGTTTTCAGACGAAAATTTAAATAATATTTTAAAACCATATTATACAACAAAAAAAAAAGGAACAGGTCTTGGATTGTCAATAGTTAATAAAATAATAAATGACCATAATAGTAAAATTAATTTTATCAAACAAAAAGAAGGCGCAAAAGTAGTTATAGATTTTTCAAAAGATGGCAACGGAAATACTTATTATTGATGACAATCCAGATATAAGAAATATTTTACAAGATCTTATTTCTGAGGAAGGATATAAAACACGAGTCGCGGCAAATTATAATCAAGCTTTAACAGAAATCGATAAAAAATTACCGGATGTTGCTATAATTGATGTCAAACTTGATAAAGGTGATAATGATGGTATCGAATTACTATCGCATATCAAAAATAAAAATAAAGACATTCCGGTAATAATAATATCAGGGCATGCAAATATAGAGATGGCCGTTAAGTCATTAAAATCTGGCGCTTTCGAGTTTATTCAGAAGCCTTTTGATCAGGAAAGATTATTGAATTTTGTTAAAAGAGCTGTTGAAAATTTTAAACTTAAAAATCAAAACAAAGAATTGTCTACTAAACTTTTTCATTCTTTTGAATTGATAGGATCAAGTTCGAATATGGAAAAAATAAGAGATCAAATTATTAAGCTTTCAAATTCAGAAAGTAGAATATTTATAAACGGGCCCACAGGATCAGGTAAGGAGTTGATTGCCAGAAAGATACACATGATGTCGAAACGCTCAAATGAACCTTTTGTGATTTTAAATGGAGCATTGCTAGATGTAAAAAAATATGAACAAGAGTTATTTGGTGAAGAAAAAAATAATGGATCAATATCCTATGGAGCGCTAGAAAAGGCTTCAGGAGGTGTGTTATTAATTGATGAAGTTTCTGAGATACCATTAGAAACACAATCTAAAATTCTACGAGTTTTAATTGATCAAAAATTTAAAAGAATCAATGGGGATCATGATATAAAAGTTAACGTAAGAATTATTTGTTCATCTAGCAAAAATATAATTAATGAAATCAAGATTGGCAATTTTAGAGAAGACTTATTTCATAGACTTAATGTTTTTCAAATAAATATTGATCTTTTAAAAAATAGAGTAGAGGATATTCCATTATTAATAAAATATTTTTCAGAAAAAATTGCGCATAGTTATAATATAAAAAAATTTAACATAGATACTGATAATCACTACTTAATAAACTACGATTGGCCTGGCAATGTAAGAGAATTAAGAAACTTGATAGAAAGAATTGCAATTTTAGGTCCTGATAGCAATGAAAAAGTATCTAGTATAATTAAAGAGTCGCTAAAAAATCCAAATGAAGAGACTTATAAAGTTGAAAATTCATTATCTGTCCCTCTTAAAGAAGCTAGAGAAAAATTTGAAAAAGAGTACCTTACCTCTCAGCTAAAAAAGTTTGGTGGCAATATATCAAAAACAGCAGAATTTGTTGGCATGGAAAGATCCGCATTGCATAGAAAATTAAAAGGATTAGGCGTAAAAGATTTGAATTAAATGAATATTATTATTTGTGGTGCAGGGAGGGTTGGTTTTACTATAGCTAAATTGTTGAGTGAACAAAATCATTCTATTACAGTTATAGATCAATCAAGCGAAGACATTCAGAAAATTAACGATTCTTTGGATGTAAAAGGCATTGTAGGAAAGGCCACCTATCCTTCAATATTAGAAAAAGCAGACGCAGAAAACGCAGATATGATCATTGCTGTAACAAGAAATGATGAAATTAATATGTTAATTTGCCAAATTGCATATACAGTTTTTGGAATTCCTAAAAAAATCTCTAGAATAAGATCCCAGGATTATTTAAATCCAAAATTTTCAAAAGTTTATAGCAAGGATAATCTACCAATTGATGTAATCATATCTCCTGAAATAGAGATTGCCCAGTCAATTCAAAGAAAACTTGAAGCTCCTGGAGCTTTAGATAATGTTATATTTGCTAATGGTAAAATAAGACTATTAGAAATTAACGTCGAAAAAAACTGTCCTCTTATAAATATCAAACTTAATGAGCTAACAAAAAAATTTCCCAAACTTGAAGCTCATATTCTTGGTGTTATCAGAAAAGAAAAATTTGTAATTTTAAAAAAAAATGACGTAATTAAAGAAAATGACAAAACTTACGTTGTTATTAATTCAGTACAAATGCAACAAACTCTTTCAGCATTTGGTCATAATGAAAAAATTTCAAATAAAATATTAATTATTGGTGGGGGCAATATTGGATTTAATTTAGCAAAAAATATTGAAAATTCCTTAGAAGATGCAAGAATTAAAATTATAGAAAAAGATAAAGATAGAGCTGAACAAATTGCAAAAGAATTGAATAATACAATAATAATTAATGGAAATGGGCTCGATGAAGATGTTTTAACTGAAGCAAACTTAAACGAAGTTGAGACTGTTCTCGCACTGACTAACGACGACGAAGATAATTTAATGGTAAGTGTACTGGTAGAAAAATTTTCAAAAGATAAAAGGACAATGGCATTAATTAATAAACCAAACTATTCATTATTACAATCCTCGCTAAAAATTGACGATTTGATTGATCCAAGAATGAATACTGTATCAAGTATATTGAAGCACGTTCATAAAGGATCTATTGAAAATGCTTACAGCATTTTAAACGGAGAGTATGAAGTCATCGAGGCCGAGATAATAGAAACATCAGAGTTAATCAACAAAGAGTTAAAAAATTCCAATTTGCCTGATGAAATAAGAATTGGAGCAATTTTAAGAGGTAGCGAAATTATAATTCCTAGATCCAACTTTGTTTTTAAAAAAAAAGATATTGTTGTTTTTCTTGCAAAGATAAATCAATTATCTTTAGTAGAGAGCATGTTTAGGATTAGCTCTGCATAAATTTTAATGAACTATTTTAGTTTTTTTTATTTAGGAATTTTTACTTTATTAATTTCTATTTTGTCTTTTTTTAATATTATTTATTCTTATTATTTTAACTTGTATTTAAGTATAGATAATTATGTTTATTCTTTATTAGTATCTTTACTATTAACTATATTTTTTTTGATAAAAAGAAAAATTAACTTAAAAATAACCATTTATCATAAAATTTTAACAGTTATTTTTGGTTATTTTTTTCTACCTTTGATACTTTCAATTCCTTTTTTTTTTAGTATTCACAATATTACATTTTTAGACTCATATTTTGAAACAGTTTCTGGATTTACATCAACAGGTTTTTCAATTTTTGAGAATATTAAACATTTAGATCAAAGTTTAATTTTATGGAGATCATCAATTCAATGGTTAGGTGGTTTATATTTTTTAATTTCAATAATTCTGCTTATTGATATTTTTGATAATAATTTAAAGAAATCTTTAACCAATTTTATATCTTTTGATATATCCGAAACACTTAAACAATCCATTAAAATAATAATTCTTTATTCAATATTAACTTTTTTCATTTTTATTATTCTAAAATTTTTTGATTTCCGAACATTCAACTCTTTTAATTTATCAATGTCTTTAATATCCTCTGGAGGTTTTTTGCCTTTCAACAATCTTTCTTTGATATTAGATTCAAATACTAAAGAAGTAGTATTTTCTTTTTTAATGTTAGTCTCCTTTTTTAGTATCTTTTTAACTTATAATTTATTTTACGTAAGAAATAAAAATATTAATTTTTTTCATGAAGACATTTATTTGTTTTTTTATTTACTTTTTATAATAATTATATTCTTTTCGTTCTTAAATTTTGAAAATGACTTTAGTAAGTTATTTTTTTCTATAATTAGCAGTATTTCTAATACAGGATACTCCTTAAATAAGACCACCAATCATTTAACCTTTATCTTTTTAATCTTAGTCATTATTGGTGGATCTTTTTTCTCTACCAGTTCAGGTATTAGGTTTTTAAAATTATATATATTATTTAAATTTTCTTTACAGAACTTAATTTCGCACGTCAGACCCAAAAATGTTTCTGTTAACAAAGAACCTTTTTCCGAAATTAATTTTGATAGAATTATTATAAATAAGTATTTTTTATCAGTTTTAATTTTTATTATTTCTTTGTTCATGTTGTCTTCTTTTTTGACATTCTTTGGTATTTCTTTTGAGAATTCCTTTAAAGTCTCAATACTTACTTTAATGAATACTGTGAACTCGTCTTTGTATGGTGTTGAGGAGTTTAATTTTCAAAATTTACAGTTTATAATTAAACATTTTCTTATAATATTCATGATTATCGGTAGAGTTGAATTATTAACTGTATTAATTATTTTAAAAAAATTCCTTTTTAAAAATTAAATAAGTACTATAAATTTAAATATATTTATTTGCGCTCTTAGCTCAGCTGGATAGAGCATCGGTTTTCTAAACCGCAGGTCGGAGGTTCGAATCCTCCAGAGCGCGCCATTAAATCGTCAAAAATACATAAATATTGTTGTTATTTTCACTTGCAGCAAAAAATATATCATGCTTAAATTAAGAATATTCAAAAGTTATTTTGAATTATTTGTTAACAAATAAATATAAATATAAAGGGGATATATGTTTAAATACTTAAAACAATTGACTTCTTTAGTTGCAGTTGTTGCAGTTATGTTTGCATTTACAACAGAAACAATGGCAGCAAAAAAGTCAAAAACTCTTAAAAACACTCAAAAGAAAGGTTTTGTAAGATGTGGTGTATCTCAAGGTCTACCTGGATTTTCTAATGCTGATGCATCAGGAAATTGGACAGGAGTAGACGTTGATGTATGTAGGGCTGTTGCTGCTGCTGTATTAGGCGATGCGAACAAAGTTAAGTTCACTCCGCTAAGTGCTAAAGAGAGATTTACAGCTTTAACTTCTGGTGAGATTGATATCTTATCTAGAAACACGACTTGGACACTTTCTAGAGATGCTGACATAGGTCTTACATTTGTAGGTGTGAATTTCTATGATGGTCAAGGCTTTATGGTTAGAAAAAGCTCAGGAATTACTTCTGTGAATCAATTCAAAAATGGAATTTCTGCTTGTACAAACATTGGTACAACTACAGAGCTTAATATGAGAGACTTCTTCAATTCTAGAGGAATTTCGTATGAACCAGTAGCGTTTGAAAAAGCCGATGAAGTTGTTGCGGCTTATGATAATGGAAGATGTGATACTTATACAACTGATAAGTCAGGTCTAGCTGCGCAAAGAACTAAAATGAAAAACCCAGACGAACATATTGTTTTACCGGAAACTATCTCAAAAGAGCCTTTAGGCCCTGTTGTTAGACAAGGTGACTCAGTTTGGGAAGATATTGTTCGTTGGTCTTTGAACACTATGATCGAAGCAGAAGAATATGGTATTACTTCGGCTAATGCAGACTCTATGAAAACTTCAGAAAATCCAGCTATTAAAAGACTTGTTGGTGCTGAAGGAGAATTAGGCGCTGCTTTCGGTTTAGACAATGAGTGGAACTTAAGAATTATCAAACAAGTAGGAAACTACGGTGAAAGCTATAAGAGAAATATAGCTGATACTGGTATTTTACCTGATAGAGGTCCTAACCAATTATGGACTAAAGGCGGAATACTTTACGTACCACCTGCAAGATAATTTTATCGTAATAAACTTTAAAAAGGGCTAGATTTATCTAGCCCTTTTTTTTATTATCGATTTTTATGAATAATACAGTTAAAAAACTCATTCCTCAGTTAATAACACTTTTTGCAATTATACTTGTATTTGGTTTTTTTACATACAATGCCCAAATTAATATGGATAATAGAGGTATTGAGTTTGGCTATGGTTTTTTAAAACAAGAGTCCTCATTCGATGTGCAATTTTCATTGATAGAATATGATGGATCACATTCATACGCTAGAGCCTACCTTGTAGGTCTATTAAACACTTTGTTAGTATCGTTTATAGGAATTATTTTAAGTACAATAATTGGTGTTATTGTTGGTATTGCAAGACTATCTCCAAATTACTTAATAAAAAATACAGCAGCTTTTTATGTAGAATTTTTTAGAAATATACCTTTACTTTTACAAATATTTTTTTGGTATTTTGCGGCCTTAAGAGCCTTACCTTTACCTCAAGATGCTGAAGCATGGTTTGGATCCACATATATGACAATTAAGGGTTACTACGTACCTTTATTTGTTTGGAATAATTTAGATGTATTTTTATATTCAATTTTAGCAGCAATTATTTCTAT
The DNA here is from genome assembly GCA_902560245.1 of uncultured Pelagibacteraceae bacterium. GTDB lineage: Bacteria > Pseudomonadota > Alphaproteobacteria > Pelagibacterales > Pelagibacteraceae > Pelagibacter. The sequence continues at coordinate 29,745 of CACELK010000011.1, forward strand.
AGTTATAATTAGAAGTTATGCAAAAAAAATTCAAGAAAACGAGGGTAAACAATTACCAGTATTATATATATCATTAGGTTTATTGATATTATTGCCTTTACTATCATTTGTTATTGGAGGTGTTAATCTTGAAATTAAAACTCCAGTACTTAAACAATTATCTGCAACAGGATTTATTTTTGAACCTGCTTTAAGCTTGCCTCCTGAGTTAATAGCTTTAGTTTTAGCATTATCTTTATATACAGCAACTTTCATTGCAGAGTGTGTAAGAGCAGGCATACAGGGCGTTAGCAAAGGTCAAAAAGAAGCTGCAGCATCTATTGGTTTAACACCAAGACAAGTTTTAAAGTTAGTGATAATGCCCCAAGCATTAAGGATAATAATTCCTCCAACAACAAATCAATACTTAAACTTAACAAAAAACTCTTCACTAGCTGCAGCAATAGCATACCCAGATCTAGTTCTGGTTTTTGCAGGAACAGCTTTAATGCAAACAGGTAGAGCAATAGAAATTGTTTCAATAACTATGCTTACATATTTATCAATCAGTTTATCAATTTCAGTTTTAATGAATTGGTATAATAAAAAAATAGCAATAAAAGAAAAATAATGAACAAATTAAATTTTTTAAAGCCAGATAAAAACAATTTAAATATATATCTTTATACCGGATCTATTTTAATAATTATAAGTATATTAGACGTTTTTTTAAGCTCTTTTTTTAAAATTAACGCAACTAATTTTTTACCAGAAACTTTAAGTTTGTTTTTACCTCTATTATTTGGATTGATAGGTTTGCATTTAGTAAGAATAGAATTTTCTGGTATTAAATATTTAGATCTTCTTAACAAAAATATTAATACAAATAACTTTAATGGACTATTAACACTTTTAATAATTTTTATGATTATTTTGGCAGCACCACCGGCTTTGAGTTGGTTTATTTTTGATGCCAATATTTCAGGGGATACAAAAGATGCTTGCACTGGTACCGGCGCTTGTTGGACTTATATAAAGGTTTGGTTTAGAAGATTTATGTACGGAATGTACCCAAATGAATTACAATGGAGAATTAATGTTTCTTTTATAATCTTAGTAGCACTTGCTTTTGTTGGTTATTTTGCTGGTGAAAAATTAAAAAAATTTCTAACCTTATATTATGTTATTATCTACCCAATAATTGCATATATATTAATTTATTATTTGATATCAGGTGGAGCTTTTGGTCTAGAGTGGGTCGAAACTGGTGCTTGGGGAGGTTTATCCTTAACATTTATTGTATCGTTCTTTTGCCTTATTTTTTGTTTTCCAATTGGTATGCTTTTAGCATTAGGAAGAAGATCTAGCTTGCCCACAATCAAATATTTTTCTGTAGGTTTTATAGAATTCTGGAGAGGGGTGCCTCTTATAACTGTATTATTTATGTCGTCAGTAATGTTTCCTATGTTTTTACCTGAAGATTTTTTTATGGATAAACTTGTCAGAGTTATTATTGCGATATCCTTATTTGAAGCTGCTTATGTTGCTGAAGTGATAAGAGGTGGTTTGCAAGCTTTACCCAGAGGTCAATACGATGCAGCAAAATCTCTTGGTATGGGATATTGGAAAATGCATATATTTGTTATTTTACCGCAAGCTCTAAAGTTGGTTATACCTGGAATAGCAAATACTTTTTTAGCATTAGTTAAAGATACACCATTAATATTTGTAGTTGGTTTAATGGAAATTGCTGGAATGCTAGGTTTAGCTAAAACCAATCCAAAATGGCTTGGATTTGCAATGGAAGGTTATGTTTTTGCTGCTATAATTTTCTGGATTATTTGTTATGCTATGAGTAAATACAGTTATAATTTAGAAATTAAATACAAAACAGAAAGATAAGATGTCTGATCCAATTATTAAAATAGAAAATATGAATAAATGGTTTGGAGATTTTCAAGTTTTAAAAGATATCAATTTATCAGTTGAAAAAAATAAAAAAATTGTTGTTTGTGGCCCGTCCGGTTCAGGAAAATCTACATTAATTAGATGTGTAAATAGATTAGAGGAACACCAAAAAGGTTCTATAATTGTTGATGGAACTGAGTTAAATGAAAACACAAAAAATATAGAACAAGTAAGAGCAGAAGTGGGAATGGTATTTCAACAATTTAACCTTTTTCCACATCTTTCAATTTTAGATAATTGTACGTTAGCTCCTATTTGGGTAAAAAAAATGCCTAAAAAAGAAGCTGAAGATCTTGCAATGAAACAACTTGAACAAGTGCAGATTTCAGATCAAGCTCAAAAATTTCCAGGCCAATTATCTGGTGGACAGCAACAGAGATGTGCAATTGCTAGAGCGCTTTGCATGCAACCCAAAATAATGCTTTTCGACGAACCAACTTCTGCATTAGATCCTGAAATGATAAAAGAAGTATTAGATGCAATGGTTAATTTAGCAAAACAAGGTATGACTATGATAGTTGTGACACACGAAATGGGATTTGCAAAAGAAGTAGCAGACGAGGTAATTTTTATGGACGAGGGTATGATAATAGAAAAAGCAAATACAAAAGATTTTTTTGCTAACCCCAAAAGTGAAAGAACAAAATTATTTTTAAGCCAAATTTTATAATAAAGCTCGAAAAAAAGGTCTTATTTTTAAAACAAAAAAAGGGCTTAAAATGCCTTGTCAAGCCATAAAATAAGGAAAATAATTTTTTTTTTAACGTCATTTTTGTCTTGCACTCTATCGTTAAATTATATTGAATATAAAAATAATATATTAATTAAGAGGGGTCTTAATGGAGGATAATTTCAATAAACACTTGGGAAACAAGTTAAAACTAAGAAGATTAGCTTTAGGCTTAACACAAACAAAAGTTGCTAAAGCAATTAATGTGACATTTCAACAAATTCAAAAATATGAAAAAGGTACAAATGGAGTTAGTTCGATAAGACTTCTTCAATTATCAAACTATCTTAAAGTGCCAATAAATTATTTTTATGAAGACTTTTCAGAATATTCAATAAATATTGAAAAATCTAAAGAGGGACATATGAATGTAAATTATAATTTTTTAGTAAAACTTTATTCTGAATTGAATAGTGACCAAAAAATTAAATTTAACAAAAACATTCAAACTATTCAGGTACCAATAAATAAGGTTGGTTAATTTTGGCTCCTCGGGCAGGACTCGAACCTGCGACCAATTGATTAACAGTCAACTGCTCTACCAACTGAGCTACCGAGGAATGTAAAAACAGAACTTACTTTTTTTTAGATTGAACACAACAGTTTTTTTTGGAGGCAACGCCCGGAATCGAACCGGGATACAAGGATTTGCAATCCTCTGCGTAACCATTCCGCCACGTTGCCGTTCAATTAGATAATAAACTAATTTGATTTATGTTTATATAATTGTTTTTTTGAATTAGTCTATAAATATTCGCTACAATTTCATTATTGTTTATTCAGATGATTAATTTATAAACTTAATAGGTTATGAGTTCTGAAAAATACAATCATTCAATAGTTGAAAACAAAATCTATTCATATTGGGAAAAAAATAACCTTTTTAAACCCAAAAAAAATAAAAAAAAATTCTCAATAGTAATACCTCCTCCAAATGTTACTGGAAGTTTACATATGGGTCATGCTTTAAACAATTCAATTCAAGATTTATTAACTCGATATCATAGAATGAATAATTTCGAAACTTTATGGCAACCAGGAACTGATCATGCTGGAATTGCAACACAGGCACTTGTAGAGAAAAAACTTGCAAGTGAAAATATTAATAAAACCGATCTTGGAAGAGAAAAATTTATAGAGAAAGTTTGGGAGTGGAAAAACGAGTATGGTGGAATAATAATAAATCAACTTAAAAAATTAGGTTGCTCATGTGACTGGTCAAGAAATGCTTTTACAATGGATAAAAATCTCTCAGAATCTGTTATTAAAGTTTTTGTAGATTTGTATAAAAAAAAAATAATTTATAAATCAGAAAAATTAGTTAATTGGGATACTGTATTAAAAACTGCTATTTCAGATTTAGAAGTAGATCAAAGAGAAGTAAATTCTAAATTATATTATATTAAATATCCTATCGAAAATTCCATTGACACAATTACAATCGCCACAACAAGACCAGAGACTATGTTGGGTGATACAGCTGTAGCTGTAAATAAAAAAGACAAAAGATACAAAAATTTAGTTGGAAAAAATATCATATTACCTTTGGTTGGTAGAAAAATTAAAATTATTACTGATGATTATGCTGATCCTGAACAAGGATCAGGTGCAGTTAAAATAACTCCTGCACATGATTTTAATGATTATGAAGTAGGCCTTAGAAACAAACTTGAGATATTAAATGTGTTTACTGATGAGGGTAAAATTAACAAAAATGCCCCTGATGAGTTTGTTGGTTTAGATAGATTTGATGCAAGAAAAAAAATACTTAATGTTTTAAGAGATAAACAATTATTAGTTAAGGAAGAAAATATTAAAAATAAAGTTCCTTACGGTGATAGATCGAATTCTATAATTGAACCATATTTAACAGAACAATGGTTTGCCGATGCAAAAAAACTTTCTATAAAAGCAAAGAAAATTGTTAAAACAAAAAAAACTAAATTTTATCCAGTAAACTGGTCAAAAACATATTTTCAATGGATGAACAATATTGAACCTTGGTGTATTTCAAGACAATTATGGTGGGGTCATCAAATTCCTGCTTGGTATGGACCAGATAAAAAAATATTTGTTGCAAAAACAGAAAAAGAAGCAAAACAAAATGCAAAAAAGTTTTATAAAAAAGATGTTAAATTATACCGTGATCCAGATGTTTTAGATACATGGTTTTCATCTGGTTTGTGGGCCTTTGCTACATTAGGCTGGCCAGCAAAGAGTGATTATATCAAAAAATTTTATCCTACATCTGTATTAGTAACTGGTTTTGATATTATTTTTTTTTGGGTCGCTCGTATGATTATGTTTGGTATGGAATTTCTTAATAAAGAACCGTTTAAAGATATTTATGTACATGCCTTAGTAAGAGATGAAAAAGGACAAAAAATGTCTAAGTCTAAAGGTAATGTAATTGATCCTTTAGAGCTTATAGAAAAGTATAGCGCTGATGCCTTAAGATTTACCTTATTATCAATGGCATCTCCAGGACGCGATGTTAAACTTTCCGAAGATCGAGTTAAAGGTTATAGGAATTTCCTTAATAAACTATGGAATGCAAATAATTTTCTAATTCAAAACAAATGTTTATTTAAAAATGCACATAAAAAACCGAAAATTTCCATTAATATTAATAAATGGATATATGCAGAACTAATTGAAACCAAAGAAAAAATTGAAAAAAGTATTAAAGATTATCGTTTTGATGAAGCAGCAAGATATTCTTATCAATTTGTTTGGCATTCTTATTGTGACTGGTATTTAGAACTTACAAAAACTATTCTTTATTCAAATGATACAAAATCTATTAAGGAAATTAGAGAGGTATCAAGTTATATTTTTAGAGAAATCTTAATATTAATGCATCCATTTATACCTTTTGTTACTGAGGAAATATGGCTTAAAAACAAATTAGATAATTCAAAAAAAAACTACTTAATGTTGACAAATTGGGTTTCGGGCAAATCAAAAAAGGATAAAGATTTTAAAGAGGTTGAAAAAATTATTAATATAATCTCTCAAATTAGGTCATTTAAGAATGAACTCAATGTTAGCCCTGGTTCATTTGTAGATATATCTTTAAGTAAAATAAATGATAAAAATAAAGTTTTCTTTAAACATAACGATGTAGTTTTAAAGAAACTAGGAAGAATTAATAGCTTTTTAGATAAAGACCAAAATAAACCATCTGCGACCTTTGTTGCCTCAGGAGATATTTTTAAAGTATATTTTGAGGAAAGTGTTGATTTAAAAGTTATTAAAGAAAATTTATTAAATAAACAAGAAAAGTACCAAAATGAAATAGAAAAGATTAATTCTCGATTAAATAATAAGGACTTTGTTAAAAGAGCCCCAAAACATATTGTTGATCAGGAAAAAACTAACTATAATAATTTAAAAAATGATATTAAAAAAATATCATTAACTATTAAAAGTTTATAATGGCAAAGTTTAATAAAAAAAAATTACCAAGTAGGCATACATCATTAGGACCGGATAAAGCGCCACAAAGATCATTTTATTACGCAATGAATTTAACTGAAAAAGATGTTGCTAAACCATTTGTTGGAGTGGTTTCTACATGGAATGAAGCGGCACCTTGTAATATAGCATTAATGAGACAGGCGCAGTCTGTTAAAAAAGGTGTTAGTCTATCAGGCGGTACACCAAGAGAGTTTTGTACAATTACAGTTACAGACGGTATTGCTATGGGTCATGAAGGAATGAAATCTTCACTTATCTCAAGAGATGTAATTGCAGATTCAACCGAACTAACAGTAAGAGGGCATTGTTACGATGCTCTAGTTGGAGTTGCAGGTTGTGATAAATCATTACCAGGATTAATGATGGCAATGGTTCGATTAAATGTTCCAAGTGTTTTTATATATGGCGGCTCAATTCTTCCAGGTAGATTTAATGGAAAGGATGTAACTGTAGTAGATGTATTTGAAGGTGTTGGAAAATATTCTTCAGGAAAAATGACTAAGCATGCTTTAAGAAAATTAGAATTAATAGCATGTCCAAGTGCTGGTGCTTGTGGTGGACAATTTACAGCTAATACAATGGCGTGTGTTTCTGAAGCAATTGGTTTAGCTTTACCTTATTCAGCTGGTACTCCTGCACCATACGAGCAGAGAGATAAATATGCATTACTAAGTGGCAAGGCAGTAATGAATCTATTAAAAAGAAATATCAGACCAAGACAAATTGTAACTCGAAAATCATTAGAAAATGCAGCCACGATTGTTGCTGCAACTGGTGGATCAACTAATGCAGCTTTACATTTGCCAGCATTAGCAAATGAGATTGGAATTAAATTTGATTTAATGGATGTTGCAAAAATATTTAAAAAAACACCTTATCTTGCAGATTTAAAACCAGGTGGAAAATATGTAGCTAAAGATATGTGGCAAGCAGGTGGAGTTCCAATGTTACTTAAGACACTTATGGATGGTGGTTATATTCATGGTGACTGTATGACAGTTACTGGAAAAACTATGAGACAAAATTTAAAAAATGTTAAATTTAATCTCAAACAAAAAGTGATGCGTAAATATAACAATCCTTTATCACCAGATGGCGGTGTAGTAGGACTTAAAGGTAATTTAGCACCCGAAGGTGCAATTGTAAAAGTTGCTGGGTTAAAAAAATTACAGTTTACTGGAAGAGCAAGATGTTTTGATACAGAAGAGGCTGCATATAAAGCTGTTAAAAATAGAAAATATAAAGATGGTGATATTATAATAATTAGATACGAAGGACCAAAAGGTGGACCTGGTATGCGAGAAATGCTTCAAACAACAGGAGCGATTTACGGTCAAGGCAAAGGTGAGAAAGTAGCTTTAATAACAGACGGAAGGTTTTCAGGAGCCACTAGAGGCTTTTGTATTGGGCATGTTGGGCCAGAAGCATCTGTAGGAGGACCAATAGCATTACTTAGAAATGGAGATATAATTGATTTAGATGCAAAAAAAGGAACTATTAACGTTCGTTTATCAAAGAAAGAATTAGCCAAAAGAAGAAAAAAATGGAAACCAAAGAAAATAAACTTTGGTAATGGTACACTTTGGAAATATGCGCAAACAGTAGGACCAGCTTATTTAGGCGCACCTACACATCCTGGTGGTAAAAACGAAGTAAAAGTATACGCTGATATTTAATGAAAATAAGACCAGTTATTCTTTGCGGCGGAGCTGGAACAAGACTTTGGCCAAACCAAAAAAACCATCAAGCAAAGCAATTTATTGATTTTGGTGGATGGTCCTTAATACAAAAAACTCTAGAAAGAATAAAAAACCCAATATTTGATTATCCTATTATCAGCACAAACTTTAAATATTTAAAACAAGTAAGACAATCTTTAAAAAAAAATAAAGTTAAAAAATATAAAATTATATTAGAACCTGCAAAAAAGAATACTGCACCCGCAATATTATCTTCAGCTTTAATAAAAGAAATTCCCAATAACCAGCCATTAATGTATTTTGCTGCAGATCATTTAATAGAAAAATCAAGTATTTTAATCAGATCTTTGAATAAAAATAAGAAAAATTTAGATGATAGAAATATATTTATATTCGGCATCAAACCCAATAGTCCATCTAGTGATTATGGATATTTTATAACTAAGAAAATTAAAAATAATATTAATAAAGTTATCAAGTTTATTGAAAAACCAAATCATTCAAAAGCTGAATCAGTTATTAAAAAAAAAGGATACTGGAATTCTGGTATGTTTTTTTTAAGAAAAGACTCAATAATTAATAATTTTAAAAAATACCAAAATAAAACTTATAAAAGCTGTTTGGCCTCTGTAAACAAGGCTAAATATAGAAATAATACATATTATTTGAATAAATCTTCTTTTATTAAATCGATCGAAAAGTCTTTTGATTATGCAATTCTTGAAAAATCGAAATTAATAAATGCAATAAAATTAGATATACCTTGGTCTGATCTTGGGAGTTGGAGAGAAATTTCTAAAATTTATAAAAAGAATAAATCCAGATATTTTAAGAAAAAAAATGTATTTTATAGACCTTGGGGTAGGTATGTAAATTTATTTGAAGGTAAAAATTTTCTTGTAAAAGAACTTGTAGTTAACTCTCATTCATCTATTAGTTTACAAAAACATCATCATAGATCAGAACATTGGATGATCACTCATGGAAAACCAAAAATTACAATTAATAAAAAAAAGTTTTACAAAACACCAGATCAATCAGTATTTATACCAAGAGGAGCTATTCATAGAATTGAAAATGATTTTAAAAAACCAATTAAAATTATTGAAGTTCAAACCGGACCTATCTTAAAAGAGACTGATATAGTTAGATATCAGGATATTTACGGAAGAATAAAATAAAAAACTTAAAATCAATCTATGGATAATGTTGTTTTTTTAATAGTTATGTTAGCTGCAATATTACATGCTTCATGGAATGGCATGGTTAAAAAGCATTCTGATAAAGTTGTTGCTGTTGCTGGTATAATTTTTGGACATGTTCCATTTTCTATAATAGCTATAATTATACTTCCAGCCCCAACTCCAGAGAGTATTCCATACATTATTGTGAGTATTTTCATTCATCAGGGTTATCAATGGTTTTTATTAAGCTCCTATCAAATTGGAGATTTAACCAAAGTATATCCTATAGCTAGAGGTACTGGGCCATTAGTAGCAACTTTAGTTTCTATTTTATTTCTAGGGTTAATTTTGGATATAATAACGATATTAGCAATATTGATAATTTGTGTTGGAATTATAATACTTGGTGTTTTTGATAAGGCTAAAAAGAATTTTACAGTAATTAAATATTCATTACTAACAGGGTTGTTTATTGGTTCATACTCTCTAGTTGATGGGCATGGAGCAAGATTAAGCCAATCAGCAATATCTTTCGTGAGTTGGTCTTTTCTAATAAATGCAATAATTTTTCCATTTGCTTTAAGATTACGTAATGAAAAAAATGTTCTACAAAGAGTATATACAGAAGGAAAACAAATCTTTTTAATAGGAATATTATTTTCGTATGCAAGTTATGTTTTAGTAGTTTGGGCTTTCACAAAAGCTCCAATTCCAGTAGTTACCTCATTAAGAGAAACAAGCATATTTTTTACTTTGTTAATAGGATACTTTTTCTTAAAGGAGAAGATCACACCAATAAAAATCTTCTCAATATTAATGATATTGAGTGGGGTAGTAGCACTAAAATTACTTTAAATAAGAAATATTTTACAATTTAACAAATCTGTAACATTTAAATGGGATAATATTGTATGGAACTTTTAACATTTATTTTAATAATCATAATAGCTATTTTATTATTTTTTCTTTTAAAAAAAGAAAGAGTCTTAGGTATTAATACTGAAGTTAAAATTGAAGATAAAAAATTAGATGAAGATGAAAGTAAGAAATATAGAGAAACTATTTATAATCTTTTAAATTACATTCCAGAAGGAATTATAATTCTAAACAAATCTAAGGAAATAATATTTAGCAATAGTTCAGCCAGTAAAAGATTTCAAACAAAGTTGAATGAAAATATAAGTGGATTTTTAAGAAATCCAGACTTGTTAAGTTCAATTGAGAAAGCTTTTAATGGAGAAAATTCTAATGACCTTGAAATAGAACTACGAAACCCTTCAGTTCTTAGAATGAATGTAACAATTTACCAAGATAATCATAATTTATTTTTTGATGAGCCATCTTGCTTGCTTTTTATGAGAGATTTGACTGAATTTCATAAATTTCAACAATTAAAATCAGACTTTGTTGCAAATGTTTCACACGAACTTAGAACCCCATTGCAATCTATTAAGATGGGACTTGAGACATTTGAAAATAATGCAGATTTAAAAAAGAACTCTGAAGTTACTAATTTATTACCAATAATGAGCTCACAATCTGAAAGAATGGAAAATTTAATAAGAGATTTATTATCTCTTTCAAAAATTGAGCTACAAGAACATATAAGACCTACACACGAAATAGATTTAATAGAAGTACTTAGTTACGTGATTAAAACTTATGAAAACATTGTTAAAAAAAATAACATTAATTTAAATCTGCAAAAAACTGAGAATTTCAAAATTATTGGTGATCGGGATAAATTAATTGAAATTTTTACTAACCTTATTGATAATTCAATTAAATATAGTGAGAAGGGTAAAGAAATTAAAATTGCTACGAAAAAAGAGGGTGATTTAAATATTGTCTCTATATCAGACCAAGGGATAGGAATACCCAAGGAATTTATTCATAGAATCACTGAAAGATTTTTCACTGTTGATCCTAGTAAAAGTCGGAGTGTAGGTGGTACAGGTTTAGGACTAGCTATTGTTAAACATCTAGTTTCTCAACATAGGGGCGAAATGATTATTAATAGTGAGCAAAATCAAGGAACTACTATAGATTTGAAATTTAATTCAATTTAATTCAACTAAAAAGTTAGCCTTTGTAACAAAACTTTAACTTTCCTTTAATAAAATATTTAAGATTTAGATTTATTTATTGATGCATAACGAATCTAAAAAAGGAGAAATATGAATAGATTAGTAAAAATTTTATTAGGGTTTCTTTTAGTACTTAGTTTTACAACAACAAGTTACGCAAGAGATCAAATAAAAATTGTAGGTTCTTCTACTGTTTACCCATATGCTACAGTTGTGGCTGAAAAGTTTGGAAAAGGTGGAAAATTCAAGACACCAGTAATCGAAAGTACAGGGACTGGTGGAGGAATGAAATTGTTCTGCGCAGGTGTAGGAGCAAATCATCCTGATATAACAAATGCATCAAGAGCAATTAAAACAAAAGAAAAAACTCTATGTGAAAAAAATGGAGTTGCTGAAATTATTGAAATAGTAATAGGTAATGATGGTATTTCATTTGCACACTCAGTGAATGCTCCAGATGCAGACTTCACAAAAGAACAATTATGGAGAGCTTTAGCATCTAAAGTAGACATTGATGGAAAACTTGTTGAAAATCCATATAAAAATTGGAGTGATATAGATGCTAATCTTCCAAATAAAAAGATTGAAATATTAGTTGCACCTCCAACATCAGGTACTAGAGATGCATGGAATTCATTAGTTATGGTTAAAGGATGCACTAAAACAGCTAAATCTCTTTATGATGCTGAAGGTAAAAAAGCTAAAAAGGAATGTGCTAAAATTAGAGAAGATGGATACGCTGTTGAAGCTGGTGAAAATGATACTTTAATTGTACAAAAACTTTCATCTAATCCTGATGCATATGGTTTTTTTGGTTATAGTTACTTAGTTGCCAACAAAGATAAAATAAAAGCATCATCTATTAATGGTGTTCAGCCATCATTAGAAGGTATCCAAGATTATTCTTATCCAATTGCAAGACCATTGTTCTTTTATGTAAAAAAAGCTCACATTGGAGTAATTCCAGGCATTAAAGAGTTTCTTAAAGAATTTACTTCGAAAAAAGCAATGAGTAACAGAGGTTATTTAGCTGAAATAGGACTTGTTCCTTTAGCTTCAGATAAATACAAAGTTACTAGAACAGCTGCAGTAGATCTGAATACAATCAAGTTAAAATAATTTTCATTTATACCCAAAAAAAGGCCAGTAATAACTGGCCTTTTTTGTTTATTCAATCTTAGATTTAATTTGTAATATTTCTGTAACATTAAGAATATATCACTCAGGGCGAATGAACATAGTTCTAATATTTTTAATCACTATATTTTCTGTCTCTTTGTTTTTCTATGGAAAATCAAAAACTAAAACCATTTCTATCAAAGATAATATCAAATTAAATGCTCTACCAAAATTTTATGGATACTATCTTGTTTTGTGGTGTTCAATACCAGCATTAGTATTTTTATTGGTCTGGTCATTATTTGAACCCGTAATCATTAAATCTATAATTATTGAAACAGCTGCAAATCAAGGTGCAATTTTTAGTGATAAAAATGAAGCAAATTTAATATATGAAAAAATTAAGGCTATTCATTTAGGTACTTATTTTGGAGATATAGACAGTATATTAAAAGAAAGTGCACTTGCTTATGCAAAATTTATAAATCTTTTTACAAATTCAAAAGTAGTTTTAATTTTTGGAATAATTATAGCCTCAGTTATTTACTCTTTAAAAAAAATAAAAAATAACAATAAAGCTAGAGACGATGTGGAGGTTATTTTAAAGGGTTTATTGTTTGTATCTTCTTTAATAGCTATTTTAACCACTCTCGGAATAATATTTTCACTACTTTTTGAAAGTATAAAGTTTTTTTCAGTCATTAATATTTTTGATTATCTATTTGGTACAAATTGGAGTCCCCAAAGAGCCTTCGTTAGAGATGCCTCATCAATAACTGCAGCTGAATTTGAAGAGTTAAAAGATGCTTTTGGCTTTATTCCATTAATTGCAGGTACATCTTTCATAGCTTTTATTGCAATGTTGGTAGCTGTTCCTATTGGTCTATTTTCAGGAATTTACATGGCTGAATATGCTTCAATTAAAGTAAGAAGAATTTCAAAACCAATTATTGAAATTTTAGCAGGAATACCAACTGTAGTTTATGGTTTCTTTGCTGCATTAACTGTTGGACCTTTTTTTAGACAAGTAGGTGAAAATTTAGGATTAACTGTTTCATCTGAAAGTGCTTTAGCTGCAGGATTAATTATGGGAATAATGATTATTCCTTATGTTTCATCTTTATCTGATGACGTAATTAATTCTGTACCACAATCATTAAGAGACGGTTCATATGCTGTAGGAGCCACTAAATCAGAAACAATTAAACAAGTCGTGATACCTGCAGCTCTTCCAGGGATAATAGGATCAGTTCTATTAGCAGTGTCAAGAGCGATAGGTGAAACAATGATAGTTGTTATGGCAGCTGGCCTTGCTGCAAATCTTACAATCAACCCTTTAGAGTCTACTACAACAATCACAACTCAAATTGTAATGATACTTGTTGGTGACCAAGAATTTGATAGTCCGAAAACTCAATCTGCTTTTGCTTTAGGACTTACATTATTTGTAGCAACATTAATATTGAATTATATCGCTCAAAGAGCAGTCAAAAAATATAGAGAGAAGTATGACTAAAGAAGAAAGATTAAAAAAAAGACACCGAGCAGAAAAAAGATTTAGATTTTACGGTTTAACATCTATCTTTGTTGCTTTGTTGTTTGTTATTATTCTAGTTCAAAATATTTTCTCAAAAGGAAGTTCAGCCTTTAAAAAAACAGTAATCAGCACTGAAGTTTTCTTTGATCAGGAATTACTAGAAATTCAAAATGGTGCATCCCAAGAAGAAATAATGGAAGCTGATTTTTACGATATAATGATAGAAAATTTAATAAAGGCTTATCCAGCAAAAGATAGAGATGAGGAAGATGAATTATTAAAACTATTTAGTGGTGATGCTGAAATTGAGATTAAAAAAGCTTTTTTAAATGATAATAACTTAATAGGTCAAACAATTACATTAGATTTAACAGCCTCTGATGACATTGATCAATTACATAAAGGTAATTATCCAAGAGATTTACCCGAGGAAAGAAGAAGAATTTCTGATTTTCAATTAGTTATTTATGATTATTTTGTTGAAAATAAAAAGATAAGTAAAAATTTTAACAATTATTTTTTTAACAATGGTGACTCTAGAGATCCAGAACTAGCAGGTATAGGTGGAGCTTTAGTTGGATCATTTTATAGTATTTTAATTTGTTTATTATTAGCTTTTCCAGTGGCTGTTCTAGCGTCGATTTACTTGGAAGAGTTCGCTCCAAAAAATAAAATTACAGATTTTATTGAAATTAATATAAATAATTTAGCAGCAGTTCCATCTATTGTTTACGGATTACTTGCTTTACAAATTTTGCTTGCAACTATCCAATTACCGAGATCAACACCATTAGTTGCTGGAATAACTTTAGCGTTAATGACTTTACCAAGAATTATTATTCCATGTAGAGCTTCATTAAAAGCTGTTCCACCTTCAATAAGAGAGGGCGCTTTAGCAGTTGGTGCATCTAAATTTCAATCTGTTTTTCATCATGTAGTACCGTTAGCACTACCTGGCACTTTATCAGGAACTATAATCGGATTAGCTCAAGCATTAGGTGAAACTGCACCACTTATATTAATTGGAATGGTGGCATTTGTTGTTGACATACCGTCAAGCCCAGTTGATCCATCATCTTCTTTACCTGTTCAAGTGTATTTATGGTCTGAGTCTGCAGAAAGAGGTTTTGTTGAAAAAACCTCAGCAACTATTATGATGCTTTTAAGCTTTTTAATTGTAATGAATTTTATTGCTGTCTACTTAAGACAAAAATTTGAAAAACGATGGAACTAAATGAGCAACATTAAAATAAAATCAAAAAACTTGAATGTTTATTATGGTGATAAACAAGCATTGTTTGATGTGAATTTAGATTTGAATGAAAAAGAGGTAACTGCATTAATTGGTCCATCAGGATGTGGTAAATCAACTTTCATAAGATGCATTAATAGAATGAATGATGTTATTGATATTTGTAAAGTTACTGGAAATATCGAAATGGATGGTATGAATATTAATGATAAAGATTTAGACGTTGTCTCATTGAGAGAAAGAGTTGGAATGGTTTTTCAAAAGCCAAATCCTTTTCCAAAAAGTATATATGATAATATTTCGTATGGCCCTAAAATTCATGGAAAAGGTGAAACTAAAAGTGAATTAGATCAAATTGTTGAAAACAGTTTAAAAAAATCTGCTTTATGGGAAGAAGTTAAAGATAGACTTGATGAACCAGGCACAAGTTTATCTGGAGGACAGCAACAAAGACTTTGTATAGCGAGAGCTATATCTGTTAATCCTGAAGTGATCTTAATGGATGAACCATGTTCAGCATTAGATCCAATTGCTACTGCAAAAATTGAGGAATTAATTGATGAATTAAAAAAAACTTATACGATTGTAATAGTGACACACTCAATGGCTCAGGCTGTACGTGTTTCACAAAAAACAGGGTTTTTTCACCTAGGAAAGTTAATAGAAGTTGGAAAAACTGAGAAAATTTTTAAAAATCCTGACAATAAAATGACACAAGACTATATTACAGGTAGATTTGGATAAATTATGAGTAATGAACATACAGTAAAGTCTTACGAAGAAGAACTTCAGTTCCTTAAAGACTCGTTAATTAAAATGGGTAGCTTAACCGAGTCACAATTAAGTGATGCAATGGATGCAGTGATTAAAGTTGATAAGGACTCAATTGATAAAATTATTAAAAGTGATGAAGAAATTAACAAATTTAGATCTAAAATAGATACTCAAATAATGAATTTACTAGTTAAAAGAGCACCTATGGCAATTGATTTAAGAGAAACTATAAGTTCATTAAAAATCTCTCAAGATTTAGAAAGAATAGGAGACCTATCAAAAAGTAATGCAAAAAAAGTTAAGCCTTTACCACTAGATTTGCCAGATGAATTATTGGGAAATTTAAAAAGACTAGGAGAACTAGTTATGAAACAACTAAACGATGTTCTTGATAGCTATGTAAACAAAAACTTTGATAAAGCTAAAGAAGTCTGGGAAAAAGATGAACAAGTTGATGACTTAACTTATATTGCAATGGAAAGTGTAATTGACTTTTTATCTAAAGATAAAAAAAACTTAGATTTTTCAACGCATTTAATTTTTGCTACAAAAAATTTGGAAAGAGCAGGCGATCATATA
>CACELK010000012.1 GCA_902560245.1 uncultured Pelagibacteraceae bacterium
TTTGAGTCTAATTCTCCTCTATGTGCAAGTCCTCTCGTCCAAGCAAAAATTGATGCAATTGGATTTGTTGAAGTTTCTTTACCTTCTTGATGCATTCTGAAGTGTCTAGTAACTGTTCCATGAGCAGCCTCAGCCTCCATCGTTCTACCATCTGGTGCGAGTAGCACGCTCGTCATGAGACCTAAAGACCCATAACCTTGGGCAACAGTATCAGATTGGACATCTCCATCATAATTTTTACAAGCCCAAATATATTTTCCACTCCATTTCATAGCACATGCCACCATATCATCAATTAATCTATGTTCGTAAGTAATTTTATTTTTTTCAAATTTAGATTTAAATTCTTTTTCAAAAACATTTTGAAAAATATCCTTAAATCTGCCATCGTAAGTTTTTAAGATAGTGTTTTTTGTTGATAAATAAACTGGCCATTTTTTAATAAGTCCATAATTAAAACAAGATCGTGCAAAGTCTTCAATAGATTTATCTAAATTATACATCGATAAAGCAATACCAGGTCCTGGAAAATTAAATACTTCAAATTTTTTTTCATCTTTTCCATCATCAGAAGTCCATTTTATTTCTAATTTACCTTTTCCGGGAACCTGAAAATCTGTTGCTCTGTATTGATCACCAAATGCATGTCTACCGATAATTAGCGGATCAGTCCAAGATGGAACAAGTTTTGGAATATTTTTACAAATAATTGGTTCTCTAAACACTGTTCCACCAATAATATTTCTAATAGTACCATTTGGAGATCTCCACATTTTTTTTAAATTAAATTCTTTAACTCTTTTCTCATCAGGTGTAATGGTTGCGCATTTAATCCCAACACCATTTTTTTTAATCGCTTTTGCGCAATCAATTGTTATTTGGTCCGAGGTATTATCTCTGCTTTTTATTCCAAGATCGTAATATTCAATTTTTAAGTCTAAATACGGTAGAATGAGTTTATTTTTGATAAAATCCCAAATTACCCTAGTCATTTCATCACCATCCAGCTCTACTATTGGGTTTTTTACCTTAATTTTGCTCATATTTAGATGTTATGTTACTAATTGAATTTAAGCATTTTATATACATATTAAACAAAAATTATCAAATTTAAGATTATGATAGATAAAATTTTTCCTAAAATACATAACGAAGGATACAAGTTTCTTGTAATATTTGGTTTTGCAACCATAGTATTATACTTCATTAACAGCATTTTGGGATTAATTGGCTTAGTTTTAACAATTTGGGTCTACTATTTTTTTAGAGATCCAGACAGAATATCTATTGAAGACGACAGCTATCTTGTAAGTCCAGCAGATGGTCTTGTTTTAAAAGTTGAAGATTCGGATGGTCCTAAAGAACTAAACCTTGAAAGTAAAAAATTTAAGAAAATAAGTATATTTATGAATGTTTTTGATTGTCACGTCAATAGAACTCCTTGTTCAGGTAAAGTCAATGAAATTTTATACAAACCTGGAAAATTTTTTAATGCTTCTCTTGATAAAGCAAGTGAAGAAAATGAACGAAATTATTATAGAATTTCAAGCAATGATGGAGAAGAAATTATTGTTGTACAGATTGCAGGCTTAATTGCTAGAAGAATAGTTACAGAAGTTTCAGAAAATTCAGAACTTAAGCAGGGTGAAAGAATAGGCATGATAAGGTTTGGAAGCAGAGTGGATATTTACTTTAAAAACTTTAATCCATTAGTTAAAGTAAATCAAAAAACTATTGCAGGTGAAACATTGTTAGGAAAAAAATAAAATGATGAATGATCCTAAAAAAAATTTTAAAATTGTTACCGATACAAGAGCAAGAATAATTTTACCTAATACACTAACACTCATAGGAGTCTGTATTGGATTAACTTCTATTAATTTCGCATTAAATGGAAACTACCAACTTTCAGTAGTGGCAATTTTACTTGCCGCAATTATAGATGGCTTAGATGGAAGAATTGCTAGATTAATTAAAGGAACTTCAAAAGTTGGTAAAGAATTGGATTCACTAACAGATGTAATAAGTTTTGGTGTTGCCCCGGCATTCATAATGTACTTTTGGCAACTAAATAACTTGGGAAAAATTGGTTGGTTAATATCTCTTATATATGTTGTTTGTGTTGCACTTAGATTGGCTAGGTTCAATATTAATACAGGCGGTGACTCCTCTTGGAAAGACAATTTTTTTGAAGGAGTGCCTTCTCCAGCTGGAGGAATTTTAGTATTAAGTCCGTTAATTTATGAGTTAAGTGGATTTGATTTTATGAACATAAATTACAAATTAATAACACCAATAATATTTGTGATAATTTCAATTCTTTTAATAAGCAAAATACCAACATATTCATTTAAAAAAATTGTAGTACCAAGAAGCACAACAATATTTTTACTTTTTGGAATTGTTCTTTTATTTGGATTATTATTAGTCTTTCCATTTAAAGTCTTAGCAATAGGTAGCATAGGCTATATATTGTTAATCCCTATAAGCGGAGTTCATTTTGTAAAATTAAAAAAAAATTTAAAAGGTGATAATAATATCGAAGATAAAGAACCTGAAGATGTTCTATAAATGAAAAAAAATACAATTGTTTCACTAGCTGATTCAGGCTATTTTGATTTACTTTGTGAATTAATTGACTCCATAAAACAATTTAATGAAAGCTCTTCTGTCGCAATCTGTATTTTAGATGCTGGCTTAGAAGAAAATCAAAAAAAAATATTATTATCTAAGGTAGATGAAATTAAAAAAGCAGAATGGGATATAAAAGTTTCATCAATCAAAGTTAGAGGTAAAGAATGGCTCAAAAGTCAAGTTTCAAGGGCATTTTTACCAAACTATTTTCCTAATTATGAAAAATATTTATGGATAGACTGTGATGCATGGGTAAATGATTGGAGTTCAGTAGAACTATATTTTAAAGCATGTGAAAAAGGAAAACTAGGTATAACTCAAACAATTGGTCCTGGTTATAAAATAATGTCTAAAGCTAGTTGGCTTTTTGGAAAAATAGCAATAATTAAGTCTCAAAATTTTAAACACGCTGTAAGTTCGAAAATAGGTTTGGAAAAAGCAAGAAAATTAGCGTTTGCTCCTCATATTAATATTGGTGTTTTTTCTCTTGAAAAAAATTCACCTTGTTGGAAAATTTGGCAGAATAATCTTGAAATAACATTAAAATCAGGAAAAATTTTTGGTTCTGAAGGGTTGGCAATAAATATGTGTGTGTATATTGAAAATATTGAAACTGAATTTTTGCCTTTAAACTGTAATTGGATAGCAAGTAATTTATTACCAAAGTTTGATGAAAAAAAAAATACGTTTGTTGAGCCTTATCTACCAAACTATAAAATTGGAATTATGCATTTGGCAGCTGGAATTTGGAGAGACGACAAAGACATGAGAAAGGATAAAAATATTAAAATTGATATTAAAACTTTAGAAAATGAAACAGTAACAAAAAGTTTAAGATTTGGTCAATAATTGAAAAAAAATAAAATTTCAAAAAATTGGATTAATAAACAGCGAAGAGATTTTTACGTTAGACAATCTAAGATTGAAGGATTCAATTCAAGAGCTGTTTACAAATTAAAAGAAATTGACGAAAAATTTAAAATATTCAAAAATATAAATTCCGTTGTAGATCTTGGAGCAGCACCAGGAAGTTGGTCTCAATATATGACATCAAAAATTAAAAGCGAAAAAATAGTATCTATTGATTTATTAAAGTTCGAAAAAATCAAAAATATTCACCAAATTGTAGGAGATTTTACGGATCAATCTTGTAAGAATAGAATTAGAAATTATTTTGAGAAAAAAATAGACTTAATTGTTTCTGATATGGCTGTAAATACAATTGGAAATAAAAATATCGACTCAATTGTTACAGGCGATCTTTGTCTAGAAGCTATGAATTTTGCCACAGAGGAACTAGATAAAAAAGGTACTTTTATATCTAAGATCTTTATGGGATCAAGTTTTAATGAAATTGTCGCAGAGGCCAAGAGATTATTTAAAAGTGTTAGAGTTTATAAACCTGCGGCAAGTAGAAAAAATTCAAAAGAAACATTTATTATTTGTAAAATTTTAAAATAGATACCTTTTAATTTTTCAAGAATCATATATACAAGATTATGGGTCCTATAAAAGAAGCATTAACATTTGATGATGTAACACTAGCGCCAAAATACTCTGAGATATTACCTTCCGAGGTAAATACTAAAATACAGTTATCTAAAAATTTAACTTTAAAAATACCTTTATTATCCTCCGCAATGGATACTGTAACAGAGTCAAAGATGGCAATTGCAATTGCAAAAGCTGGAGGAATTGGTGTAATCCATAGAAATCTAGATATAAAACAACAAATTCGTGAAATAAAAAAAGTTAAATCAAAAAACTTATTGGTAGGTGCTGCGGTAGGTGCAGGCACAGATGAAATAAAGAGGGCATATGCAATTTTAAAAGAAGGTGTAGACCTGATTGTTGTAGATACTGCTCACGGTCATACCAAAAAAGTAGCTCAAATAATAAAAAAAATAAAATTAAAAAATAAGAAAAAAACGTCAATTTGTGCAGGGAATATCGCTACTCCTGAAGCAGCAAAATTTTTAATTAAATTGGGTGTAAATATTATTAAAGTGGGCATAGGCCCAGGTTCTATATGCACAACCAGACTAGTGGCAGGTATTGGAGTTCCTCAATTAAGTGCAATAATAAATGTAAAAAGCGGTATTAAAAAACAGAATGTAAAAATTATTTCAGACGGGGGAATAAAATTTTCTGGAGATATTGCAAAAGCCTTAGCAGCAGGTGCAGATGCTGTTATGATAGGCTCATTATTTGCTGGCACAATAGAATCTCCTGGAAAATTAATTAAAAAGAAAGGCAAGATTTATAAAAATTTTAGAGGCATGGGATCTGTTGGTGCAATGAATAAAGGTTCAGCAGATAGGTATTTTCAAAATAAACAAAAAGATAAATCTAAATATGTGCCAGAAGGAGTCGAAGGATTGATTAAATTTAAAGGAAGTGTAAATAAAGTAATATTTAAACTGATTGGAGGATTAAAATCATCTATGGGATATTTAGGTGCTAAAAACATAATTAAATTAAGTAAAAAACCTAACTTCGTTAAAATTACAAAAGCTGGATTTTATGAGAGCATGGTGCATAATATTGATGAAATTAAAAAGGATAATGGATTTTAATGTGTAAAAAAAATAAAATTTGTATTTATTTTATTTTGTATCTAATACTGAGCAATGTTTCTTTGGCGGAAGAAAAATACTTTAATAAAGCAAAAGAAAAATTTTTAAAAAATGATTTAGATGAATCAAAATTTCTTTTTCAAAAAAGTATTGTTTATAGCCCTAAACACGCAAAATCATACTTATATCTAGCAAAAATATATAATTTAGAAGACAATGAAAAAGAGGAAGAAAAAAACTTAAATACAACATTGCTTTTAGAACCGGATAATGAAGAAGCAATGTATATGTTAATAAAAATTAAATTGAAAAAATCAAATTATTCCAAGGTACAGGATCTAAAAAAAAAGTTTACAGTTATATGTGTTAAGCTCTGTGAAAAAACAAAAGAAATAAATAATATACTTAAAAACATTGAACCTAAAAATGATACCTAACAATAATTTAAATAAAATTTTAATTATTGATTTTGGTTCACAATTTACTCAGCTTATAGCAAGAAGAATTAGGGAATTAGGTGTTTACTCGGAAATTATTAGCCATAAAAAATTAAATTCCAATTATAACAGAAATCAAGTAAGAGGATTAATTTTATCAGGTGGACCTTTAAATGTTTATCAATCTAAAAAAGTTAAATTTAGTAAAGAAATATTAAAGTGGAATGTGCCGATTCTTGGTATTTGCTTTGGTCATCAAGTTATTACTAAAGAATTAGGTGGCAAAGTAAAAAAAGCAAAGCATAGAGAATTTGGGCTGGCAAAACTTAAAAGACTAAAAAAAAGCAAACTAACAAATAACTTTTTTAATAGCAATGGTCAAAACAATGTATGGATGAGTCATGCTGATGAGGTTACAAAATTGGCAAAAGATTTTAAAGTTATTGCAAAAACAGATACATCAAAATTTTCAATAGTCGAAAACACTTTAAAAAAATTTTATGGGATTCAATTCCACCCAGAGGTAACACATACTGAAAAAGGAAAAACTATCTTAAAAAATTTTATTTCTTCAATTTGTAGAGTCAAAATAAATTGGTCACCAAGAAATCAAAAAAAAATGTTAATACAAGAAGTAAAAAATAAAGTAGGAAAATCAAAAGTAATTTGTGCTCTATCAGGTGGTGTTGATAGTAGCGTAGTAGCTAAACTGATACATAATGCAATAGGAAACCAGCTAGTGTGTATTTTTGTAAATACCGGTTTATTAAGAAAAAACGAGGAATTTCAAGTTTTAAGAACTTTCAAAAAGAAATTTAAAATAAATCTAGTTTATGTTGATGCACGAAAATTATTTTTAAATAATCTTAAAAAAGTTACTGATCCAGAAAAAAAAAGAAAAATAATTGGCAGTTTATTTATTAAAATTTTTGAAAAATATGCCAAGAAAATTAAAAATGTTAAGTTTTTAGCACAAGGAACTCTTTATCCAGATTTAATCGAGAGCAAGTCAGTAACAGGAAGTCAAACTTCAAAGATTAAATCCCATCACAATGTCGGAGGGCTGCCTAAAAAAATGAAATTGAAATTAGTTGAACCTTTAAGATTTTTATTTAAAGACGAAGTTAGAAAATTAGGTTTAGAGCTTAAATTATCTAAAGAGATTGTATATAGACACCCCTTTCCGGGCCCAGGTTTAGGCATAAGAATGCCAGGTGAAATTACTGAGCATAAAATTAAAATTTTAAAAGAAGCAGATAATATTTTTATAAACTCATTAAAAAAATTAAATCTTTATGACAAAATTTGGCAAGCTTATGCAGCTTTGCTCCCAGTAAAAACTGTTGGAGTTATGGGAGATAATAGAACATATGAACATATATGTTTATTAAGAGCAATAACTTCTGAAGACGGCATGACAGCTGATTTCTTTAATTTTTCTAAAGAATTTATGCAGCTTGTTTCAAATAAAATAATTAATAATATAAATGGTATTAATAGGGTAGTTTACGATATAACTTCAAAACCACCGAGTACCATTGAGCTTGAATGAAAAAAATTAAAAGAATAATTAATAAAAAAAATAAATCTAAAATTGTTTGTCTTACAGCTTATTCAAAAAATATAGCAGAGGAAGTAGACAAGCATGTTGATATTGTTCTGGTTGGAGACTCTTTAGGTTCAGTATTATACAATTATTCAACTACTAGAAAGGTTACTATGACCGAAATGATAAAACATTCGAAGAGTGTAAGGCTTGGAGTAAAAAATAGTTTAATGGTTGTCGATATGCCATTTAATACATATGCGAATAAGAATTCTGCTTTAAAAAATGCCAAAAAAATAATTAAAGAAACTAAGTGTGATGCAGTTAAGTTAGAAGGTGGAAAAAAAATCATCAACCAAATTAAACTATTAATTAAAAATAAAATTCCTGTAATGGGACATCTTGGATTGCTGCCTCAGTCTACCAAAGGTAAATTTAAAGCTAAGGGAAATACCACAAAAGAAATCAACCAATTAATTGATGATGCATTGTTACTTCAAAAAAATAGAGTTTTTGCAATTGTACTTGAGTGCATTAAAACACCAATAGCTAAAAAAATTACGAAGATTTTAGATATACCAACAATTGGAATTGGATCATCCGTTCACTGTGATGGTCAAGTTCTTGTTACTGATGATTTAATTGGTCTAAATCAGACAAATATTAAATTTGTTAAAAAATTTCTAAATGTTAAAAAATATATCAATACCGGGTTAAGAAAATTTGCTTTAGATGTAAGGTCTAATAAATATCCAACCAAAAAACATTCTTATTAGAAATATTTTTTGAATTGTTCGTTAATTAATAAGATATCTAGGTCAACGAGCCCTCCAATTACTAATTGAAGTGCCACTAATAAAATAAAACCTAAACCAACATAAGCAATCCACAAATGTTTTTGTATATAGTTGGCAAGGTATGTTGCTAAGGCTCCTGTCAGAACAACTGAAAGTATAAGACCAAAAATCATAAAACCAAAATTTCCTTTTGCTGCTCCAACAACTCCAATTACGTTATCAAAGCTAAGAGTTATATCTGCAAATAAAACTTTATAAACACTCTGTATGTAAGATGGTTCTTTAGATTTTTTTGTTGGTGACTTTACTTTCTTTATTTCAAAAAGATCTTTTCTTAAATCATTGACAATCCAGATTAAAAGTAAGCCACCTAAAATTTTGATAAAATAAAATTTAAATAAATAAGTTGCAAAAACAGCAAAAATTATTTTGAAAATAAATGCTCCTGAAACACCCCATAAAATAATTTGTTTTTTATTTTTTGGAATAAAATTAGCTGAAATAACCCCAATAATAATTGCGTTATCTGCAGTTAAGATAATAGTTATAAAAATAATTTGAGATAATATAAAAGCTTCTTCTAACAAAATGAGCTTATATTATTAAATATTTAAAATAATTCAATTAAAAGTAGTATTTTTTTTTATTGATAATTATTTTAATACATAATGAAATACTCTTAATAAAAATGGAGGACAAATGAAATTCTTAAAATATTTATCAACTATTTTAGTTTCATTAATTTTGTCAATTAATCTTGCAATTGCAGAGAAATGGGACATGGCTCTAGCTTATGGAGCTGGGAACTTTCATTCTGCAAATGCAGCTGAATTCGCAAAAAATGTGACTGAAAAAAGTGGCGGCAAGTTAAAAATTGTGACTCACCCAGGTGGTTCATTATTTAAAGGTGGAGAAATTTTTAGAGCAGTAAGAACAGGTCAAGCTCAGATTGGTGAGAGATTTATGTCAGCTCTTGGAAAAGAAGATCCACTTTTAGAGGTCGACTCTCAACCATTCCTAGCAACTTCATACTCTGATGCAATGAAGTTATATAAAGCTTCTAAAGATGAAATTGTTAAAGGATTAGACGAGAAAGGCCTAGTGTTTCTTTATGCTGTGCCGTGGCCAGCTCAAGGCTTATATAGTAAAAAGGAAATTAATTCTGTTGAAGATTTAAAAGGTCTAAAATTTAGAGCTTATAATTCAGCAACAATCAGAATCGCTGAGCTAACAGGAATGGCTCCTACAAAAATAGAGGCAGCCGAAATTAGTCAGGCCTTTTCTACTGGAGCAGTAGAAAGTATGATCACATCACCAACTACAGGCAAAAATTCTAAAATTTGGGAAAATGGTGTGAAATATTTCTACGATATTGCAGCTTGGTTTCCAAAAAATATGATAATTGTAAATAAAGATGCTTGGAACAAACTAGATCAGGCAACTAAAGATCTAGTTATGAAACAAGCAGCCTTGGCTGAAAGAAAAGGTTGGCAATTATCAAAACAAGGAAACGTTGGTGATAAAAAAGCTTTAGCTGATGCTGGTATGGTAGTTGGTAAAGTAAATGCACCACTACAAGCTCACTTCGAAAAAGTTGGAGAGACTATGGCAAAGGAATGGTCTCAAAAAGCTGGTTCAAGAGGAGCTACAGTTTTATCAAGTTATAAATAATTCAAGTCTTAAAATTAAGGCCACTTAAAATCTGAGTGGCCTTAAGTTATTATGATAAAATCATTAGATAGAAATTTAAATAAACTTTATAAAATTTCAGGTTTTATCGCTGCTTTTTTTTTAGTTTTAGTAGCAGTTTTTATCCTTATTGGTATCTCATCAAGAATATTTGGTTTTTACATTAGAGGTCTTGCAGAATATTCAGGTTACTGCATGGCAGCAGCATCTTTTTTTGCTTTATCTTACACATTTGTAGAAGGAGGACATATAAGGATAACACTTTTTTTAGAAAAGTTATCAGGTTTTAAAAAAAAATTGAATGAAATTTGGTGCTTAAGCATGGCAAGTTTTTTTTCAGGTTATTTAGCATTTTATTTTATTAAAATGTTAATTATTTCTTATAAATTTCAGGAACGTAGCGAGGGAGCTGATGAAATTCTTATTTGGATTCCCCAAACTAGTGTAGCTATTGGATCAACGATATTTTTTATAAGCGTTTTTCACCAATTTATTTTAACCATTAAAAGAAACAAATGACTGAAATACTTCTAACAATTTTCTTTATCAGTGTTTTATTATTTTTTTTAGGATCTGGAATTTGGGTTGCTTTAAGCATGATAGGGGTATCAGCTATTGGAATGATGCTATTTACATCAAGACCTGTAGGTGATGCTATGGCGACAACAATATGGGGCACTTCATCTTCTTGGACACTCACAGCATTACCATTATTTGTCTGGATGGGTGAGATTTTATTTAGGACAAAGCTTTCCGAAAATTTATTTAAGGGATTATCACCCTGGATGCAAAAATTACCAGGTGGTTTAATTCATGTAAATGTTGTCGGGTGCGCATTATTTGCAGCAATATCAGGCTCTTCTGCTGCAACTGTAGCTACAGTTGGAAAGATGTCTATTCCTGAATTAAGAAAAAGAAATTATCCAGAAAAAATTTTATTAGGAAGTTTAGCTGGTTCTGGAACATTAGGTTTACTTATACCGCCATCAATTATATTAATTATTTATGGGGTTGCAGTCCAAGAGTCTATAGCAAAATTGTTTATCGCTGGAATTATACCCGGGATAATGATTGCACTGATATTCATGTCTTATGTAATTATTTGGTCGTTAATTAATAAAAAATCTATGCCAAAAATTATAGAAGAGTATTCATTTTTAGAAAAAATAAAAAGATCAAAACAACTTTTACCAGTAATTATTTTAATATTAGCTGTTATCGGATCAATATATACTGGAATAGCAACAGCTACAGAAGCAGCTTCGCTAGGAGTTATTGGAGCATTAATATTATCTTATTTTCAAAAAAGTTTGACACTCAAGACTTTTAAGTCTTCTTTACTTGGAGCAACTAAAACTTCTTGTATGATCGCATTTATTTTAGCAGGTTCAACATTTTTATCTTTAGCAATGGGATTTACTGGATTACCGAGAAACCTAGCTCTTTGGATACAAAATATGGATTTATCCCCTTATCTTTTAATATTCGTTTTAATGATATTCTATATAATTTTAGGAATGTTTCTTGATGGTATTTCAGCAGTGGTTTTAACAATGGCAATTATTGAACCAATGATAAGGCAAGCAGGTTTTGATATGATCTGGTTTGGTATTTTTTTAGTAGTGGTTGTTGAGATGGCTCAAATCACTCCACCTGTTGGATTTAATTTATTTGTTCTACAAGGAATGGCTAATAAGGATATGGGATATATTGCGCGGAGCGCATTCCCATTATTTTTATTAATGGTTTTGGCCGTAATTATTATTATATTATTTCCAGAGATTGCGTTGTGGTTACCTCAACAAATGGTACAAAATATTAATTAATATTTAGACTTTTTTGTTCCTTGAATTACTTCTTTAAGCTCTAAATATTCTTCACAATTACAATTTTTTAAAACTTTTAATCTCTCTTTTGCAAGATCCATCCTGTTAGTTGCAACATAAAGTTCACCCAAATATTCATTAATTCCCTTATGAGAAGGATCTATTTGTAAACCTTGTAAATAATATTTTTCGCCATTTTCAAAATCCCCAAGTTTTCTTGTTGTGAAGCCAAGATAATTTAGAGTGTCAGGTTGATTAGGTTTTTTTTTATTTTCTTTAATTAGTAATGTTAATGCTTTTTCGTATCTTTTATTTGCTTTATTTGTTTTTCCTTTTTTTTCATATTTTTTCGCTGATTTAATTAGACCAACTGCTTGATCGTAAAGAGATTTTGAATTTCCACTCGAGCCCCCGGCTGCATATAAAGCGTTTTGGAAAGAAAAAATTACTATAACTAATGTAATTATTATTTTTTTCATATTAACAAAATTTTTTCATCATATTTAAAGGTTTTAAAACAAGTTCATTTTCAATCAGATTTTGCTTTATAGATTTCGCTGTTGCTAATGAACTTTTATTATCACCATGTATACATACCGAGTCTATTTTACAAGGTATTTGTTTGCCCGAGTGACAATTTAAAGCTTGGTTAGTAACCATTTTTAAAACATGTTTTTTTGCTTCCTCTGGATCTGTAATTAATGCGTTTGGTTTAGATCTTGATATAAGATTGCCATCATCCTCATAATTTCTATCAGCAAAAATTTCACAAGCTATTTTCATATTAAATTTTTTTGCTGCTAATTCCATTTTTGAACCAGTTGGGACTAAATAAATCAAATCTTTGTTTATTTCGTTAACCACCTCTGCTAAAGTTATGGCTAACTCAATATCTTCACATGCCATATTATTTAATGCACCATGTGGTTTTATGTGAGTAACATTTTCATTATGTTGAAATGCAATTCTTTGTAGAATTTCGTATTGATCAATGATTAATTTTCTTATTTCTTTTTTGTTCAGATTCATTCTCTTTCTTCCGAAATTATCTGGATCATAAAATGAAGGATGAGCCCCTATACTGACTCCATTATTTTTTGATATATTAATAACTTGATTCATTGTATCTTCATCTCCAGCATGATATCCGCATGCAATATTTGCAGAATTAACTATATTTAATAAATCGGGATCATTCTCAGTTGAATGAAACTTTGATTTTTCACCTAAATCACAATTGATATTAATTTCCATACCCTAAAAGCTGGAGTATAACATGACATGATAAAAAATATATCTAATCTTGGTGACGCATCTGTTTATTGTGATTTTGGATCAGAAGTTAATGAAAATATAAATTCTGAGGTAATTAAATATTTTAATTATTTATCAAAATTAGTTAAAAATAAGAAAATTGAGGGAATAACAAACCTTTCACCATCATATAACAAATTAATAATAAGTTTTGATCTAAGTCTTACTACATTTTCAAATATAAAAAATAGTTTAGAAAAAATACAAATCGAAAATGAAATAAAACATCAATCAAAAAATATAAAAATACCTGTATGTTGTGAAGACAAATACGCATTAGATTTCGATAGACTTACTAAAAAATTGAAATTAGATAAAAAAGAAATTCTTAATTTATATTTCAGCAATGAATATTTTTGTTATATGACAGGGTTTATTGCAGGCATGCCCTTTTTAGGTGATTTGGAAAAAAATATTAGATGTGATCGACTTGAAACTCCTAGAGTCAAAGTGCCAGAAGGATCAGTTGGTATTACAGAACAATTTGCTAATATTTATACATTCGAAAGTCCTGGAGGTTGGAATATTATAGGACAAACACCGAAAAAAATCTTTAATCAAAACGAAATCGAAAATCCAGCATTAATTAAGCCTGGAGATAGAGTTACTTTTTATGAAATTACCGAGAAGGAGTTTTTAAACTGGAATGAGTGAAACTTTTTTTGAAATATTACGTCCTGGTATAAATACTACTATTCAAGATTATGGTAGAAAATATTTATATCACATTGGCATCACTGTAAGTGGAGCTATGGATTTAAGAAACCATAAATTTGCGAATGCTCTAGTTTCAAATAACACTCAAGAGGCAACGGTTGAGTTTGCTTATCAAGGACCGTTGCTAAAATTAAAAAACGGGAAAATAAATTTTGCAATAACTGGAGATGTATTTTTTAAAATACTTAGGAAAAATTCAAAAGTTGAAGAAGGAAAGTGCTACAAAAACTATGTTTTAGAAGAAGAGGAGCAAATCGATATAATTTCTACAAAAAATTCTGCTTATGGTTATCTAGCAATTGGAGGAGGATTAAAATTAAAAAGTTTTTGGGATAGTTATTCGATCAATACTAAAGCAAATATTGGACCAAATAACGGAAAAAAACTTTCTATAAATGAAAAAATACAAATAAAGAACACTAACAAGGTACAATCGTCAGACAGAAAAATTGATTATAAGAATGTATCTAATAACTATATTCGAGTTATTAAGGGAACAAACTTCGATTATTTTTCAGCAGAATCACAATCTAAATTTTTTAAGGAGGAATATTCTGTTACCAATCTTACTGATAGAATGGGTATGAGATTAAAAGGCTCAACCTTGGAAAATACAAAAAGCACTAATATAAAATCAGAAGGTTTGATAAAAGGTGTAATTCAAGTGCCCGCTGATGGTAATCCAATTATTTTATTAAATGACCATGGCACTATTGGAGGTTATCCTAAAATTGCTGTAGTCATTTCTGCCGACCTAGATAAAGTTTCACAACTTACACCAAATACAAAAATAAAATTTAAGGAAGTAAGTCTTGAAGATGCTGAAAATCTATTTAAAAGTTATTTATCTGAAACAAATAAATATTTAAATGAAATTAATTAGAAGTCTTCCAGGACCTGTACTTGTGTTTTTAGGAGCTTTTTCTCTAAGCTTCGGAGGATTGATAATAAAATCTTTTGAGGGTGCAACCCAGTGGCAAATTCTATTTTGGAGAACAGTATTTTTTTTGTTAGTAATTTCTATTTATTTATTAATTACCTACAAAAAAAGTATTTTTAAATCGTTCTATGACTCGGGCCTCCCAGGCTTTTTTGGCGGATTAATTTTATCTTTTGGTTTTTGTGGATATGTATTTGCAATGTACAATACAACTGTTGCAAACACAAATTTTATAATACAAACCCAAACAATTTTCCTTGCAATATTTGGATATTTTTTTTTGAAAGAGAAAATTTCAAAAGTTACCTTGACCTCAATTGTTTTAGCTGTATCTGGAATTACTTTAATGGTTGGAAATACATTATCGCCAGGACAAATGCTTGGAAATATAGCTGCCTTCTCTATGCCAATTTCTTTTGCTGTTCTAATACTTGTAGTAAGAAAATATCCAAGTGTTGATATGGTACCTTCTCAATTTATTGCAGGTATATTTGCTTTAATGATTGGCTACCTGATGTCTGGAAAGATTCATATATCTTATAATGATATTTTTTTGGGATTTCTTGCAGGTTTTTTTCAGCTTGGTTTTGGATTTATTTTTATAACAATAGGAGCTCAACGAACGCCTTCAGCAATGGTTGGAATTATAATGTTAACAGAGGCTGTTTTTGGACCTTTATGGGCCTGGTTATTTATCAACGAACAGCCACCAAACGTAGTTTTATTAGGAGGGACAATTGTAATAATTGCAGTATTAATGCAATTTTTGCATCAATATAAACTGAGCAAATGAAAATAGCAGTTATTGGATCAGGTATTTCAGGATTAAGCGCATCATATTACCTATCAAAAAAATTTAAGGTAGACTTGTTTGAAAAAGAAGATCGTTTTGGAGGACATTCTTACACGCTTAAAGTTTTATATGATCAAAAAAATAAAAAACACATAGATGTTGATATAGGATTTATTGTTTTCAATGAAAAAACATATCCACATTTAATTACTTTTTTTAATGAACTAGGTGTGGAATATGAAAAAAGTGACATGTCTTTTTCTGTTTCGGTTGAAAATACAAATATAGAGTATTGTGGAAGAGGTGTTAAGGGAGTTTTTTCTAACAGAGAAAACATTCTTAATTTAAATTTTATAAAAATGTTTTACGAAATAATTCGCTTTTACAATAAATGTGAAAAGTTGGACATAGATAAAATTAATAATATTACACTAGACGAATATTTAACAAAAGAAAAGTTATCAAGTTATTTTATTAATTATCATTTGATACCCATGGTTTCTGCAATTTGGTCAATGCCACCAAAAGAAATAAAAAAAATGCCGTTAAAGTTTTTTATTATTTTTTTTAAAAATCACGGTTTGTTTAAAATTAGAAAAAGACCTCAATGGTTTACAGTCACAAACAGAAGTAAAAATTATGTTGATAGGGTAATTAATAAAATAAGTGGCGAACACTACAAAAATTATCATGTTAACAAAGTTATTAGAAACAAAAATAATGTAAGTATATATTACGGAGACGAAAGTGAATTTTTTAATTATGACAAGGTAATAATTGCAACACATGCTGATCAAGCGTTGGACTTAATTCAAAACCCAAAAAAGGATGAAACCAAGATTCTAAGTAATTTTAAATATAAAAAAAATCTAGCACTTATACACTCAGACGAAGAAGTTATGCCTAAAAATAAAAAAAACTGGTGCTCATGGAATTCCTCAGTTGATGACAATAATTTAAAAAAAAGTACGGTAACTTATTGGCTTAATTTATTGCAAAATTTAAATATAGATAAAAATATTTTTTTAACAATTAATCCTTCTCAAAAAATTCCAGAGGAAAAAATTTATAAAAAAGTAATTTTTACACATCCATATTATGATGAGGAAGCTTTAAGAAATCAAAGGCATCTTAGATTATTACAAAATAAAGAAAATATTCTTTTTTGTGGAAGTTACTTTGGTTATGGGTTTCATGAGGATGGAATCAAATCATCTTTGGAAATGATTAAATATATTGATGTTTAAAGAATCTTGCATTTATTCTGGACAAGTTATTCATAAAAGATTTAAACCTAAGGTACATTTTTTTAAATATAAAGTTTTCTCACTTTTAATAGATTTATCAGAAATACATTTGATTTCTAAAAAAATTTTATTTTTTTCTTATAATAAATTAAATTTAATTAGTTTTTTTGATAAGGATCATGGTGATAGAGATGGGTCAAATCTTGAAGAGTGGGTAATTAAGAACCTAAAGGCACATAATATTACAGTCGAAAATATTAAAATTAAACTTTTATGTTATCCAAGAATATTTGGTTATGTTTTTAATCCATTAAGTATTTTTTTTGTTTATAATAATAAAAATTCTCTAATCTCGATACTTTACGAGGTGAAAAATACATTTGGAGAACAGCATACATATGTTTTTAAAGTGGAAAACCGAGAAAAAATAATTGAGAACAATTGTAAAAAAAAGTTTTTCGTTTCTCCATTTATGGATTTAGAATCATCTTATTATTTTAAAATTTTATATCCTGGAAATAAATTGTCGGTTGTAATTGATCAGAGAGATAAAGAAGGCAAGTTATTATTCGCCTCGCAAGATGGCGACAGAGTCGATTTTACCTCTAAAAACCTTATTTTTTCTTACTTAAAACACCCTCTTATGACTTTGAAAATTATAACGGCGATACATTTTGAGGCATTAAGATTATGGGTAAAAGGCATTAAGTTGGTAAAAAAAAAAATCAAAATAAAAAATAATATAACTTTTGAAAAGTAAAATGGATTTTATTGCTGACAAAATTGTCTTCACCTCTCTAAAAAATATGAAGTTAGGTTTTATAGATGTAACTAACTATAATGGACAAAAGTTTTATTTAGGAAATAAAAATTCATTAAAAAGGGCTAGTTTAATAATAAAAAAAAAGGGTTTTACATTAGAAATAATATCCAAGGGCAGTGTGGGACTTGCGGAGTCATACATGCGAAGAGATTTTGATACTGATAATTTAACAAATTTAATTGAAATATTAGCTGACAATATTGGAGCAGTTCATAAATTTGCAGGAATAATGGATGCACCTTTAATTAATTATTTTAAAAATTTTCTTTTTAAAAATACAAAAAAAAGAAGCAAAGAAAATATTTCAAAACACTACGATCTTGGTAATGAATTTTTTTCACTTTGGCTTGACAAAACATTGACTTATTCAAGTGCAATTTTTGAAAGCGAAAAAAACAATTTAGAGGAAGCGCAAATAAATAAATACAAAAAGTTATCTAATTTAATTAAACCAAAATCAGGAGATAAAATGCTTGAGATAGGATGTGGGTGGGGAGGTTATGCAGAATTTATAGGAAAAAACTTTGATGTAAAACTAGACTGTATAACAATTTCAAAAAAACAATATGATTATGCTAAAGAAAGAATCTCTAAAAGCGGTTTAAACGAAAAAATTAATATTGAAATGTTAGATTATAGGGATGTGAAAAAAAAATATAACTCTATAACTTCTATAGAAATGATAGAGGCGGTAGGTCAAAACTATCTCAAAAAATATTTCCAAAAAATAAAAGACAGCCTATTAGATAATGGGAAAGCAGCGATCCAAGCAATAACTATTAATGACAATCTATACGATCGCTATAAAAAAAAAGAGGACTTTATTCAAAAATATATTTTTCCTGGAGGTTTTTTACCTAGTAAAAATAGTTTAATAAATTTATCAAAGGAAACAAATCTTATTTTTGAGGAGAGCAGTTCATATGGATCTCATTATTCCAGTACATTAAATTTATGGAGAGAAGAATTTTCGAAAAAATGGGAGCAGATATCAAGCCAGGGATTTGATTTAACTTTTAAGAGAATGTGGAACTTCTATTTGTCTTATTGTGAGGCAGGATTTAACTCGAAAAATATAGATTTAATTCAATTTTCATTATCTAATAAATAGACATTCATGCGAATAATATTTAGTATACTTACATTATTTTTATTATTTGGATGCTCAAATAACAATATGAAACCAACAGATTTTAAAGATCAAAAGCCAAGACTAATTATAGAAGAATATTTGACAGGTAATGTTAAAGCTTACGGTATTTTACAAAATAGATCTGGCAAGGTTACTAGACAGTTTACTGCTGATCTAGATGGCAAATGGGATGGTCAACAATTAATTCTCGATGAAAAATTTAATTGGAACGATGGTGAAATTCAAACTCGACAGTGGAAGATTAACAAAATTGATGAACATAATTATGAAGGAACGGCTAGTGATGTTGTTGGAACCGCTAAAGGTTTCTCATATGGTCCTGCTTTTAAGTTTGAATATGTTCTATTAGTTCCTGTTAAGGGAAAAGAAATTAAAATTACCTTTGATGACTGGATTTTTAAGCAAGACGAACGAGTAGCAATAAATAGAGCAACAATGACAAAATTTGGTTTTAAAGTAGCAGAATTAACAGTTATGTTTGTTAAAAACTAATCAACTATTTTTTTCATACCTTTTTCTACAATTCTAAAATACAAACCATTAGGTATTACTTTTAAAACTTTCATTATGGACGTAAAAGATTTAGGGAAATGAATTTCAAAACTTTTACTTTTAGTTAAACCTTTAAACATCTGTTCAGCAGCAAATTCAGCAGATTTAATCATTGGCATTGGGAAATCATTTTTGTCAGTCATAGGAGTTTTAATAAAACCAGGGCTTACGAGCGAAACTCTTACATTATATCTTTTTAAATCAAAGTATAGGCTCTCTGCAAAACTGCTAAGTGCCGACTTTGAGGCGCAGTATGCACCAGCTGCAGGCAATCCTCTATATCCTGCCACAGAGGATACAATTGAAATATGTCCAGATTTTCTAGATTTATAATATTCATAAACTGAGTTAATTGAGTTTACTGTGCCAAAAAAATTTACTTCCATTATTTTTTTTACTTTGTCTATATTTAAAGTTTTCTCAGATTTAGGGTCATGAATTCCTGTTGAAAAAACAGATATATCTATATCACCTAACTTTTTTTTTATTTCTTCGAAAACCAATTTACATTTCTCACTATCTGTTACATCTAAAGGGAAGTAACTAATATTTTTTTGACTTTTAGAAATTTCCTTTAATAATTCTTCTCTTCTAGCAGATATCGCCACATTCCAACCTTCTTGAGCAAATTTAATTGCTAAAGCTTTTCCAATTCCACTACTAGCACCTGTAATCCAAATAGTTTTATTATTCATGATATCTTCATGTATAATACTTTTATGCTTAAAAATAAATTTGTATCTTTTGTTCTTTTTGTTGCAGTAACTTTTTCAGCGTCTTTCGTAGGACGTTTTGCAACAATATCATCAAAAGAACCCTGGTATTCCTCTTTAAATAAATCTTTTTTAACTCCCCCTGATTGGATATTTGCGCCAGTTTGGACGACTCTTTATCTTTTTATGGCAATCGCGATTTGGCATGCTTGGCATAAAAATAAAAAAAATTTTAATTTAGTATTTATTTATATTATTCATTTATTTTTTAATACAACTTGGAGTATAGTTTTTTTTGTATACCATAGTATTTCTGTCGCATTAATAAATTTAATAATAGTAATACTTTTTATAATATATTTGATTTTAAGATATAAAGATTTAAGTAAACTTAGTTTTTACTTAATGATTCCATATTTACTTTGGAGTTGTTATGCCTTAATTCTAAATCTAACCTTACTTATTTTAAATTAAAATGGATGATGTTGTAATAATAGGCGGTGGAATTATAGGTGCAGCGACGGCATATTTTTTGTCGAAAGAGGGACGCAAAGTTAAAGTCATAGAGCGAGACCCAACATATAAAAATGCTTCATTCCCTTTATCTCTTGGAGGTTTTAGAAGACAATTTTTTCAAAAAGAAAACATTCTGCTTGGAAAATTTGCGAGAGAGTTTATTTATGAAATTCCTAATTTATTAAAAACAGATAAAAATCCAAATCCTACCGCAAGCATGGTCCCAAATGGATACTTACTCTTATTTGGTCCAGAACATGCAGAAGAACAATATAAAGCTTTAGAAAATCACAAAGCATGTAACGCTGGCACTAAAAATATTAGAGGCAGTGAACTAAAAAAAATTTTTCCTTATATTAATGAAAAGGGAATTGAGACTGCAACATATACTGATGATAAAAATGAAGGATGGATTGATCCATTTTTATTTCATAGCGCTTTAAAAAGTAAAGCCATAGAGCTAGGTGCAGAGTTTGTAAAAGGCGAAGTCAAAAGCATAAATGAAATTAAAGCTAAAACTATTGTTTCCGCTGCAGGGTGCTGGACAAAAGAACTACTTAACGATATTCCTGTTGTACCACAAAAACATACAGTCTTTAGAGTAAAATGCCCAAAACATATTCCTGAAATGCCTCTCACAGGTGATTTAACTACAGGAGTTTATTGGAGACCAGAGGGTAAAGAGTATTTAGCTGGATCGCCAAAATCTGTTTTTGACGCTGAAGATTTAGAGCCTGCTTGGAATGATTTTGAAGAACTTGTTTGGCCAGCTTTAGCAAAAAGAATTCCTGCTTTTGAAGAACTTAAATTAACTGGTGGTTGGGCAGGATATTATGATTGCAACAGACTTGATAACAATGCGGTAGTTGGAAAACATCCGAAATATGAAAATGTTTATATGGCATCAGGTTTTACTGGAAGGGGATTAATGCAAGCCCCAGGTATTGGAAGAGCATTAACAGAACTTATAACGACAGGATCGTATCAATCTATTGATA
Source organism: uncultured Pelagibacteraceae bacterium (assembly GCA_902560245.1). Taxonomy (GTDB): domain Bacteria; phylum Pseudomonadota; class Alphaproteobacteria; order Pelagibacterales; family Pelagibacteraceae; genus Pelagibacter. The sequence continues at coordinate 21,272 of CACELK010000012.1, forward strand.
TAAGCTGTTTTGGAGTAGAAAGAGTTCTACAAAAAAATGCTAGACATGAACCTTACGTTCTTTAGATGAGCAAAATATATAATTTTTTTCCACTTTCAATTTATAGAGGAAAAATTGAATTACCCGAAAATACAAAAAAAGAAATGGTAAAAGAAATAATTTCTATGAAAGAGACATCTGACCAAGGTTTAAAACCATCACAAAATGCTTGGACAGGGGATACACATGGATACGAGTATTTATTTCAAAATAAAAAGTTTAGAACTTTTTATGAAGAGGTTGAAAAACATGTAATTAAGTATATGGATCACTTTGAGTTAGATGTTAGCAAATTAGATTTTTATTTTCAAAGATCCTGGGCAACATTATCTAATTCAAAAGAACATATTTCACCGCATGATCATTCACAATCAAACTTATCTTTTGCATATTATCTAAAAAAACAACCTGGAGACTCTAAATTAGTTTTAGTAGATAAAAGCAAACATAATGAATTTATTCCACAACTGTTTACCTCTCCGTCTATTAATAGAAATAAAATTTTTAAAAAAAGAACACTCAATAATACGCCTAGGATTAATATTGAAGCCGAAGAAGATGATATAATTATATTCCCATCAAAAACATTACATGGAACGGAAAAAAATATTAATAATAATGACAGGATATCAATTTCAGCAGACATATCAGTTTTGGCAAAAGAGTCTAAAAATTTAGAACATTTAACCCCACCATTCGCTGAATGGAAAAAGTTTAATAAATAATGAAAAATAAAAAAAAAAGATCTGCGAAATCCGCTGAAAAAATACTTGTTGGCTGGAGAAAATTGATGCCTTTTTATTATGCTGCTGCTATTATAATAGTATTTTTAATAGCATTTTTTGCATGAGAGATAAAAAAAAAGAACCAATCCAGCCTGTAATGGGCACAAAAGTTCCACGGTATGCTGGACCAAATACATTTGCTAGATTGCCAGAGCTCAGAGATGTAGAATACTGTGACGTAGCTATTGTTGGAATCCCATTTGATGCTGGGACAAGTTATAGACCTGGAGCAAGATTTGGTCCTCAGAGCATTAGACAGGCATCTAGACATCTTCGAACTAATTATCACCCAAATTACGATGTAGAACCTTTTAAAGTACAACAGGTTGCAGACGCTGGGGATATATCTTGTAATCCATTCAGCATTGAGGAGGCGATAAAACAAATAGAAGATGGTGCAACAGATTTATTAAATAAAACTGGCGGTATTATTAGTATGGGTGGTGATCATACTATTGCTTTTCCCTTATTAAAAGCAGTCAATAAAAAAAATAATGGCCCAGTTGCTTTGGTTCATTTTGACGCTCATTTAGATACCTGGGATACATATTTTGGAGCACCATACACTCACGGCACTCCATTTAGAAGAGCTAGGGAAGAAAACCTTTTTTTAGATGATGCGTCTATGCATGTAGGGATTAGAGGGCCTCTTTACAGTAGAGATGATTTAAAAAACGATGCAAGTTTTGGTTTTAAAATAATTCATTGTGATGAATTCCAAACTGAAGGAACTGATAAAATTGCAGAAAGAATTAGAAAAAGAGTAGGAAATAATCCATTATACTTGTCCATAGATATTGATGTTTTAGATCCAGCGCATGCACCAGGTACAGGCACTCCTGAAATTGCAGGCATGACAACAAGAGAAATCGTAAATGTTTTAAGAGGTCTCTCAGGATTAAACTTAATATCTGCTGATGTAGTTGAAGTTGCTCCAGCCTATGATCATGCAGAATTAACATCCTTAGCAGCTGCAACTATAATTTACGAATTAACAAATTTATTTGCAAATAAAAAACTTTAGGTTAAATTCCTGAGATGTTAGATAAAAAGAATTTTTATATTGATGGAAAATGGGTTTCTCCAATTGAACCAAGAGCTTATAAAGTAATTGATCCGTCAAATGAAGAACCATGTGCTGAAATATCACTAGGTGGAAAAAAAGATGTAGATAAAGCTGTCAGTGTTGCAAAAAAAGCGTTTGAGACCTGGGCCTTTTCAAAAAAAGAAGAAAGATTAGATCTCTTGGAAAAATTATATTCGGTTTATAAAAAACGATGGGCAGAAATGGCTAAACTAATTACTCTAGAAATGGGAGCGCCGATGAAGTTTTCTACAGAAATGCAGGCTGCAACAGGTGCAAGTCATATTAAATCTTTTAAAAATATTTTGAAAGATTTTAAATTTGAAAAAGATTTAGGGGATGAAAAAAATAATCAAAAATTACTATATGAGCCAAAAGGTGTATGCGCCTTAATAACACCTTGGAACTGGCCAATAAATCAGGTGAATTTAAAAGTAATTCCAGCACTAGCCTCAGCATGCACGGTTGTACTAAAACCATCAGAGATTGCACCTTTATCATCAATGCTACTTGCAGAAATGATTGATGAAGTTAAGTTTCCTCCTGGGGTATTTAATTTAGTTAATGGAGATGGTGAAATAACTGGTGATGCTTTAACCAGTCATCCAGATATTGATATGATTTCATTTACTGGATCAACAAGAGCAGGGGCACTAATTTCTAAAAATGCTGCAAAAGATTTTAAGAGAATAAGCTTAGAATTAGGTGGAAAGGGAGCGAATATTATTTTTAAGGATGCAGACGCAGATGCTGTCGCAAGAGGTGTTCAAAGATGTTTTAGAAACTCGGGACAATCTTGCAATGCGCCTACACGAATGTTAGTTGAAAAATCAATTTATAACCAAACAGTAGAAAAAGTTAAAGAACTAGCCGATAATACAAAAGTTGACTCTCCGCTAAAAGATGGTGATCATATTGGTCCTGTAGTTTCAGAGATACAATTTAATAAAATTCAAAATTTAATTCAGAAAGGGATAGACGAAGGTGCAAAATTGATTGCAGGTGGTACTGGAAAGCCAAAAGGTTTAGAAAAGGGATATTATGTAAAACCGACTGTTTTTGCTGATGTAAATAATAAAATGGAAATAGCAAGAACTGAAATTTTTGGCCCTGTTTTGTCAATAATTCCTTTCGAAAACGAGGAGGATGCAATATCAATTGCAAACGATACTCCATATGGGTTAACAAACTATATTCAAACCCAAGACAAAGAAAAAATTAAAAGAGTTGCGAGAAAACTAAGATCTGGAATGGTAGATGTAAATGGAGTTGGAATTGCCGTAGCCTCACCTTTTGGGGGATACAAACATTCAGGCATTGGAAGAGAAGCTGGCACAGAGGGTTTAATAGAGTTCTTAGAGGTTAAAACTGTCGGTGGTTGGAACTAATTGCTACTCGATTGTTTTTTAATTCCCTCAAGAAGATTCAAACATTTTTTTAACTCATTTAATTTTATATACTCATCAACTTTATGTGCTTGTTCTATAGAGCCAGGGCCACATACAACAGTACTAATGCCGATTTCTTGAAATAAACCAGCTTCTGTACCAAATGAAACCACCTCTCTAGAATTATCCCCAGTTATACTTGAGATTAATTCACATGCTTCAGATTTTTCATGTCGATCAAATCCTATTATTTCTCCAATAATTTCTTTTCTAATAGATGACTTTGGATAAGTTTTTTTCATTTCTGGTAATAATTCTTCATTTACAAACTTATCTATTTCTTTATTAACAAACACTCCATCCTCTTTTATTACAGGTCTTAGTTCCCAATCAACTCTACATCTATCTGCAATCACATTTCTTGCTATCCCACCTGAAATCCCACCTATCTGAAGTGTTGTGTATGGAGGGTTAAAGATAGAATTTTTGGGAGTTTTGTCTTTAAGAATTTTTCTAATCTTTAAAAGTTTGTCTATAAATCTAGCAGCATACTCAACAGCATTGACACCTTTGTCAGGTGCGGAGCCGTGCCCAGCTAATCCTTCAAAATGCGTTGTATATTCATAACATCCTTTATGTGCATCAATAATTTTCATATTTGTTGGTTCTCCAACAATACAAATTCCATTTTTAATACCTTTTCTTTTTAATTCCTCAATTAAAATAGGAGCTCCTTGGCATGCAGTTTCTTCATCAAATGTAAAAGAAAAATGTATATCTCTATCTAAATCAGATTTTGAATAAATAGGGGCATAAGCAAGGGTGCATGCAATAAAACCTTTCATATCACATGAGCCTCTACCATAAAGTTTATCATCTTTTATAGTTGCCTTAAAAGGATCTGTTGACCAGCTTTTTGAAACTGGAACAACATCAGTATGACCTGATAAAATTATTGGAATTTTTCCATTAGGCTTTTTAGCTTTGATTGTAGCAAATAAATTAACTCGTTTTTTTTCTTTATCAAAAGTTTTAAAAGAGTCAGCTCCTAGGTTTTTTAATATTTTATCACAGTAATCAATTAATGAATTATTATCTTCTCCCGAAATTGTTTTAAATGCTATTAAATCAGATAATATTTTTATTGAATTTTCATACAATGTTTCTAAATTATTTTCTGTACTCATAATTAATTTCAATTATATATTAAAATCATGAAAGAACAAATAACCTACGATATATTTGACAAAGTAGATATTCGACTTGGTACGGTAATATCGGTAAAAAAAAATGAAAAAGCTAGAAAACCTTCGCTAGTTGTAGAAGTAGACTTTGGAAATGAAATAGGAATAAAACAATCATCTGCTCAAATTACACATTATTATAATGAGGAAAATTTATTGGGAAAACAAGTTATCGGTGTCTGTAATTTTCCTGAAAAAAATATAGCTGGAGTTAAATCACAAGTTTTAATACTTGGATCTATAGACAAAGAAGGGAAGGTAACTTTGGTTCATCCATCTCAAAAAGCTGAAAACGGTTTACCAATAGCCTAACTCCATGCACCCAGAGCTTTTGTCGTTGTCATTGTTTATGCTCGGCACAAGTTGTTCACCCGGTCCAAATAACATCGTAGCGTCCTATTCAGGTTTTAATTTTGGAGTAATAAAAACCTTTCCACATATGCTTGGTGTAATTTTTGGATTTACTTCTGTAGTATGTGTTTTGAATTTTGGATTAATTAATATCTTCAAACTTTATCCATTGATTCAGGAGATATTAAAAATTTTTGGATCAATTTTTTTAGTATACTTAGCTTATAAAATAGCGTTCTCTAAAAATATAAAAGAAAACAAAAAGGAAAATCCAGTTAAATTTTTAGAAACATTTTTTTTTCAATTTTTAAATCCAAAAGGAGTAATTGTTGCAATAATAATTGTTTCTACCTATGTGGAAAGTGGAAGTAATTTTGTTAATTATTCATTTTGGGTTATTCTAGTCTCATTCATTTGTGCGTTAATAAGTATTACTTTTTGGACCTTTGTTGGTAAATTTTTTAGAAGATTTGCGACAAATGAGAAATTTATTAAGGTATTTAATTATGTTATGTCATCTCTCTTATTGGCTTGCATTGTAACATTTTATCTATAATTTTGATTCATAATTTAGCCGAAATAAATTATAAAATATAAATTTATGAAACCAGGAAATAAAAATTCTTATAAATCTTTAAAAACAATAAATATTAATGAGAAAAATTATAAATATTATTCTCTAGTTGAAGCAGAAAAAAATGGATTAAAAGATATTTCAAAATTACCAAAATCATTAAAAGTTCTTTTAGAAAATTTACTCAGGTATGAAGATAATTTATCTGTAACCAAAAACCAAATAGATGAATTAAAAAATTGGATTAATAAAAAAAAATCAAAAACAGAAATTGCTTACAGACCAGCAAGAGTTTTGTTGCAAGACTATACCGGAATACCTGCAGTTGCAGATTTAGCAGCAATGCGTGAGGCCGTTAAAGAAAAAAATAAAGATCCAAATACTATTAATCCACTTTCTTCAGTAGATTTAGTTATAGATCATTCAGTACAAGTAGATCAATCTGCTAAATCTGACTCTTTTGAAAAAAATGTAGATATAGAATTTAAAAGAAATGGAGAAAGATACTCTTTCTTAAAATGGGGACAACAAGCATTTAATAATTTTCGTATAGTCCCTCCAGGCACAGGTATTTGTCATCAAGTAAATTTAGAGTATTTATCAAAAGTAGTATGGTTAGAAAAATACAATGGTGATGAATATTTATTTCCAGATACGCTGGTTGGCACTGATAGTCATACTACTATGGTTAATGGTCTATCGGTTCTTGGGTGGGGAGTTGGTGGAATAGAGGCAGAAGCAGGGATGCTTGGTCAACCTATTTCAATGTTAATTCCAGAGGTGATAGGTTTTGAGTTTAAAAATAAAATGCCCGAGGGAACAACAGCTACAGATTTGGTTTTAACTGTTGTAAAAATTTTAAGAGATAAAGGCGTAGTTGGAAAATTTGTCGAGTTTTATGGAGATGGTTTAAAAAATTTAACACTTGCTGATAGAGCTACTATTGCAAACATGGCACCAGAATATGGAGCTACCTGTGGTTTTTTCCCAATTGACGATGAAACGCTAAAATATTTAAGATTTTCAGGGCGAGATGAAAATACAGTTAAAATAGTAGAAAAATACGCCAAAGAACAAGGGCTATGGGCAAGCAATAATATTGAATTTAGTGATACTGTATCTTTAGATATGTCTTCGCTTGTCCCAACAATATCCGGGCCAAAAAGACCTCAAGACAAAGTATTATTAAATGAGGCATCATCTGAATTTAAAAAAGTATTTGAAAATAGCACATCTAGAAAGAGTAAAAATATTTCAAAGGTAGAAGGAAAAGATTTTGAAATAAAAGATGGTTCTATTTTAATAGCAGCTATAACGTCATGTACAAATACATCTAACCCTAATGTTTTAATTGGAGCTGGTCTTCTAGCAAAAAAAGCCGTAGAATTAGGCTTAAAGACAAAACCTTGGGTAAAAACATCATTAGCTCCTGGATCGCAGGTAGTTACTGATTATTTGGAAAAATCTGGACTTAATAAATATCTAGATGAATTAGGTTTTAACTTAGTCGGTTATGGATGCACAACATGTATTGGAAATTCCGGACCTTTGCCACAAAAAATTGTAGAAGCAATTGAAAAAGAGGATTTATATGCTGTATCTGTTTTGTCTGGAAACAGAAATTTTGAGGGCAGAATATCTCCACATATAAAGGCAAATTATCTTGCTTCTCCACCTCTTGTTGTGGCTTATGCGTTGGCTGGTCATATGGAAGTAGATTTATATAAAGATCCATTAGGGAAAGATAAAAATAACAAAGATGTTTATTTAAAAGATATTTGGCCATCAAATCAGCAAATTGAAAAAACTTTAAGGGAAGCGTTAAATGCTGAAATGTTTATTAAAAGATATTCAAATGTCTCCGACGGACCTGCTCAGTGGCAACAAATTAAAACAGAAAAAAGTAGTATTTATAATTGGGACCAAGGCTCAACCTATGTAAAAAAACCACCATTTTTTGAAAATCTGTCAGATGAACCAGAAGGATTTAAACAATTAAAAGATGCAAGACCGTTATTAATCTTAGGAGATATGGTTACAACTGATCATATTTCTCCTGCAGGGTCTATTCAAAAAGAAAGTCCAACTGGCGAATATTTCATGGAGCATCAAATCTTACCAAAAGATTATAATTCTTATGGTTCAAGGAGAGGAAATCATGAGGTTATGATGCGGGGAACATTTGCTAATATAAGAATAAGAAATGAGATAGCACCAGGCACAGAAGGAGGATTTACAAAATTATTTCCAGAAGAAAAAATCATGCCTGTCTACGATGCAGTGGTAGAATACAAGAAGAGAGGTACGGACTTAGTGGTAATAGGGGGCAAGGAGTACGGAACAGGATCTTCGAGAGATTGGGCAGCAAAGGGAACCAAGTTACTTGGGATTAAAGCAGTAATAGCTGAAAGTTTTGAGAGAATACATAGATCTAATTTAATAGGAATGGGGATTTTACCTTTACAGTTTATAGAAAATATAAATAGGAAAAATTTAAATTTAAAAGGCTCAGAACTTATAAGTGTTATAAACTTAGAAAAAGGAATTAGCCCAGCAGATAAAGTTGAAATACAAATAAAATATATAACTGGAGAAATTAGAAAAATTAAAACACTCTGTAGAATTGATACAAAAAATGAACTGGAGTATTATAAAAATGGTGGAATACTTCAATATGTCTTAAGAAATATGATTTAGTTATGGACGAGAATACAGCAACAAATGAATTAAATAATAGAAATCAAAAAATTAAAGATTTTTTTTATAGATTTAAGAAACAATTTTTAACAATACTTATAGTTTTAATTCTATCTCTTTTTACTTTCTTTATCCTTAAAGACTTAGAAAAAAAAAATAAAATAAAAATTGCAAATGAATATAGCAAAGTTACAATCGAATATTTTTCAGGCAACACTGAAAATATTAAAGAAAGATTAATTAAAATTGTAAAACAAAAGGACGCAACCTATTCACCATTATCATTATATTTTTTATTAGATCAAAATATTTTAACAGATCAAAAGAAAATTAATGAACTTTTCGATATTCTAATTAATGAAACAAATTTAGAAAAAGAGATTAAAAATTTAATTATATATAAAAAAGGACTTTTCAATTCCGAGCTTGAATCAGAAAATAATTTAATTAAGATTTTAAATCCTTTAATAAATTCTGATAGCATATGGAAATCACATGCACTTTATTTAATGGCTGAGTATTTTTATTCGAAGAACGAAAAACAAAAATCTAAAGAATTTTTTAAAAAAATCATAAATCTAGAAAAAAGTAATGACTCAATTAAAACTGAGTCTCAAAAAAGATTAAATAGAGATTTTAGTGAATAAAATAATTATATTTTTCTTCATTTTATTTTTGACCAGTAATTGCTCATTAAATAGTAATTCTAAATTCTGGACTAAAGAGGAAAAAATAAAATTAGAGAAAGATTCAAAAATAAAAGAAATTTTTAAAAAAGATAAAATATTTAAGAAAGAACTAAATAAAAATCTAAAAATTAAACTCTCTGAAAAAACTAACGAGAATAGTTTTGTGAATAATTTTGATAATAACAATGGCAGAACAAATTATAATGGTAGCTTAAAAAAAAGTTCAAGATTTAAGTTTTCAAAAATAGATAATTTTACACATATGGAGCCAGAAATTGTATTTGATCAAGATAACTTGATCTTTTTTGACAACAAAGGTTCTTTATTAAAATTTGATAATTCATCTAATTTAATTTGGAGTAAAAATTTTTATGAAAAGTATGACAAAAAATCCAAACCATTATTATCATTATCTAGTAATAAAAAATTATTATTAGTTGCGGATAATTTGGGAAAAATTTATGCTGTAAATATTAACACAGGAGAATTATTATGGGAAAAACGTAATAATACACCTTTTAATTCGCAACTTAAAATTCACAAAGATAGATTTTTTGTTGTCGATATAAATAATATTTTAAGATGCTATTCTTTAAAAAATGGTAATGAAATTTGGCAGTTTAAAACCGATCAATCTTTCATAAAGTCTCTAAAAAAAATGTCTTTAATAATTGTAGAAGATAAAATATTTTTTAATAATTCTCTTGGAGACATAAGTGCGGTTAATTTAAACAATGGTAATATGATCTGGCAAACCCCAACAAGAGCAAGCAATATTTATCAAGACTCTTTTTCATTAAAAACATCGGATTTAGTTGCAACAAAAGAATCGATATTCTTTTCAAATAATAAAAATGAGTTTTTTTCTTTAGATATAATAAATGGTTCTTTAAATTGGAAACAGCCTGTTAACTCAAATTTAAGACCAACCATAATTGGAAATCTTATTTTTACTGTAACCATTGAAGGATATTTAGTTGTAATTAATAAAAAAAATGGAAATATAATTAGATCGACTGATATTTTTCAACAGTTCGGTACAAAGAAAAGAAAGATTATCACACCAGTTGGGTTCATAGTAGGCAAAAACAATATTTATTTAACAACTACCTCAGGGCATTTATTGGTGGTAGATGTTTTGACTGGACGTACATTATCTATACTTAAAATAGATAGTAAAAAAATTTCGAGACCCTTTTTGTTAAATCAAAATTTATATATAATCGAAAAAAGTTCTATAATTAAACTTAATTAAAAATGTTTTTAAAATTATTAGACAAAATTGGAAGAAAAAAAACAGTTTTAGATAGAGGTCCTTCACATCCAAATTTTAATCAAGCAAAACCATGGATGAATAGATATTACGTTCTATTTAGGAACAGACCTAAATGGTTCCCTTTTAATATAATAATTCATGAAATGCTTGATGATGATCATGGAGAAGGTGTTCATAATCATCTATGTCCTTTTATTACAATAATTTTAAAAGATGGATACTGGGAAACGTTAAAATCTGGAAAATTTTGGAGGTCTCCAGGCTATATTGGATTCAGATCAGCTAACGATTATCATAGAGTTGATCTTAAACCTGGTACAAGACCAATGACACTATTTATTCCAGGACCTTTTGGTTTAAGAAAAGGACCAAGATCCGAATACGGTATAGATTTTAAAACTAAAATTAAATAAAGGGGTTATAAGCCCATTGAAGTATAGCTTGACGTTGTCTTCTTCTACAATCTAAATTACCTTCTTCACAGTTTTTTTTAATAGCTTTTACGTGTCTTGTAAAATTTTTCCACCTTTTAATTTGAACTTCATCAATTTTAGGAATCCTTCTTCCATTGAAGAATCTACAATACCACTGAAACCATCCCAAAGGATCCTCTTTATAAATCCAACCCTTTTCCTGCCACTCTTTTCTTGATAATCCTGCTTTAACTCTAAACCTATTGATTTTTACATCAAACTTTTTACTTAATTTTGCTTTTTTAAACCATGATTTAGGAAACTCTTTAATTTTATCACCAAAATAAGATCCTCCAAATACACCAAGTTCTAACATTTCTTTAGGAGTTAATTCAGGTTTAAAAATATCATAAAAATCAATATCTTTTTTTGTCATTTTTAAATTTGATTTATTCCTTCAGAAAGTAATTTGTTATAAAGATTTTCATCTGCATTCCCTTCGCAACCTATTAATAAAATATTTGAATTTATGTTAATATCTAATTTTTCTTTAATATCATTATTTTTACAACTTGCGATTAAACTTATAATTCCTGGAGCCGAGCATTCACCCCCAACAATTTTTTTATTTGCAAATTTACTATTTGCTAGCATTGCAATTGTTTTAGCAATTTGATCGTCAGAAATACTCAAACAAAAGTCTACAGAATTTTTTAGAATTTTCCATGGCACCAATGATACTTCTCCACAAGACATTCCTCCCATTATACTTTCTTTTTTAATATTTATTTTTTTTATCGATCCATTTTTAATACTTTGCAAAACACAATCAGCAGTTTCTGGCTCTACTATAATAATTTTTGGGATTCTTTTAAAATAATTTGCAATTCCGGCTACAGATCCAGCAGCCATACCACCAACTCCTGCTTGAAGAAATACATGAGTTATATATTGATCTGTTTGAGTTGTAATTTCTTTAATCATTACAGAATAACCTGCCATAGTTAATTTTGGAACTAATTCATAATCTTTCCATGCTACGTCCTGAACAATTTGCCATCCATTTTTTTTAGATTGATCTAAACATTCAATTAAAGAAGCTTCGTAGTTTCCTTTTACTCTTATCACATCAGCTCCTAATTTTTTCATTTCATTTGCTCTATATTCACTTACAAACTCACTTATAAATATTTTACATTTTAAACCTAATCTTTGTGACCCCCATGCTACTGATCTACCATGATTTCCCGCTGTAGCAGTTGCAATAGTAATATTTTTTTTTCCATTAGAAATTTTTTCAACTGCGTAAGCTCCACCTAATGCTTTAAAAGATTTAAGCCCAAATCTTTTTGACTCATCTTTATAAAATATATTATTTAAATTAAGTTCTTTTGATAATTTATTCAAAGAAATTAATGGAGTAGCTTCGTAGGATGGCCATTCTGAAATTTTATTATATGCTTCATCAATAAAATTTTTTGATAAAGTTTCCAATATTTGATCTCTACTAAAATTGTAATTTTTATTTGCTAAATATTTAGTGATTTTCCAATCAAGATAATTAGATTTACTCATTTCTAACAATCTAAGGTGTTTTTTCTTTCCCAGTCTGTAATAGAGTCATTTTTATTGAAATTTTCTTCTCTGTTAAATTCATCAATTTCAATCTTTTTTAGTTTTATGTAACTGTTTATCACATCATCTCCAAATGATTCCTTTAATTCTTTAGAATCTTCTAATTCTCTTATTGAGTCTTCAATTTCATCGGGCAATTTTTTTAAATGCGAATAATTTTTATAGTCTGTATACATGTTGCACGTTAAAGGTTCTCCTGGGTCAGTTCTATTATTAAGACCATCGAGACCACCGGCAATTACCCCAGCTTGTAAAAGGTAAGGGTTTGATGATCCATCCATTAATCTTAATTCAAATCTGCCCGGGTCAGGTATTCTTATCATATGTGTTCTATTATTTCCTGAGTAAGAAATACTACTTGGCGACCATGAGGCCCCAGATTTAGTTGGAGGAGCGTTAATTCTTCTATAGCTGTTAATAGTTGGATTAAAAAACGCAGAGAGGGCTTGCGCATTTTTCATTATTCCCCCTAAAAAATTGTATGCAACTTTGCTTAATCCAAATCTGTCTCCAGTTTCTAAAAACTTGTTTTGTTTATCTTTCCATAATGATACATGGGCATGACATCCATTACCTGTTAAATTTTCAAAGGGCTTAGGCATAAAGGTTGCTCTTAATTCGTGCTTTTCAGCTAATGATTTGACCATAAATTTAAAAAACACATGTCTATCTGCAGTAGTTAGACAATCAGAGTAATCCCAATTCATTTCAAATTGGCCATTAGCGTCTTCATGATCATTTTGATAAGGATTCCAGCCTAGTTCAATCATGCTATCACAAATTTCTTTGATTAAATCATACCTTCTCATTAACGCTGACTGATCATAGCATGGTTTTGATTGTATATCTCTATCATCTGCAATTTTTGAACCATCTGGTGAAATCAAAAAATATTCACACTCTACTCCAGATTTCATTATTAAATCTTTTTTTGATAGTTTTTCTATTTGGTTTTTTAACATTACCCGTGGTGATGCTTTTACTGGCTTGTTATCCATCCATAAATCAGATGCTAACCAACCCACTTCTTTATTCCAAGGTATTTGAATTAAACTATTTGGATCTGGTATTGCAAACATATCTGTATCAGCCGGTGTCATGTCTAACCAAGTAGCAAAACCAGCAAATCCAGCTCCGTTTTTTTGCATTTCACCTATTGCCTGAGCAGGTACCAATTTTGATCTTAACACACCAAATAAATCTACAAAGCTTATAAGAAAATATTTAATTTTTTTTGATTTCGCTAAAGACAAAAGATTTTTCATTATAAATTAATCTAGCATATATTTATTTAAAAATTCGAATAATTGTTTCCCAGTAAAATATAACATTTACAATAATAATTATTATAACTGCCAAAATTACTCCATATTTGGATTTTGGCCAAGCCAATCTAGCCATTTTACTTGGTGTTTTGTTTAAATTTTTATTTTCTTCCATAACAAATTATATTGGGATTTGATTTTGATACAAATAAATTTTTTATAAAACTTAATGAGGGCGCAAAATTTATGCGCCCTCAAATAAGAAATCAATTACCAATCGGTAATATTGCTTTTGTGGTCGTTTGCACTATGTCTTTTTCTAGCTAATTTTTCTAGCTTTTCGGACTCTTGCATATTAGCTAAAACATGCCAGCCAATCCAAATAACTATTCCAATTATTACTAGAAGAGTTTCTGTGCCAACTCCGGGATAAACTGCACCTGCAACTTCTTTAGCACTTAGATGATCTATCCAGTTAGTTACTGTTGCCATAATTTATCTCCTTTATCTGGTTGATGAGGAAACTGCTTTTTCATCATTTTTTGCAGCCTCCAACATGTTATAGTCTAGACCTGCTATTTCTACTTCTCTAGGAATTCTTAATTTACCCATTCCATGAAGAATTTTAGCGATAATCCAACCTGGTAAGAAACCAAGTAGTCCAAACATTATTAGTGCACCAATGAACATTCCTAGTGGATTGATAGCTGCGTAATTTGATCCATCCCACATAGCTCCAACACTGTAACCAGACGATGGATAACCATTTAGAACAAATCCACAGATTACTAAACCTACAAATCCAGCATAACCATGTACCGCTACAGCACCAACCGCATCATCAATTTTGAACTTACGTTCAACCCAATAATGAAGTTTGTATGCAATAACAACACCGATCATACCAATGATCATAGATTGTATCGGATGATATAAGTCGTTACCTGCAGACGCACATATAATTCCCGCTAGACCACTTGAGTATGTCCAGAAAGGGTCACCCTTGGCGACGATATATCCAGCTAATAAACCACCTGATAAAGACATCAAGAAGTTCATAGTAATACCACTAAGTGTAGTAGGGGTTACATATATGTTTGTTGCGGTCCAGTAAGTTACACCTTCCATGCCGTACTCAGGTCCGAGATTGAATATTGGTATATTGCATGCAGCATAAAATCCCCAGAACCCAGTATAAATTAAAAACAATCCAACTGTAACTAGCCAAGGATTTCTTGGTCCAATATTTCTTGGTTCACCACTTGATGAAAATTTACCAATTCTTGGTCCTAAAACTGCTAAGATACCTAGGGCAAATCCACCCGCAATCGCGTGAATTACTCCCGATGCATAAGCATCGTGATATCCTAATAATTTTAACATCCATCCATCAAAGTGCCATCCCCATGCAGCATCAATTGTCCAGAATACTGATCCAATTGCTATTGCTAAAATTCCAAAAGCAAAGGTAGTAATTCTCTCAATCACTGCACCGGAAACTATTGATGCGGCGGTCCAAGAAAATAGTAGGAACGCAGCCCAGAATACCCCAGAGATATGATCTCCTAAATTAATAGCCATTAATTGACTATTAGGTTGGTACCATTTTGCACTAAAGGTTGACTCGTCTGTTATTAGTGCAGCACTTTCATTCATAATTGAAGGTGCAAGACCAGGTCCTGTTGGGAACGCCCAGTAAATCCACCATCCAAAGAAAAACCAAGTTACTGTTACCAATGGTATAAGCATTGTGTTTTTCATCAGGGTGTGTTGGTGATGTTTATAACGTGATGCGCCTACTTCATACATACAGAATCCTACGTGTATTAAAAACATAAGTACTACAGTTATCCAGTAGTAAAATTCTGTAAATATGGTTGTAAGAGCGCTTAATTGATCAGTCATAATCTTCCTCCCATATTTATTTCAGAAACCTTATGAGAATTTCTTAGATGTGACAAATCAAACAATATCAAAAAACCTATTATAGACGCACATTTTAAAAAAAATTATCAACTTTAGATTGTGCTATAAAAGATTTAGAATTTTAATTTTTGAAGAGATTCTAAAATTTTAGATATGCTTTTTTAAGATCTACCAAAGGATGATTTGGAGACATCTGAAATTTAACAAGAAGCTCTCTAGCAATCATATCTCTATCTTGTTGGTTATCAGGCAATTTTATTTTTTTTGGTATTGTTACCCAGCCATTAGCATTTCTATCGAAGACAGCAGGTCTATCTTCTTCATAGCCCATGTGTACATCTTCTAACCAGTTTAAATCATCCCATCCCATATGTTCTATATATTTTTTTAGAAAAGGAGTTAATCTTTTATAGTCTGGCAATAAATTAACGTCATATCTATAGCCAATAGTTTGACCAATCATTTTTTCACGTGCTGTCTCTTTCTTTTTTCCTAGTTGGCCTTTAATTTCTTTTTTTTTGTTTTTCTTTTTTTTTGCCATAGTTATTTAGATTTTATGAAAATCATCTACTCCAACGGTATGATTAGTTCCTGACAATGGAACTTTTGCCAGTGCTGATGCTTCCATCGTTAGTGCAGCCATATCTTCCGGCTCTAAAGAGTGAATATTTGTTTTTCCACAAGCCCTTGCTAATAATTGTGCTTCTAAAGTCATTGTATGTAAGTAATTGTAAACTCTTAATGCAGCATCATCAGGATTTAATCTTTTTCTAAGTTTTGGATCTTGTGTAGCAACGCCTACTGGACATCTACCAGTATGGCAATGATAACAATGTCCGGCTGGAACTCCCATTTCTTTTTCAAAATTAGATTCAGGTATCTCTTTATTACAGTTTAGGGCAATCATTGCGCCGGTTCCGATTGCAATAGCATCTGCGCCTAAAGCTAAAGCTTTTGCCATATCAGCACCATCTCTTACACCGCCAGCATAAATAAGTGTAACTTTTCCAGTTTTGCCGACATCATCAATTGCTCTTCTTGCTTCTCTTATAGCAGCTATTCCAGGTATACCAGTGTTTGCTGCAGCAATGTGTGGTCCTGCACCAGTTGATCCTTCCATACCATCAAGATAAATCGAGTCAGGATCACATTTAGCAGCCATACGAACATCATCATAAACTTTTGCTGCTCCAAGTTTTAATTGAATTGGAACTTTATTTTTTGTTAATTCTCTAAGCTCTTGAACTTTTAAAGCTAAATCGTCCGGTCCTAACCAATCAGGATGTCTAGCAGGAGATCTTTGGTCAATACCAGCGGGTAAAGATCTCATTTCTGCTACTTGGTCAGTAACTTTTTGACCCATTAAGTGGCCACCCATACCAACCTTTTGTCCTTGTCCAATGAATACTTCTATTCCATCTGCAAGTTGTGCATGATGAGGATTAAAACCGTATCTCGATTGAATACATTGGTAATACCATTTTTCTGAATATCTTCTTTCGTCTGGTATCATTCCACCTTCTCCAGAACATGTAGCTGATCCAGCCATTGTTGCACCTCTTGCTAAAGCTGTTTTAGCTTCATAAGAAAGAGCACCAAAACTCATTCCAGTAATATAAACAGGTATATCTAATTCAATAGGATTTTCACATCTAGGTCCTATTACTGTTTTTGTTTCACATTTTTCTCTATAACCTTCAATTACAAATCTTGTCAAAGTACCAGGTAAAAAAACCAAATCATCAAAAGTAGGAATTTTTTTCATTAATGCCATTCCACGCATTCGGTATCTTCCTAATTGTGCTTTAATATGAATATCGTCTATCACTTCAGGTGTAAAAATTGCATTATACCCTAATAAACTTTTATTTCTCTTTGCAAATTCACTCTTACCATTCGAGTGACCATTGCCTTTACCGTTACTTTTACCGTTCTTTTTTTTTGCCATTATATAGCTCCTTTTTTTTCTGTTGGTTCTAAAGCGTCATAATTCCACAGTTTTTTACCTGCAACAATTTTTGTCATTTTAGAAACATCAAAATTATTACCTATCTCCGCAACTTTAAGTTTTCTATTTAACCATTCTATATCATTTTTTGTCATGGGGGCTTCTACCGCATCACTTCCAAATGATCCAATTTTCCCTCCAACATATATTGTTCCGTCATACATAGAGTCTCCTAGGTTAATACCAACATCGCCTAATATAACTATTCTTCCTCTTTGCATCATAAAACCAGTAAATGCACCAGCATCACCTCCGACGATTATAGAGCCTCCTTTTTGATCAATTCCAGTTCTTGCCCCAACACTTCCTTTGCAAATCAAATCTCCACCTCTTATAGCAGCTCCAAAACATGAGCCTGCATTTTTTTCTATTACTACTTTACCCGCCATCATATTTTCGGCACAAGACCAGCCAACACGGCCGTTTATTCTAACTATTGGCCCATCAATTGATCCAACTCCAAAATATCCTAAACTTCCTTCAAAAATTAAATTAAGTTTATTTAGTATTCCAACTCCTAAACTATGTTTACCTTGTGGATTTTTAATAACTATGGTTCCGTAACCTTCGCTCATTAAACGATCAATCTTTTCATTAGCTTGTTTGCAATCCATGTCTTTAACATCCAACTCAGTTCTTTTATTAAAATCGACGTCATGGGTTCCCCAATAAAAGAAATTCTCTGCTTCATCTGGGTTAAAAAATTTTTGTTGTGTTTTCCCAGTGAGAACTTCACTATGTAAACCCATTGATTGAGCTTTTGTTTTTTTTGTATCTGTTTTTAGATTTGCCATACTTTTACTTCTCCATCAAATGGGTCGTAAGTATCTATTTCTTGCGGAAGAATAGATCTTATAGCTATTTCCTCAGAACCCATCGCAACCAATTCATCAGATTCATATAATACTAATGGTTTTGCAGCCATAGTATCTTTTGCCATTCCTAATGAATCTTTTGTTGCAACAAAATATGTAAAAACACCATCAAGTCCTGTTAGAGATTCTTTCATTCCTTCTTCTAAAGTTGCACCGTTTCTCATTTTTTCTGCAAGAAAAACTGCAATCAACTCAGAATCACATTCAGACATAAATCTCATACCTTTATTTTCAAGAACTCTTCTGTTATTCCAATAATTCGTCAATTGACCGTTATGGACTACAGATACATCAGCAAAAGGGTAGCCCCAGAAAGGGTGGGCTGATTTAATATCTACACCTGACTCTGTTGCCATTCTTGCATGTCCAATACCATGTGTGCCTTGCACTTTGTTTAAACCATATCTTTCAGATACAGCTGTTGCATCTCCTAAGTCTTTTATTAGTTCAAGGGATTTTCCAATTGAAAGTATTTCAACACTTTCTATACTTTCAAGAGCTTTTGAAAATTCCATTAAATCTTTATCATATTTCATTTCATATCTGTAAGAATATGGGGTCAGTCTATCTTCTTTAACAATTGTTGCACCTAATTCAGAAAGTTTTTTATCTACAAGTTTTTTTCTTTCATCGTAAACACTTTCATCTTCATTTACCGAAGTACTTCCTTCACCCACATTTTCTCCGACTTTAAATCTTAAGATAAAGTTTTGGCCATCATTATTGGCATAAAGGGCATATCCAGTTGAGTCTGGACCTCTATGTTTTAAGGCCTGAAGCATATTTTGAAGTTCTTCACCAACGTTTGATGATTTACCTCTATGAATTAGTCCAGCTATTCCACACATATTTTTTTCCTTCTTAAATTTATTAAGGCAAACAATCCAAGTATGTATCAAGATCCCATTGCGTAGTCGCACCTAAGAATTTTTCCCACTCATCATTTTTATACCAGTGAAAAACTTTATACATTTCATCAGGCATTGCCGATTTAATAACTTCATCTTCCGCCAATCTATCTAAGGCTTCACCTAAGCTTAGCGGAAGTTTTTTTACATCTTTACCAGCTTTTTTAGCTTCATACATACTTCTAGACTCTGGCTTAGATGGTTTTAGATTTTTTGAAATACCATGGTCACAAGCTTTCAATAAAGCTGCACCTAGTAAATAAGGATTATGCATTGAATCAACTGATCTATATTCAAATCTTCCTGGAGCAGATACTCTTAATCCACAAGTTCTATTTTGATATCCCCAATCAGCATAAACTGGAGCCCAGAATCCTTGATCCCAAAGCCTTCTGTAAGAATTAACAGTTGAAGATCCTAAAGCAGTCAAAGCAGGCAAGTGTTCCATTATTCCTGCAATGGATTGTAAACCAATTTTACCAGGTAATTGCATATCTTTAGTGTCAGGCATAAATGTATTTGTACCACCTTGCACATAACCAAATACTTCCTCTACTCCTGGTAATTGTTTATGACCCAATTTGTTTGTTACAACTTTTCCACCTTTCCATAAAGACATGTTAGTATGGCAACCACTTGCAGATACACCCATAAAAGGTTTTGTCATAAAGCATGCTATTAAATTGTGTTCTCTAGCTACTTGCGCACAAATTTGTCTATAAGTAGAAAGTCTGTCAGCGTTTCTTAAAACATTATCAAATGTCCAGTTCAACTCTAACTGTCCTGGAGCATCTTCATGGTCACCTTGTATCATATCTAAACCCATGGCTGACGCGTACTCAATTACCTTCATAAATACAGGTCTTAATGATTCAAATTGATCAATGTGATAACAATAGGGTTTAGAGAAACCTGAGCCTGTGGGACTTCCATCAGGATTTTTTGTCAGCCACATCATTTCAGGTTCAGTACCAACTCTCAATTCTAAACCATGTTTTTTCTGAAATTCATCCATAAATATTCTTAGGTTTCCTCGACAATCAGATGTTAAATGTCCTCCTGGATTTTCTCTTTCTTCT
>CACELK010000013.1 GCA_902560245.1 uncultured Pelagibacteraceae bacterium
TTTTTAAAATTATATATTAATTGCAATAGGGATAAACTTATTGAAAAAATCGAAAAAAGAACTGCTAACATGATTAAGTTAGGTGCAATAAAAGAGGTTAAGAAATTAAGAAATTCAAAACTTTTGCCTAAGTCGAGTGCTAATAAAATAATAGGAGTGAATGAAATTAATCAATTTTTAGAAAAAAAAATTAAAATAGAAGAAGTTAAAAAATTGATAAGTATAAAAACCAGACAATATGCCAAGAGACAAGCTACATGGTCACGAAGCAAAATGAAATCATGGATTAATATTGAACGTGAAGATGTTAAATCTTGGTTTTGAGATTTTTAGTTTTTAAGATTTTTTATTTCTTCTACAACTTCTCCGGCACTTTTGCCATCTATCTTAAAACTTTTTCCAAGTTTTTTAGCTGTACATGCTAAATACTCTTTAGATAATTTTTTTAGATCCGAGCAGTCCTTTTTTTCTTCAGCATAAGATATATTGGATGCTAATAATACAAAAGCACTGATAAGGCCAGTTTTAATATAAAGTTTCATAAAATTGATAAATTTGTTTTATTTAGAAATATAATTACCCCAAGATCATAAAAATATAAAGCCCAAACATCTATTTCTCTTTATTTTTTTCTAAAGTTTAAAAATTAATCATAATAATCAATTCTAAAACTTGACCAATTAATACAATTTCAAGTAGATTGATCGAATGTCAAAATTATTCTCTGGTGCTGAAATCGTCTTTAAGTGTTTAGAAGATCATAATGTTAATGTTATATTTGGTTATCCAGGTGGAGCTGTGCTACCAATTTATGATGAATTAAAAAATTTTCCCTCAATAAAACATTTTTTAGTCAGACATGAACAGGGTGCCGGTCATGCTGCAGAAGGATATGCAAGATCATCAGGAAAACCTGGAGTAGCATTAGTAACATCTGGACCTGGTGCTACAAACATTGTGACTGCCTTAACTGATGCCTATATGGATTCAGTTCCAATTGTTTGTATATCTGGACAAGTGCCAACTCATTTAATCGGAACAGATGCATTTCAAGAATGCGATACAACAGGCATCACTCGACCTTGCACAAAACATAATTGGTTAGTCAAAGACATAAAGGATTTAGGAAAAATTATTCATAGAGCCTTTGAGGTTGCTACAACAGGCAGACCAGGACCTGTTTTAATTGATATTCCAAAAGATATTCAGTTTCAAAAAACTACCTATACTAAATATAAAAAACAAAAAAAATTAAATGGCAAAGGTCAAAATAATTTCAATCAATCTGAAATAGATAGATTAATAGAATTAATGAGCAAAGCATCAAAACCTATTTTTTATACTGGAGGTGGTGTAATAAATTCTGGTCCAAAAGCAAGTGAACTATTGAGAGAACTTGTATCATCTACAGGTTTTCCAATAACATCTACACTTCAAGGACTTGGTGCTTTTCCTGCTGATGACAATCAATTTATAGGAATGTTAGGAATGCATGGAACATACGAGGCCAACAATGCTATGCATGATTGTGACTTAATGATTAATGTTGGTGCAAGATTTGATGATAGGATTACAGGAAAATTAGATGAGTTTTCTCCAAAATCACAAAAAGTTCATATTGATATAGACCCATCTTCTATTAACAAAAATGTAAAAGTAGATTTACCAATTATTGGAGATGTAGCAGAAGTAATTACATCTACTTTAAAAACAATAAAGAAAAAAAAACCAAGCTTTACCAAATCTAATAAACAAAGGATTTCTAAATGGTGGGAAAAAATTGCTAAGTGGCGATCAGTTAATTCACTAAATTACGAAAATAGTTCTGAAACTATAAAACCACAATATGCGGTTCAAAGATTATATGA
This sequence comes from uncultured Pelagibacteraceae bacterium, assembly GCA_902560245.1. Lineage (GTDB taxonomy): Bacteria > Pseudomonadota > Alphaproteobacteria > Pelagibacterales > Pelagibacteraceae > Pelagibacter. Next base: position 1,869 of record CACELK010000013.1, read on the forward strand.
ACTTACAAAAGATAAGGATACCTTTATAACTACTGAAGTAGGACAGCACCAAATGTGGGCTGCTCAACACTATAAATTTAATAAACCAAATAGGTGGATGACATCAGGTGGATTAGGTACTATGGGTTATGGTTTGCCAGCCGCAGTTGGCGTTCAAGTTGCTCACCCAAATAAGTTAGTTATCGATATTGCGGGAGAGGCCTCAGTTTTGATGACTATGCAAGAAATGTCTACTGCAGTTCAATACAGCTTACCAATAAAAATTTTTATCTTAAACAATGAGTACATGGGAATGGTTCGTCAATGGCAAGAATTACTCCATGATAAAAATTATTCAGAAAGTTATACAGCTGCTTTGCCTGATTTTGTAAAACTAGCCGAAGCATATGGATGTGTTGGTTTAAGAGCAACTACACCAGAAGAACTTGATGATAAAATTATTGAGATGCTTAACACTGAAAGACCTGTAATATTTGATTGCAGAGTTGACAAGATTGAAAATTGTTTTCCAATGATTCCTTCTGGAAAACCACATAATGAGATGTTACTTGGTCCGAACGACCAAAAACAAAAAAAGATAACAGGAAAGGGTAAAATTCTAGTTTAATGTCTAAACCTAAATCAGCCTACAGTATTCCTGGTAAAATTGGTAAAATGGATACTCATATCATAGTAGTATGGGTAGATAATGAAGCTGGTGTATTGGCTCGTGTCGTAGGATTATTTTCTGGAAGAGGATATAATATAGAGTCCCTTGCTGTTGCTGAGGTAGATCATAAAAAAAATATTTCAAGAATAACAATAGTAACAACAGGTACCCCACAAGTCATAGAACAAATTAAACTTCAATTAAAAAAACTGATTCCTGTTCACAAAGTAGCGGATTTCAAGAGAGAGGATAAAAATGTAATTTTCAAAGAGATGGCACTTCTAAAGATAGTTGGAAATGCATCAAATGCTAAAAAAGCTATAAAGGCTTGTAAAAGATTTAATGCGGTTATATTAGATAAAACAAGCAAATCTGTGGTTATTCAAGTAACAGCATTAAGGAGAGATATAGATAAATTGTCAAAAAATTTAAAATCAAGTGGTCTTGTGAGTGCTTCAAGGACTGGAGCAGTAGCAATGACTAGGGGATCACATACTTTTAAATAAATTAAAGGAGATTATTATGAAAATGTTTTACGAAAAAGATACAGATGTTGATTTAATTAAGGATAAAAAAATAGCGATATTTGGTTATGGAAGCCAAGGTCATGCTCATGCTTTAAATTTAAAAGATAGTGGAGTTAAAGAAGTTGTTGTTGCTTTAAGGGAAGGATCTTCAAGCAGGACAAAAGCTGAGTCAAAAGGATTGAAGGTAATGAATTTATCTGATGCTGCAGAATGGGCTGATGTAGTAATGATTTTAACTCCTGATGAATTACAAGCAACAATATACAAAAATCATATTGAACAACGAGTCAGAGAGGGGACTTCAATTGCTTTCGCCCACGGACTAAATATTCATTATGATTTAATTAAAGCAAGAAAAGATTTAGATGTCTTCATGGTTGCACCAAAGGGTCCTGGACATTTAGTTAGAAGTGAATTTGAAAAAGGAGGTGGCGTTCCATGTTTATTTGCTGTTCATCAAAATGGATCGGGCAAAGCAAGAGAACTTGCTATGTCATACGCTTCAGCCGTAGGAGGAGGAAGATCTGGAATTATTGAAACTACATTTAAAGATGAGGTTGAAACAGACTTATTTGGTGAACAAACAGTACTTTGTGGTGGATTAGTTGAATTAATTAAAAATGGATATGAAACTTTAGTAGAAGCTGGTTATGAACCTGAGATGGCATATTTTGAAACAGTACATGAGGTTAAATTAATTGTTGATTTGATTTATGAAGGTGGAATTGCAAATATGAATTATTCAATATCAAATACAGCAGAGTATGGTGAATATGTTTCGGGTCCACGAATAGTAAATAAAGAAGAAACCAAAAAAAGGATGAAGGAAGTTTTAGCAGACATACAGTCAGGTAAGTTTACTAAACAATGGATGGATGAATGTAAAAATGGTCAGAAAAACTTTTTAAAAACTAGAAAAGATTTAGCTGATCATTCTATAGAAAAAGTTGGCACTAAACTTAGAACGATGATGCCATGGATTGCTAAAAAAAAACTTGTAGACAGTGATAAAAAATAAATTTTTAGTAATAGTTTTATATATATTTTTAGCTGATACTCCAGCTTTCTCATATATTGGACCAGGGATGGGGGGCGGATTTATTGCAACAATTATTGGAATATTTGTAGCACTTATTGCAGCTTTTTTTGGTTTAATATGGTTTCCAATAAAAAAGATCCTAAAAAAAAAGAAAAACTCAGAAAAAGAAAGCTCTGACGATACAAAGAAAAATATTTTGTGAATTTTTTTTTAGGATTAATATTAGTAATAATATTATTTGAAATAATTATTTTAATAAAATTAATTAAGCAATTTAAAAATATTAAAAATGATACTTTTGAAACATTCAAAGTCCTTTTTGATAAAAAATTGGATGATGATATTAAGGAAGCTTCATTATTAAAAATTACTAAATCAATCCTAATTAGCATATTAAAGATAATTATATTTTTTTCTTTTTTAATTTCATTGATTTTTTTGTTTAATTTAATTAATGGTAATTTTACAAATTTTTTATTTTCAATAATAGGGGTAATTTACACCACGATTATTTGTGTTATATATTATAGTGTACGATCAAGATTAAAGTGAATTATAATTTCATACAAAAAAAACTACATAACATTTGTTTAAACAATAACTTTATAAAAAAATCTTTATTTGAATTAGAAAATTTACTTTTTTATGAGCAAAAAGAACCTAATGAAGGAAATCATGTATTTATAACAGGCCTTCCTAGATCTGGTACTACAATTTTATTGGAAAATTTGTACAACACAAATGAATTTGCCAGCTTAACATACGCTGAAATGCCTTTTATATTGTCTCCTAATTTAATTTCAAAGATTAATCCAAACCCAAAAATTAAAAAAATAGAAAGAATGCATTCTGATGGAATATTTTATGACTTAAAATCACCCGAAGCATTCGAAGAAGTCTTTTTTTTAACTTATAAAAATGATGATGAATGGCCAATTAAATTCAAAAAATATATATCACTAATATTAAAAAAAAATAATAAGCACAGATATCTGTCAAAAAATAATTATAATTTTAAAAGAATTCAGAAATTAAATCAGTTATATCCTAATGCAAAAATTATTATTCCATTTAGAGACCCTTTAAATCAGTCGTTTTCAATGTTAAATCAGCATTTAAATTTTATAAAAAAACAACAAAAAGATAAATTTATTCTAAATTATATGAACTATCTTGGACATTTTGAATTTGGTTTAAATCATAAGTCTTGGATGGAAAAATCTACTTTTACTGATTTAAAGAATGTAAATTATTGGTTAGAGCAATGGTATTTAAGTTATGATTTTATTATGAATTATTTTAAACCAACAAAAAATTTATTCTTTTTATGTTATGAAAAATTTTGTGAAAATAAACAATATCAAATATCTTTAAAAAAAAGATTAGATCTTAATTCTGACATAAATTTTAAGTTGTCAAATACCAATAAAAATTATGACGATTTTTATGATATAAAACTTTATAGTCAATGTAAAAAATTGTATGAAGATTTAATTTCTTTGACAGAGAAAATATAACTTTATGAAAAAAAATTTAATTATTTGGTTTCTATCGTTAATTATCTTTTTGTTAGTTATATTTTATCCTATTTATGGATATGTTTTAAAATCTGCATTAGAGTCTGGTAGAATGATGGGAACTCCAATTGGAAACATTTCAATATCTATTTCAAAATTTCCAAAGAATTTATATTATTCTCTTAAATCTTTTACATCAAAAGATGACAGAACAGAAAATTCAAAAAATTTAAAAGATGGATTAAGTTTCAAAAAAAAAATTAATTTAAAAAATACCTTAGCATTTGTTGAAAAAATTGATAACGAAACTGGTTATAAATATATAGAGCTTTTAGATCCAAATACAAAAAAATTACTTCACAACTGGAAACTTTCTGAGTCCCAAATAAATAACTTTTTTAAAGGAAAAAGTTTTTCAAAAATTAAAACATTAAAAGGAATTAATAATCCGTCTATTAACCTAAATGATGGCTCAATAGTTTTTAAATTTGAGGGAGAAGAGACAAAATATCTTGCTAAAATTGATGTAAAATCAAATATTGAATGGATCATCAGCGACAGTCAATCTGATGAATTTTATTTGTTTCATCATAGTTTAGAAACTGATGCGGATGGAAATATTTATTCCCCAATAATTATGGAAAGACCTCATTGGTTATCTGAATATATTAAATCAGACGGAATTTTCCATGGTCAAAAAAACTCATATGCAGATCATGGTTATGTTAAAATTTCTAAAGATGGAAAAATATTAGAGGTAGTTTCCTTAACTGATATATTAATAGATAATGGATTAGGCATTTTTATTTATGGTGTGGGACCTTTAGAGACAGACGCAATTCATTTAAATGATGTTGAACCAGCTCTTTTCGATGGAATTGCATGGAAAAAAAATGACCTTTTAATGAGCGCAAGAAATTTATCTCTAGTATTTTTATATAGACCTTCTGAAAAAAAAATAATTTGGTACAAATTTGGACCTTGGATTATGCAACACGATCCAGATTTTATAAACGATAAAGAAATAAGCATCTTTGGCAATGACATTATCACTTATCATTATAATAGATATAATAGATTTAATCTCGAAAAAAATGTTTTAATAAATAAAAATAAAAAAAATAACATTTGGATTCATAATTTTGAAAACAAAAAAACTTACAAGTTATTTGAAAATGCAATTGATAAAAGTAAATTTGTAACCTGGACGCAAGGTAGTAGTTATTATGATGGTGACAATTTTTTATCAAATTCCTATCATAATATGGGTGTAACCGAGTTTTACTATAATGATGAGATCGTAGGGAATTTTGTTCAATTTTCAGATGAAAAAAATATTTATTTAGTTTCAAGCATCTCTTTTCTAAAATACGAAAAATACCCTAATTGGCTAAACTTTGAAGATTAATTTATATAGATTAGGTTAAATTTTAGAATTTATTTTGCAATCTAAGCGTGAGGTTGTATATTGCCCAATCTATACATTATTTAAAAATGACCGACAAAAACAGAGTTTACATATTTGACACAACAATGAGGGATGGCGAACAGTCCCCTGGCGCATCTATGAGTCTAGAAGAAAAAATTCAAATTGCTAGAGTATTTGATGAATTAGGAGTTGATATAATTGAAGCAGGTTTTCCAATTGCATCTCCAGGCGACTTTGAAGCTGTAACTGAAATTAGTAAAATTTTAAAAAAATCTATTCCAGCAGGTTTATCAAGACATTCAAAAAAAGATATAGATAGATGTTATGAATCATTAAAACATGCAGAGAGATTTAGAATTCATACTTTCATATCTACAAGTCCATTGCACATGAAACATAAATTAAATAAATCTCCAGAAGAAGTTTATGAGGCAATAAAAGAACACGTTACTTACGCAAGAAAATTTACTGACGATGTTGAATGGTCTTGCGAAGATGGAACGAGAACTGACATGGATTATATGTGTAAAACTGTAGAGTTAGCGATTAAATGTGGAGCAAAAACAATAAACATTCCCGATACTGTTGGGTATACAGTTCCTTCAGAATTTACAAAAATTATTCAAACCTTATTAAACAAAGTTCCAAACATAGATAAAGCAATTTTATCTACACACTGTCATAATGATTTAGGTTTAGCTGTTGCAAATTCATTAGCAGGAGTTCAGGCAGGTGCAAGACAAATAGAGTGTACGATTAATGGAATTGGGGAAAGAGCAGGTAATGCTGCACTAGAAGAAGTTGTTATGGCAATGAAAACAAGACCTGACTTAATGCCCTATGAAACTGGAATTAATACTACTCTATTAAGCAAAGCCTCAAAAGTTGTTTCAAATGCTACTGGGTTTCCTGTTCAATATAACAAAGCAATTGTAGGTAAAAATGCTTTTGCACATGAATCAGGCATTCACCAAGATGGAATGCTTAAAAATAGAAATACTTATGAAATAATGACACCTGAAAGTGTTGGTGTTAAACAAACTTCATTAGTGATGGGAAAACATTCAGGAAGACATGCATTTAAAGATAAATTAACAAGTCTTGGCTATAAAGATGTAACTGACGATGTAATTGAGAGTGCATTTGGAAAATTTAAAATTTTAGCTGACAAGAAGAAACACGTTTATGATGAAGATATTATCGCTTTGGTAGATGATAGCTTAATTATAGATAATAAAGTAAATGCTATTAATTTAAAATCATTAAAAGTCTACGCCGGAACAGGAGAACCCCAAAGAGCTGAAATGATTTTAGATGTCTATGGTGATGTTAAAAATGCCACAGAGACTGGAGATGGTCCTGTTGATGCTATTTTTAAATGTATCAAAAAATTATATCCACACGATGTTAAACTTCAATTGTATCAAGTTCACGCAGTGACTGAAGGAACAGACGCTCAGGCAACAGTAAGTGTCCGAATTGAGGAAAATGGAAAGACAACTGTTGGACAAGCAGCAGATACTGATACATTGGTTGCATCAGCAAATGCTTACATAAATGCTTTAAATAAAATGATAATTAAAAGAGATAAAACAGCTCCAGGGCAAACCATAGAGCAAAATTACGAACAGAAAGTGAGAGGAATTTAATGGGAATAATGGATAAAATTAGTTCTGTATGGAGCCAAGATATGGCTATAGATCTTGGAACAGCAAATACTTTAGTTGTTTTAAAAGGCCAGGGCGTTGTACTAAACGAACCATCAGTAGTAGCTGTAGTAGATAGCAAAGGAAAAAAATCTGTTTTAGCTGTTGGTGATGAGGCAAAAACAATGCTAGGAAGAACACCTGGAAATATAAGTGCAATAAGACCTTTAAGAGATGGTGTAATTGCTGATTTTATAGTTACCGAAGAAATGATCAAACACTTTATTAAAAAAGTTCATAAAAGAAGCACATTTGCTAATCCTAGAATTTTAATTTGTGTTCCAACTGGCTCAACTCCAGTCGAAAGAAAAGCAATTCAAGATAGTGCTTTAGCTGCTGGTGCAAGAAGAGTTCAATTAATTGAGGAACCAATTGCTGCAGCAATAGGAGCAAATCTACCTATATCAGAGGCTACAGGTTCGATGGTTGTTGATATAGGCGGTGGTACAACCGAAATAGCCGTGATGTCACTTGGTGGGGTTGTGTACTCTAGATCTTTAAGAGTAGCAGGTGATGCAATGGATCAAGCTTTGGCTAATTATATGAGAAAAGAATACAATCTTATGATTGGAGATAGTACAGCAGAGAAAATAAAAAAAGAGATTGGGACAGCTATACCAACAAATAATAATACTTACGCAGTCAAAGGAAGAGATTTAAGATCTGGAACACCAAAAGAGGTCAATATAACTGAAGAAGATTCATCAGAAGCTTTAAATGTAATATTAAAGGAAATTGTAAATGGTATTAAGGATGCACTTGAAAATACTCCGCCTGAATTATCTGCAGACTTAGTTGATATGGGTTTAACTTTAACTGGTGGTGGAGCATTATTAAAAAATATAGATAAAAGATTTTCTAAAGAAACAGGCCTGCCAGTACATATAGCCGATGACCCTTTAGCGTGTGTTGCTGTTGGTACAGGTAAAGCCTTAGATCAAGAAGAAACTTTTTCTACTATGTTATCAGAATATTAAAATAAAATGGAAGCGAGCCGAGACGACTTCGTTATAGCAATTCGCTCTGCTTTTATTCAAAGAGGTAATAAACAGAGATTTTCCCTGTTTTTTTTATTAACATTATCAATTTTATTTCTTACTCTAGGAAAGTTTAATTTTAGAGCAATCGATATTGTTAAAATTTCTCTTAAAGAACTTGTATATAGGTCTTCTTTTATAGTCTCTGTTCCTGAAAACTATATAAAAAATGGATATCAAAGTATTAAAGAACATTTTACATTTTATGATCATTATCAAAATTTAATAAATGAAAATAAAGAACTAAAATCTTCAATTCATATTGATAATTTCATCTCGTTAGAAAATGAGAGGCTTAAAAAAATTATTGATGACTATCTTGTAGTATCTAACGAAATAGTTGCAAAAGTATTAATAGATAAACAGAGTCCGTTTTTAAGATCAATTATTATCAACAAAGGTAGCAAGGATAATATAAAAATGGGAATGGCTGTTTTGGACGATAGATATTTGGTTGGTAAAGTAGTTGAGGTCAATTTTACAACGTCTAGAGTTTTGTTGCTTTCTGATTTAAACAGCAAAATACCCGTTACTATCGAACCTAATGGTTATCAATCTATCCTATCCGGCAATGGACAAAAAGATGGAATCATTCAGTATTCTAAGCAGAAAACTATACTTAATGATGGCGATATTGTTTATACATCTGGATCTGGAGGTTTATTTAAATCTGGAATACCTATAGGCAAGATTAAAGATGATATTGCAGATGTTAGTTTTTTTTCAGATTTTTCTCAACTTAGATTTGTTAAAATTGTAAAATTTGAAAAGGTGAGTGATTAATGTCTAGATTTGGTAAAGGAAAAATATTAAAAAAATTTTTTGACCTTTTTCCTATCCTTTTGCTTTATATTTCAGTTCTAAATGAATTTGATTTTAATTATTTAAATTTAACTTACTTCTCTTTTAATTTTCCTTTTATTTTGATTTTTTATTGGAGTCTTAAAAAACCTGAAAATTTAGGTTATGGTCTTATATTTCTTGCAGGATTAATAAATGATGTAGTAGTTGGTTTTCCTATAGGCATCAGTAGCTTTTCTTATTTATTTATTTGTGGTTTTGCAGCATATCTAAGAAATATTACTCTTAGACCAAGCATTATAAAAGATTGGTTATTCTTTATGTTTACAGTGTTAGTAGTCAGCTCTTTAACCTATTCAATTTTAATTTTATTTTTCTCATTTAAACTAAACTACTTAGATAGTATAATAAATATAACTTTTACCTTTTTTTTATATATTATTTTTGCAAATATATTTGAAATTTATCAAAGACTAACATCGAGAACTGCAACAAATGATTAGTGACGGAGATACAAGTTTTAGAAAGTTAAATACTATTAATAGAAGAATGTTTATCATTTCTGCAGCTAAGGTAGTAATTTTTACAGGAATTATTGCTAGACTTTTTTCATTACAAATAAATGAAAATAAAAAATATTTAACTTTATCAGATAAAAATCGACTTAGAGAGTGGAAATTACCACCGGAACGGGGTGAGTTTTTAGATTTCTTTGGAAATACTATTGCTGGAAATTTAAAGGTTTATCAACTTCATATTGTTCCAGAGCAGGTCGAGGACTTCAAGTACTTAATGGTAAGACTTAAAGATATTTTAGATCTAGACAACAGTCAGTTTGCAAAAATAATTAAAAAGAAAAATTCACAAAAACCATGGGAAACTTTAGTCGTATCAGAAAATTTATCATGGGAACAGTTTTCCAAAGTAAATTTTTATTTACATGAACTCGTAGGTGCTAAGCCAGTTTTATCTGTAGCTAGGAGCTATCCTTTCAAAGAAAATTTTACTCACGTTTTGGGATATGTCGCACAAGCAAGCGAAAGTGATTTAGCAAATAACGAGATAATTAAAAAAAATCATGTTCCCGGCTTAAGAGTAGGAAAAATTGGTTTGGAAAAAGCTTTTGAGAATGATCTTATTGGATCAAATGGAGTCCAAAGATATGAGGTTAATGCTTTTGGTAAAAGAATTAATCAAATTGATTTTACTGCAGGAAAAAAGGGGAAAAATTTAAGACTAACTATTGATACAGAGGTACAAAAGCTCTGCAACGAATTATTGAAAGATAAAGCTGGATCAATTAGCGTTATGGATATTTATACTGGCGATATAATTGCTATGCATTCCTCTCCATCTTTTGACCCAAATTTATTTTTATATGGGATAAGTCACAAAGATTGGAAAAATATCAGACAAGATCCATTAAAACCCTTAATAAACAAAACTGTTGCTGGACTTTATTCTCCTGGATCAACAATTAAACCATTGGTTGCTTTATCTGCATTAGAAAATGATGTTATTTCACCAAAATTTACAGTTCGATGCACTGGCAAGATGGAAATGTACGGTCAAAATTACCATTGCTGGAAAAAAAAGGGTCATGGGTATATGAATCTTAGAAACGCAATTAAACAGTCTTGTGATACTTATTTTTATGAAGCTGCAAGAAAATTAGGAGTAGACCGTTTAGAAGAAACTAGTTTAAAATTTGGTTTAGGAAAAAAAGTATTCCAGGATACTTTTATTGATGAAAAAAAAGGTTTAGTTCCAAGTACTAAATGGAAAAAAGATAACCTAGGTATAGGTTGGGTTTTAGGGGAAACATTAATTACAGGCATAGGACAGGGTTATATACAAACAACTCCATTGCAGTTATGTTTAATGACTGCTCAATTAGCAAATGGAGGTTATGAAATTTATCCAAGGATAAAAGCTGAAAAAAATCAAGAAACGGCTGAACAAATAAAACTTAAAATGAAACAAGCTGCAGTTCAAAAAAAAGAGAATGAAAATGAAACTATTTCTCCAGTTATTAAAGCGAGAAATTTTTTTAAAGTTGGAAATAAAGATCATAAAGTTCTTTATAGAAATCCAGAAAATATCAAATTTGTGCTTGAGGCTATGTGGGGTTCTACAAATGAAGTTATGGGGACATCATATGGATCTAGGATTGATGATAAAAAATATCAATTTGCAGGAAAAACAGGTACGGCACAAGTTAAAAGAATAACTGAGAGACAAAGAGAATTAGAGCTTAAAGCCATAGATATGCCATACGAAGATAGAGATCACGCTCTTTATGTTGCGTTTGGTCCGTATAAAAATCCACGTTATGCATTAAGCATTATTGTTGAACATGGAGGGTCAGGTAGCACGACTGCAGCTCCAATGGCTAAAAAATTATTTAAATTAATTATTGACCGACATGAAGAAAGAGAAAAAATTATAAAACAAAATTTACCAAATATATAAATGTTTCAGAGAACAATTACTAATCAATTAACATTTTTTCAAAAAATAAAATCTTTTGATTTTATTTTATTATTGTGTATCTTTTTAATAGGATTAATAAGTTGTTTCTCCATGTACTCAACCGATGGAGGAGAAATATCCTATCACACAAAAAGCCATGTAGTTCGATTTTTTGTTTTCTTTTTAATGATGTTGGTTTTATCTTTTTTTAATATTAGATTTTGGCATTCTACGGGATATTTATTTTATTTGATAGTTTTAGGTTTTTTAATCTGGGCATCTTTTTATGGAATAACTGCATCAGGTTCACAACGTTGGATAAATTTATATTTTATAAATTTACAGCCATCTGAATTAATGAAGGTTGCAATAATTGTTTGTTTTGCAAAATATTATCATAGAACCCAAGTTAGTGATGTTAATAATTTTAAGAATTTGTTACTCCCAATTGGGATATTAATAATTCCAATAGTTTTAGTTGTAAGCCAACCTGATTTAGGAACTTCCATTTTGATTGCTTTAAGTGGACTTGTTGTATTGTGGCTTGCAGGATTAAATATAAAGTATTTTGTTTATTCTTCTTTATTTTTTGTTGTTTCAATGCCTTTTGTAATAGCATTCTTAAAACCATATCAAAAATTAAGAATTTTAACTTTCTTTAATCCAGATAAAGACCCTCTTGGTGCAGGCTATCAAATTATTCAGTCAAAAATTGCAATAGGATCAGGAGGACTTACTGGAAAAGGTTTTTTAAAAGGAACTCAAAGCTACTTAGATTTTTTACCAGAAAAACATACTGATTTTATTTTTACATTATTTTCTGAAGAACATGGATTTACTGGATCAGTTTTTCTTTTAGTATTGTACGCAATAGTTGTTTTTAGAATATTAAGAATTGGATCGTTTGTTAGAAGTTATTTTGCTAAACTGTATTGCTATAGTTTTGCTGCAGCTATATTTATTTATATAACAGTAAATATGAGTATGGTCCTAGGCCTGTTACCTATTGTGGGATCTCCATTGCCAATTATGTCCTATGGAGGGTCCTCTATGCTTGCCACAATGATAGGTTTCAGTATTGTTATGAGTGCAAAAATTTATCATAAACAACTAATTTCCTAAATTTTTCACCAAAAAAAAGTATAAAATAATGAAAAAATTTATAATTTACTCACTATTTTGGGTTTACTCTTCAGTTTATTCATTATTAAAATGTGTTTATTATATATAATAAATAAATGTTTGAAAAATTAGAAGAACTAGCAAAAAATAATAAAAAAATTTCTGATTTCCACATAAGAAGTGGATGGCCTTTAGCATACAGACAAACAGGGGAAATTCATAAAGTTCAGGAAGTTCTCGTAAAAAAACAAGATTTACAAGATTTAATTTCTACAAATTGCAATGAAATTGAAATGAAAAGATTTCAGGATACTCATGAATTAGATTCATCAGTAACTCTTGCTGGTTTAAGATTTAGGGCAAATTTTTATAAAACAATTCATGGTCCTGCAGCAGTGTTAAGAAGAGTAGAAAGTGTAATACCGACCATGGATCAGTTTGATTTGCCGCCTGTGCTTTATGATATAATTGATATGCATAAAGGTTTGGTCTTAGTGACTGGACCAACAGGATCTGGAAAATCAACAACACTTGCTGCAATTGTAAATGAAATTAATAAAACCAGGACTTCAAATATCATTACTGTTGAAGACCCAGTTGAATTTATCCACAAAGATTTAAAGAGTATTGTGTCTCACAGAGAAGTCGGCAAGCAAACTCAAAGTTTTGCAAGTGCTCTTAAAGCTGCTCTTAGAGAAGATCCAGATGTTATACTTGTAGGAGAGATGCGAGATTTAGAAACTGTTTCGCTTGCATTAACGGCAGCTGAAACTGGTCACTTAGTTTTTGGAACATTGCATACTAGCGGTGCTCCAAGTACAATTAACAGAATTATTGACGTTTTTCCTCCAGAGCAACAAGCTCAGATACGTGCACAAATTTCAACATCTTTAAAAATGGTAGTAACCCAAAGATTGTTAAAAACAAAAGACGGACAAGGACGATGTGGTGCTTTTGAGGTGATGAAGTGTACTGCTCCTATACAAAACTTAATTAGAGAATCTAAAATTCATCAGATCCCGAGCATCATGCAAACTGCTGTAAAAGAAGGTATGATTACAATGCAGAAGTCGTTAGAGGAACTTGTTAAAGCAGGGAAAATTGATGCAGGTGCAGGAAAAGAACATTAAAGGTTTTAATATACTAGAGCTAATTGTTGTTTTAGCAATCATTGGAGTAATATCTGCTGCGGCTTATCCGAAATTCTCAACTTGGAAAACAAGTAGAGACGTTAGGACTGATGTTTTAAGAGCAAAAAAAGTATTTGAGGCTATTAATGCGCAAGTTCAAAGAGGTCAATTTGCTTTTGTACAGGTGTATATTGACGTAGAAGATGATAAAGTAACTTTTATAACTAAAGGTATGAAAACAGATACATTGGCTTCAAAAATAAATAATGGTGAAAGTGCATGGAATACATCTGTAGCTTCGAGATGCGATATGACCACTGCTGATTACTGGGATGTGGACGCCTCTATACCTGAAGAGCTAGTAATAGAAGTTCAGAAAGTAGAATTTGAAGAAATCACCACAAATTTGGCTAGTGATGGAGCAATATGTTTTTCAAAAAATGCTAGATGGTTTAGTGGAGCAGGTGATTTGCTTAGTGGAACAGGAGATACTGGAGTTCCAGATGAGTCTTTATTTCTTTGTGAGAGAAGAGAGGAAGGATCTACATGTGCATTTGGTGCAGGTGGTGAACCAAACGATGTAGATGCTAATACAATATATTCTATAGACTGGACAAGATTTGGAGAAGTAACTATGGATAAATGGAGCAGCAAACAGTCAGACTGGATACTGCAAAATTAGTATGAATAAATTGAAAAATATTTTAGGTTTAACAATTTTAGAAGGTCTAGTTTCAACAGCAATTGTTGGAGTGGGTTTTGTCGCTATACTCCAAATGGTTAATTATTCTGTGCAATCCATTGATACTTCAGGTGAGAGAACTAAAGCAAATTATCTTGTAAGCATGATGGCTGAAGATGTTATTGGCCATAAAAATAGTATCTATGGCATAGACTCAATGGTAGATAAAGTGGCCATAAGTATTGATGGAACAGTAAGTGTAAACAATACTGTATCGACAACTGCAAAAAAATTTTCAGATCACTTGTATTCTACAGAATATTTTTCTGGAGCGTGCGGATCAGCTGCAGGCCTAACAGCTACTGCAGTTGGTGACACAGAACCAAATTCAGGAAATAAAGGTAAAGATTTTAGTCCTCCAACAAGTATTTATGTCACACAACACAAAGATGGCCCATCAAATAAAGAGGAAAAATGGAGCCAAGTACTTGGAAATAGTCGTTATTTAAAGTGTAGAGGAGATAGAGATATAAAAAAAATGAAGATGTATAAAATTTGTAGATGGAACGATACGTGTTCAACTTATACAGATGGCGAAATAAATGATAATGGAATGTACATAGGAAGAATTCAAGTAAATATGAACGATGGTAAAAAGAGGAAGTTCTTATATTTTCAAGCGGATTTCAACACAAGAAAATGAAAAAAAATAAATTAAAAAATATTGCAGGTTTAACTCTTATAGAGATGCTCATAGGTGTTGTAATTTCATCAATTATGATGGCTGCAATTTATACGACCTATACAGTTGTGAATAATAGTTATAGCCAAGTAACCGAGAGAGCTAAAATTAGCCGATCAGGTAGAGACATCGTAGAAATGATGATGAGAGATATCAGAATGGCGGGCTTTAAATATATTTTAGGCACGAACACTCTTGATTTGCCTAACAGAAGTTATTTACAATTTGTAGGTGGTGATACTTCAATTCTTGAAAGCCATGATCCTATAATTATTGAAAAAGGTAATGATGCTTTGGGACCTTTAGGTGGCACTGCTGAAAGAATAGTTGAAGAAAATCATCCTGACGAAGGGAGTAAATGCTGTGACAGGATACACATAGTTTATGATGACTTTAATCAAAATGATGCAACGCAACCTTACAAAAGGTATAAAATTACATATTATGCAGACCAAATTACTGATGGTTCTGGATCTAGATATGCTGCGTTTAGATCTGTTAGAAGCTGGATACAAACAATTGGTACTGATGTTGGGGCGTGGTCAGAAGATTGTCCAGAGTGTTATATTGGACAAAAAATCCGTGATCACATAGTTGATATGGAGTTTGTTCCACTTGATGCCGAAGGCAGAGTGCTTTCTCCACTTCCAAGTCCTGGAAGCAATACAGACGCAAGGGATAACCTTTATAAAATAAGAGCTGTTGATTTAAGAATAACTTTTAGATCTAAAGGTAATTTTTATAGGTTTAAAGCATCAGAAGACCAACCACGTTTTGTCAAAGGCTTAGGAGATAGAGGGCACAATTTCGACGATCAAAAATTAAGAGACTCAGTTGTAGTTACCATACACACAAGAAATATCGGGAGTAGCCTTTAGTTATGAAACGTAAAAATGAAAAAGGATTTGCATTAGTTCTCTCTCTATTACTTTTACTAGTTATGTCGTTAATGGGAGGGTCACTTATAGTTATATCATCAACAGATCATCAAGGTAATAATTCAAGTGATGAATACCAACAAACATTTTATGTGGCCGAAACTGCTTTACTTGAGGGAGAAAAATTCATTATAAACCAGATGATGGGGCCATGGGTTATTGTAGATGACATGGAAAATAAAAAACCTGTAGGATTAAGTGAAGATGAAGAGAAAGATTGGGATGCAATGGTTGCTCAAATGGAAGCTAATAAACAACAAGGATTGGCAAGATATGTAGATAGAAGAGATCTTCCTACGAACATTATTTCTCCAACAATCACTCCATGTTATGAAAGTTTTAGAAACATAAATAGAACTGGATTTCAAGTTGCATATCACGAGGTAAATAAAAACTTTGGAAAATTAATTCAAGCAGTATTCAATGATGGTCAAATTGATCCGTTGGCATCTCCCGATACAATCGATAGAGAAAAAGCTCATATGGATAGATTTAGATATGAGTACTTCATTGTTAATATTGGGGCGGCTACCTTTAGGGGTGCTGGATCAAGTTTAAAAAAAACGACCACAAATACACAAACATCAGGGACAGCTTATAAAATTTACGGTTGTGGATACATGATGCCAAGAAGTGAATCAAAAGACGTATCTGAAATTAATGAGGGTTTTTCTACTGAAGGTTGGGCAGCGATCGATGGCGAAGATCCAGATATATTGGTTGCACTTGAAACCGTAGCTGTATTATCAAATTAATATGCTCAAATTAGTTATATTTCTTAAAAAGTTCTCTTTAAAAATTAATTCAAATTTTTATAATATATTTATGTTTAAAAATTATTTTATAGTATTCGTTTTAATTTTATTCACCAGCAATTCCTTTGCTTGCGATGCTCTAAAATTAACAGGTGCCTCTGTATCAAAAGCACAAAAAACTTTTTTCATTATTGATGGATATTCAGAAGAAGATTTTGATGAATGGGCTACCGTTCAGTATGTGGGTTATACAGCTGATTATTGTCCAAAAAGTAATTTGGAAAATACTTACATAAACGTTTTTGTTTACAAATCAAAAGTTGTTGGCATTCGATTAGAAACAATGGATGTTGGTGTGAAAGAAAATGAAATATATGAATTTGCTAATAATACTTATGGTAATTTAAGTGAGAAAATGAAAAGTAAAACTTGGTTTGGTTATAAAGATATTAGCGTTGGCCAAGACAAAATACTTTATGCAAAACAAAAAGAATTTAATGGAACAATCGAAACTCTTGATATTTCAACTGAGGAATTGATAGATTTTACAGTAGGAGAGGACGTTATTTTCACGGTCAATTAATTTATGAAAATTTTTGCAAAATATTTTTTATTTATATTTATAATATTAGAAATTGCTCATGTAGCAAAAGTAAATGCAAAACCAGTTCCTCCTGGCTCAGGAGAGGGAGATGTTCCTGCAAATATTTTAATTTTAATTGATAGTTCTGCAAGTATGAGACGAAGAATGAGCAATAGAGATGCTATTCAGTATGTTCCAAATGCAATTTACGATTCAAATGGAGATATACTTGCATCACAGTTTAGAAATAATGGAGTGGTAAAGTTTAATGCTGATGGAACTAGAAACAGAGAGTTTAATGATAATGTTGGAAGATATACTGGTAATGCGTCCGACTCATGCCAAATATCATCTACAGGAATGGGCTATGGTGGAGCCATAACAAAAAATACGGTTGCACGGCACACTGCCGATATAAGATTTGCAGAAGAATTAACTACCGATAATGGAGCAATTACAAATACAGATATATTTTTTTTCAGGTCTAACGATCGTCAACTAAGAGATGATCAAGCAATTGTTGGATATTCTGAGAATGGACAGGATTGTCTAATGTACTTAGAGCTTGGAATTACAATTATGGGATTGGATTATCAACAAATAGGAGACGAACACTTTTTGTTCGTTACTGGTAGAAATGGAAACTCATCTGCCTTTGTATCATTCAATTTAAATACAGGCATGAGTAGCGGTGTACAGACTTTTACAGGAAATCTTAACAATTCATTTGCACGTCTTGGTAGGCTTACTTGGAGAATTGCAGTCAACAGCGATGCCTCAATGTTATATTTAGGTCGAGTTCATATTTATGGGTATACCATGGAAAGAAATGGTGACACTTATCGAATTACCAATAATGCGGCTTCCAGACTTTACGCTAGGGTAAATCGTGGAAATTTAGATACACAATTAGCAGATGTATTGGGTATTGATGTTTCACCTGATGATGACGATATTTTATATATAACTTCAGCAAGAAGACATGTAATTCAAAAAGTTCAGCTTGATACAAATACAACGTATACAATATTAGCAAGAGCAGGGACTGGAAGACGAAATAATGGAGCAAATGTTGAAGCTTCTGGAGCTCTTTCAGCTAACAACGTTAGATTTAACCAACCAGTTGGTATTCATGTAACATCGGATAGAATTTTAGTTGGAACTACAAGAGGAACTATAGATGTCTTCAACGAAAATTTATTCACTGCAGCAAATAGAGACACTGCTTGGTTACTTCAAATGGGTGGTGGAAATGTATCTAGATGGGTTGGTGTTAAAAAAGCAATGAGCGCAATTATAAGCGACACAACATTGACCAGTGGAGCTCATTTTGGCTATGGACACTGGAATGCTGGAGAAACAGGAGGCCCAAGAACAGGATTTAAAGGTGGAAGATGGTGTCATTTTCGTGATGGCTGTACATATTACGGTGGCTGGAATGGCGATCATCCAGATGGCCAGTCAATACAATGTAATAGAGACTCATGTTTAAATGTAGGAATAAGTGCAGAAGGTTATACAAGAATTTTAGATCATCTAATACCTCAAGGTTTAGCTTGGGGAACTGATGCTAACGCCTATTCAATTATGGCTCTCGATTATTTTAATAATGATTTTGAGGCTTACGATGAGGACTCAGAGTGTCAATTAAACTATGTAATTGTAATTGGTGATGGAATGATGAGAAATAATACTTCTGCTATTCCAAGAATAGAGGCTTTAAGAGACAAAGATAATCCAGTTAAAACTTTATTTGTTGCTTATGGAGGTGGAATTAATGCCCGTGGTATGCAAATTTTTGATAATATGGCTGTTGCAGGATCATGTCCAGGCGGTAATTCTAATAGCCCTGACTGTGAACCAACAATAGTTGCTGATACACCAGAGTCATTAAAAACTCAGCTCACCGCAAAAATTAGACAGATACTTGCTGAAAGATTGTCATTTACCGCTCCATCTATTACAGCAACTGTTCAAGAAGGTGGTTCTTTATATCAAGCGCAATTTGCTTATGAACAATTTGGAGAATGGCAGGGTACTATATTAAGAAAAACTCTAAATGCAGATACATCTGTGATTCATGATGTAGATGCACCTGGAAATTGGGATGCATCAGTTGAAATTAAAAAACAAGCTACAATAGCTGACGCTGCTGATACAAGAAACTTATGGAGCGCGATACCTGGATCGCCTTATATTGGTAATTGGGATAATTTTAAAACAGATAACTCAGATGATATAACTGAACTATTTGAAATGTTTGGATACAATATTGCTGATTACCATAATTCAACATCATACTGTGCATCAAACGGATATACCGGAGATGATGGAACTTCTGATGATCTTTTAGGTTTAATTAATTTCATGAAAGGAACTGATTACTTTGATTATGATGGAGATTGCAATGTTACAGAAGTAAGAGACCACGTTCTTGGAGATATTTATCATTCACAATTAATTGAAGTAGGTGCACCTGATGCAAGTATAATGTTTACTGGTGCAAATGAAGAAGCTTATTTCAGAGCAACCAATAATTATCAAAGTTTTATGCAAAAAAATGCTTCAAGAAGGAACGTGCTTTATGCAGGAGCAAATAGCGGTATACTCCATGCTATTAACGCTGAAACTGGCGCAGAAGAATGGGGCTTTATTCCACCCTTCATTGCTGGGCTACTTCCTGGAATAATGAATCCGGATCTTAGTGGAAAAATTGACAGTAAAAAAGGTGGGAGCAATGCAATTTTTGGCGTTGATGGTTCACCGGTAGTTCATGATGTTTTTATTAGAGGTATTGATGAAGAAGGAAATATAGAGGATCAAAAAAATTGGCATACTATTCTCTTTGTTCCATATGGAAGAGGAGGAGCTGGATTTTCTGTTTTAGATGTAACCAATCCTATTTTAAAAGATAATTTAGGACCTATACATATGTTTAGTGTCTATAATGATGCAATTAACAGTACTGTTTATATGGCTGATCATGAAGGTCAAATTACTACATACCCTTATTCATCTGGTTCAGTCAGTATTCAAGATTCTTTAGAAGCAAAAAGAGCAGGTGAAAATTTAGATACAGCCTTTACTGCAGATGGAGGCGATGACTCGCTTGACCCAGATCATGCCTCTTACTGTGATAGCTCAGATAATCCTGATGAAATACAAGATTGTGCTAATCAAGATGCTATAGCAGTTTGTCAAACTAATGAAGTTGCAACTACTACAAATTTATTTCATTCTGATGCACTAGGAACAGCCTCATGCTTTAAAGGTACACAGTTTAGATTTCCAGATTTAAAACCTAAAGCAAATGCTGATGGAACAGTGCCTAAATCATCACTAAAAATTACAGAAAGAGTTGATGGGTCGTTAATTACAATAGATTTTACAAGCGCAGAATATGTAGATGACAACTTAGTAATAACATTTCCAACTGAGAAAACTTATAACGCAGGTGGTAGTCCTTTAGAAACTTCGCTCACAAATCAATTTACTGTTGCAACATCCTGTACTGCAGCTACTGATATTCCAACACAATATGATTATAGTCAGTTAGGGGAAACCTGGTCAGATCCAAGAATATTTAGAATTCCATCAGAAAATTCCTCTGATAGAGGCGATTCAAAGAATGACAAATATGTTGCAGTAATGGGAGCAGGTATGGGTGCCACAAATTTATGTGCTGGCTCAGCAGTATTTATAGTAAATTTAGATAGAGACGATCAAGACGGTATTGAACCCGGAACTATTTTTGGACATGTTTCTAATGGTGGCCCAATAACAATTATAGATACAGTTCCAACTAGAGAAGCTATAACACAAGAAATAACGACTTCAACCACAGATGCTGACGGTAATATAACAACAACTACTGAAACAGTGACTACACAAACAGCAACTAAAATTGCTGGGCAGCATACACCAAATGGAAGCGATATTGGTAACTCTTTACCATCTTCTGCTGTGGTCATAACACCAGACACAGCGTTTGATATTCCTTGGAGAGGTGCAATGATTTACTTTAATGACCTTGAAGGAAAAATTACAAAAATAAATTTAACAAATTCTACGGAAAATGAAGCAGATCTTTTTGATCAAACTACTTTATTTAGACTAGGTGCTAACACTGATAACAAAAGATACAGTTATTTTTCAATGGATGCAGGAATTGGACAAACAACAAGAGAATTCTGGCTGTTTGGTGGAACAGGAAACTTTAATGATATAGGTGGTGGTTCTAAAAATATGGATAATATTTTATATGGTGTCAAAGATCCACATTACCCATACTTCAAACATTTAAATGGTGTAAATATTCCAAGAGAGACCGAGGATTCATTTTTATCTGAGGCACATAAAGGTGCTAATTCAGCACCAAGTATTGATGATGCAGTGGTCTGCAAAGATACTACTGGAAAAATTTCATGTCAGGATGGACCGACAATGGGTCAGCAAGCTTGGGTAGTACATTTAGATACACCAGATGGAAAAGGACCTAATGAAAATAGCACAAATACTTTTAGAAAATTATCAGCTGCACCGACTTTATTTAAAGGCCAAGTTTATTTCCCAATCTATGAACCGCCTCAAGGAGCCAACCCGTGTAATATTGGTAACGCTTATATCTGTGTTGCAGATGATGAGTGTGGATCAAATAATTCTCACCTTCTAACCCCAGGTGGCGCTGCAAACGGAAAAGAATGTAATTTTGTAAGAGAAGGTATTTTATCAGAGCTTGTTATATTTGGAGATACATTATTTGCAAACGTTGCAGGACCAAAGGAAGATGCTGAAACTCTTTATAAAGTTCTATCCGCTGCTGGAGAGGTTGAGTCAAGCAGAGGAAACTGGAGAGAAAGCGGATTTTAATTAACTAAAAATTTTAAGATAAGAATATATAATCCACGTAAACATTGTAGTCATTGTTACAAAGATCAGTGCTAGGCCAACTAAAGTATCTTGATTTACTTTCTTTCGCCATTTCTTTGGAAAAAAATTTAATGAATAAGCATAAACAATAATAAAAATATTAAATGCAAGAAGTGAAATGTTAAAAAAAAGAAATTTATCCATTAGAAAAATAAGTTTTTAATTTGATTTGCAAAAGTAACATAAATAAGACACCCAATAATAATAAAAGGGCCAAAAGGAATTTGTGTAGACATATCTCTAGTTTTTTTAATTAAAGATGGAATAGAAAAAATTAATGCAACCATAGAAGAGATAAAAATAACAAAAGGGATACTAAACCAACCAAACCAAAAACCAACTACAGCAATTAATTTGGCATCACCCAGTCCCATACCTTCTTTCTTTCTTAGAGTTTTATAAAAAAAAATAATTAACCAAATTATTGAGTAACCAAAAAATCCACCAATTAAAGAATTGATATAGTTTGGAAATAAAGATTGATTTAAATTTGGATCAAAAGATTTTATAAAACCAATTAACATCAAAGGGAATGTTAATTCATTTGGAATTATATAATGTTTTAAATCAATAAAAAAAATTATTATAAAAAAAATTATTAATATTATTAATAACAAGGTTGTGATCGAAATACCGTATAAATAATAAGTTAATAAAAAACTTGTCGCAGAAATTAATTCAACCAAAAAATATTGTAGATGTATTTTAGATTTACAATTTCTACACTCTCCTTTTAAGAAAATAAAAGATAAAAAAGGAATATTGTCGAACCATTTAATTTGTTCTTTGCATGAGGGGCAAAAAGATCTTCCCTTTATAATATTTTTTTCTAGAGGAAGACGATAGATACAAACATTACAAAAGCTCCCCCAGATACCACCCAGTATAAAAGCTAGTGTATAAAGCACGTCTTATATTTTAATGTGAGATGCAATTTCCAGAACACCATCTATACAATACTGTATAAACATCACTGCATCTTGAATATGTAAATAAAAATTAGGTGCGTGTATTATTATTTCCATTATTGTTAAAATTACCAAAAAAGATGTAAAATGCAAAATATAAAATATGTTTTTTAAATCAAAAAAGCCTGAGCCAATTAAAGAAGACTCGAGAATAAAGGACTTACAGATAATCACTCAAATGAATCAGGAGTTTGCAACTTCTCTTGATCTTGGCGAAACTTTGCAAAATTCTTTGGAAGTAATAATCAAAAGAATAAACGCGCAAGCTGCAAATATATTTTTGATTGAAGAAAAAAAACAAGTATTTCAGTGTATACAATCAAAACACCAGGCCTATCTAGAAGATTACGAAATTCCTTTAACTCAAGGAGTAATGGGTAAAGCTGTTTTACAAAAAAAATGTATTAGAGTTGGAGATGTAAGAAAAGATGTAAGAGAAATTGCTGAATTTTATTTTGATTTAGATAATAAAACAAATTTTACTACTTATTCTGTTTTGTGTGCACCACTAATTGCAGCGAATGAATGCATTGGTGTAATCCATTGTTTAAATAAAAAAACAACTAATAAACTTTTTGAAGAAAGTGATAGAAAACTTTTAGAAACTCTTGCAACCCCAGCGGCACTTGCCATCAGAAATGCACGAATGGCAAAAGAACTTATAGATAAAAATAGAATGCAAAAAGAAATAGAAATTGTAGGGGAAATTCAAAAAACTTTACTATCAAAAAATAAAGAAGATCCTTTCCCTATAGCTGGAATAAATATTCCAGCAAAAGTAGTATCTGGAGATTTTTATAATTTTTCTGATTTGGGTAATGGCAGATATGGATTTGGTGTTGCAGATGTATCTGGAAAAGGAATAAAGTCGTCACTTTTAATGTCCAAAGCTTCAAGTCTTTATAGATGCTTAAGTAAAACAATGTTTTCAGCATCAGATTTATTAAATTTATTAAATAAAGAAATTTGCGAAACAGCAGCAAGAGGCATGTTTGTAACTATGTTGGTCGGAATATACGACAGCAATAAGAGAGAATTACTTATTTCAAATGCTGGTCACGAACCTCCTCTTATTTATTCAAAGGATGGAAAGTTTTCTGATCATAAAGAGGCAGGACCACCATTAGGAATAATGCCAAAGATTACGTATAAAGAAACCACAATACCTTTCTCTGAAAGCTCAATGTATATTTTTACAGATGGGATTACGGAAATAAAGGACCCTGATGGCGAGATGTTAGGCTCTGAAGGTTTTCAAAATTATATTAAAAAATATCAGTCCACACCAAACAACAATAGATTAAAAGTTATTATCGAAGATATAGTGAAGTCTGGCAAAATCCAAAAAGATGATTTAACAATAGTAGTCATTGACGGAAAGTAAAATTTATTTCTTAGAAATAAAATAAATATCAATTAAATCCTCAAAATGAACTCGTCTTTTGGTTGCAAACATAGGTGGGGTATCAGAAAATAAAACAAGTAGATCATTTTTGTTCAAGCGACTTATAAATTTTGAGATACTTTCATTAAACAACATTTGATTATTATAAATTTTACAAAACTGTTCACTTAAGTTAAGAGGGAAATTTTCTTTACAATTTATGTATGGAATATCATAGACGGGTTCTACAGGAATATGATTATTAACAGTTAAAAATATTACAAAGTTATTTTTTTCATCTTTAATTATTTTCTCCATATTATTTAAAATTAAATGATCACAAATCCCATCATATTTTTGATCACAAATTTCAAAATTAAGTTCTTCTAATTCCTTTCTAAAAAACGTTTTATCAAAAAAACTTTTATATCTTGTACGATCAAAAAAATATTCTTTATAACTATGAATGTATATTAGGTTTTTATTTCTCATCGAATTTATCCAACAATTATTCTCTTCAATAAAACTTTTTAATTCGCTAGTCATATATTTTTCAAAGTCTACTTCTTTATTACAAAAAAATTCCATTTCTGCTCCTTGTGTTGTTAAGGCTCTATTCCATTTTTTTTTAAAGTTTTGAATTATTAAATCATCATTACCTGATTTTATTTTTTCAAATAGATTATTCTTTAATTTTCTATTCCTAAAATTAGGATAAGATTCATTGATTATGACATAAATGTTATTGTATTTTTTTTTATTTATTACTTCACCAAAATTTTTAAAACTTTCGAATTCTAAATTTGTATCAAACTGCGCAAGTTCTCTCTTTCCTGAAGGATTACTATCAAGATAGATATAAGAATATTTAATTGTGTAAAACCAATTATCGTTTCTAAAAAAACTATTATCAACATATTGAGAAATGTATTTAATCCCATATCCAACCATGTCATCCGAATTAAATGTATTAGTCAGATGTTTATATCTAGTTTTAAGTGTCATATGTGTAAGGCTCGTATTAAAATTAGTTAAAATAAAAATAATAATGACTATAAAAAAGACAAAAACCTTTTTTGGATTAGTAATATTTTTTTTTAATACAAAATTATAGTTTATTCTTTCTAAAAAAAAGACAGAACCTATAGAAAAAAATAAAAAATAAAATATATTAATATTTTCATATGCAATATAAGTTACATATTCAAAATTAAGATTATTTAAATTATTTATAATGAGTTTATAAAAATTAAAATCTAGACCATATATAGAAAAGAAAGAAGATTTTGTCTCAAGAAAAATAAAAAAATATAATAAGAAAACATTAGCTGAATAAAAAATTGATTGAACTGAAAAAAAACCATAATCAAAAGCTGGAGTTTGAATTAAATAAATCAAAGAGAAGAAATTTATAATTAGAACTCTAATTAAATATTTTTTTAGCCAAAGTTTCATAAATGATCTAAATAAATTAACTTATTCAGACTAAATAGTGAAAAAGATTGATCATACCTATTTTAGGTTGTAAGATACCTATAGTAGGTAATTAAAGAACTAAAATGAGCAATGAAAAAACTATAATGGGTGTTAATAAGATAATTTCTTTATCTGAGGCAGTTAAAGAGAAGGGTAATCAAGAAGCGCCTTTTTCCAAAGGTCTTTATCATTGGGTTATGTTTATCGTCTCTTTGTATTCAAGAGTTAGAGAAAAGTTAAATATAGACTTTGAATCATTTGTTATATTACAAGTTGTAGTAAGTCATTCATTGTATGAGATAAATAAATCAGGAACAAAATCATTTTCTGATTTAGAAAATCATATGAAAACAATAAATGAAAATAAATTATTGAATAAACAAAAATTAACTTTTGCAAGTATTTCAGAAATATTAAATCTTCCAAGAGAAACAGTAAGAAGAAAAGTAATTGCACTAAGCAAAAAAAATATTTTAACGTTTAGTACATATGGTGGAATTAAATTAGGATCTGCTTACAAAACAATTTATAAAGACTTTGTATCTCAAACTACTTTAGACTTAAGTTCTTTAGTAAACAAATGGGAAAGAAGTGGCGCTTTAAAAAATTTATTAGAACTTGGTAAATAAATATGAGTAAATTCTTTTATGGTTTGTATGATTTAGCAAATTCTGCTTATACAATGATAATAATTACATTTGTTACCTCTGCTTACTTTGCAAATCAAATTGTTGGTGATCCTCAAATCGGTGCAGCTTATTGGCAATGGACCGCTGGACTTTGTGGAATTGTAATTGCATTAACAGGACCGTTCATAGGAGCGCTTGCAGATAAAAATCCAAAAGGAAAAATAAATTATTTAATAATTTTTACATTACTTTGTATTTTAACAACATGTTTGTTTTGGTTTTCAAAACCAAACGCAAATTATATTTTATTTACATTAATAATATTTTTTATTTCAAATTATTGTTATGAACTTGGAACATTATTTTATAATTCTTTACTCAAAAGTTGTTCAAATGAAAAAAATATTGGAAAAACTTCTGGCTTTGCATTTAGTTTAGGATATTTAGGATCTGTTCCAATAATTCTTTTGGTTTTATATTTTTTTATTTTACCAGAGACAACTCTTTTTAATTTAAATAAAAATAATTTTGAGCATATAAGATTTGTTCCATTGATAGTTGCTTTATGGTTTTTAGTTTTTTCATTTCCAATGATTATTTATTTTAAAAATAAAATTTCTTATGGAGAAAGTAGTCAGACGAAATCTTTTTACAAAAAAATAATTGAATTAGTTTGGAAAAAAAAATTTACATCAACTGGAAAATTTCTTTTGGCTAGAATGATTTACTCCGATGCATTAATTGTTTTAATTGCAGGAGGTGGAGTGTATGCTTCAGGAGTTTTTGCATTTACACCTAAAGATTTATTGCAACTGGCAATAGCAGCAAACATAGTTGCTTTCGTTGGAGTTTTAATTGGTGGGTATTTAAATGATAAGTATTCATCCAAATCAATTATTTTATTTTGTATTATTGTTTTAACCGGCACAGTTGTATATGGAGCGCTGATTGCACAAACTAAAACCCAATTTTTTTATAATGTTATGGTTATATCTTTGTTTATTGGTTCTATACAAAGTGCAAGCCGCGTTATGATGACAAAATTATTATATCAAAATGATTTAGGAAAAGGTTTTGGTTTATTTAGTTTGTCTGGAAGAGTAACTGCTTTTGCAGGACCTTTAATGGTAGGAACTTTAACTTACATGTATTCGCAACGAATTGGATTTTTATCTCTTTCTTTTTTTTTTATTATTGGTTTTGTGTTAATGCTTTCAGTTAGGAATGTATAAATCTTAAAAATTAAAATTTTTATTTAATTTTCTAAAATAAGTTGAAAAAATTATAAAAATTTAAAAAATTTTCATTTTTTTTCGATTTCAACTTAAAATTTAGTCCTTTTTTTTTTAATTTTGTCAAATTTTTCAATTTTAGGGAGGTAAAATTATTTTTTTTTCATAAAAATTTTTTGCTCTAACACAAAAAAATTTTACTCTAACACAAAATACCTACTTTAGGTTGAAATTCAGAAAATTGTTGATTTTATTGACTCTTAATAAAAATTTTTTTTAAAAAAAACTCTAACACAATGAGCAATTTTTAATTTGTGTTAGAGATTTTTCTTTTTGTGTTAGAGAAAATAGATTTTTACTTATAATTATTAATTTATTTAAAAAATAATTAATTATATAAAACGTCATATTTTATTAGTGTTTTTGATTATTTAACCTAAAATGAGCATACAACTTTTAATTTTGTGTTAGACATTTTTATAAATTGTGTTAGAGATTCGTATGTTTGTGTTAGAGAAATAATTATTTTTTTATGAGCGAAGACGATAAAGATAAAATAAATGTAGTTAACGATCAAAGTTCTGATGATAATGAAAAAAATCAATCAGTGAGTGTAGATGATCAACCAAAAAATAACGATGATTTACAATCAGGAAGTGAATCATACATAAGTGTTGACCAATCTACGCCAAACCCAACAAATGAAGCTGTTGAAACTCCAGATACATCAAAAACAGAAGTAACAAAGCAAGAAGATAAAAAAGAGCATGAGGTAATTCACAAAAAAGACGGGAGACTACATATATATGTACGACAAGATAAATATAAAGGTGAGTTAAAATCAAAAAATTGGGTTGGGAGACTTTATATTGACGGAAAACAGAAGATTTCATCATCAGGAACACCAAATTTAGAAGAGGCAATTCCTATTTTAGAAAAATGGTTTGATGATATTCATGCAAATAAAGAAAAAGAGAAAGAAATTCCAAAAACTCAAGAAACTCAAGATTCAACAAGCCAAGTTTCCCAAACTTCAACTACAAGCCCGAGTCAAGCTACTACCCCAACAATGGAAACAAGCCAGGCACCAGCTGCACCTACAACAACAGAAACACTAAAACCTGTTGTAAGTCCGGTTAAAAATGAAAGTAACATAGAACAACAAACCAATACGAATGATAATAAAGAAACTGTAGAAAATAAAAAATCTGTTTCTGGTTTATTTGACAAGTTAAAAAATATAAAATTAAAAAAACCATCTTTTGCATCTGGTCTTAAAATGCCAAAAGCATCTGCCGGTGGCGCAAACAATTTAAAAAGTAAGTTAGATAATTTTTTTAAATCAAAATTGGGAAAATCTTCTGCACAAGGCGAGGAAATACTTGGAGTAGAAATAACAAATAAAGAAATTAGATTAGCACAAATTGCTTCTAATAAAGCAAACCAATGGGTATTAGAAAAATTTTATATTCATAAAGTAGATTTACCAGATGACTCAGCTGTTTTAGACAATTCTGAGAAACTTGGAGCAGAATTGACAATCGCAATTCAAAAATCAAAAATTAAAACACCTAATGCTGCGATTGCGATACCTGTAACAAGCGCAATTATAAGAGTAGTAACAGCACCTCTTATGACTGATGAAGAATTGCAAAAGGCGATCGAAACTAATTCTCTTTGGGAAAATCTTGTTCAATTAACAGACAACTTAGATGATTATTCAATATTCCATCAGGTAATAAACAGAAATCAAAAAGACAATACAATGGATATTTTATTTGTTGCTTCAAAACTATCTGACATCAATAGTTATACATCAATTATAAAGTCAAGCGGACTCAACCCAGTTATAATTGATGTAAAATGTTTTGCATTAAAATCTGCAGTAGACCAAATTAATCAGATTTCTCAAAAAGTTGAGGATGCAAATTTAACAGCTGTTTTAGAGTTTGGTTTAGATGAAAATTATTTAATGATCTTATATGATAATAATCCAATCATTACTGATATTTTTTTAAGAGGACAAGATAGGGAAATATTAAAATCATCACAAATACAAGAAGAGAAAGAGGGGCTAGTAAGAAGATTTGTTACACAAGTCAAACAAGCTGTTCAAGATTTTGAAACAAAATATGAGAAAAGAATAAGAAACATTAAGGTTGTTTCTGATTTAGAAAATATTGAGGATTACTTATCTATTTTTAGAACGAATTTAGTTAATATTGGATTTAAAACTTTTGACCCAATTGATGGTCTAAAAATTCCTCAGCAGCTTGACCAATCAATAAATTTACAAAATCGTTCATATCTTTCTACTGTAATTGGTTTAGCATTTAGGAAGTTAGATGTTTTTGGTTATTATAAGTTTGTTACTGCTGTTAAAAATATAAATTTACTTCCCAACAGAAAAGGAATGGTTAAACAGAAAAAAATGAAAGCAATTTCGAATTTTGCTTTTAAAGGATTTGTTGGTGGAGTTGTTGGTATTTATTTAATTATGTTTTTATTGTCTTTCTGGAATATTCATACATATAATAAAAAGCTTGCTAACTATGAAAAGATTAAGAAAACACATGCTTTGAAAAAAAAGGAAAATAAAGCAATTGGAAAAGAATTAAGATTAATAGAAACTACTTTGAGATTAAGCAATAGTCTTAAATCAAATAAAGATTTGAGCTATAGAATATTGGCACAAATTGCTGCGAGTGTTCCAAAAAGAGTCAGGTTTGACAAAGTTGATTATAACGGAAAAACAAAAGTTACAATTCAAGGAGTAGCAGCAAGTGATCAAGATATATTAAAATTTATTAAAAATTTAAGTGATAAAAAATATATAAAGCAGGCATCGCTATCATCGATGAAACTTCCAAAAAGATCAAAGACAGGAATAACAATGAAAGGATTTAGAGTTTTTGTAGTAATTGACCCATCAGGTAAAAGCAAAACATAGATTTAAAAAATATGGACTTAAAAAATATAGATCTCAAAAACATTAACTTAGAGGACATAAAGCAAAAAGTTCTTCAACTAGCTGATAGAAAAACTTTAATTAAAGTTGGTATTTCGGTTGGGGCAATAATTATATTTTTAATTATTTATTACGCGATTTTGAATCCAATTGTTGAGAAAAAGAAAAAGCAGATAGAAGATATGAATAAAAAAAAAGAGGAAACTGCTAAATTCGTTAATCAAATTAAGTCAAAAAAGAATAAAATTAAAAAACTAAAACCTAAGTATGACGAATATTCAACTTTATTTCATACAAAAGCAGAAGTTGAGGGATTATATGAAACCTTAAGTTACTTTGCTGGTGTTAATGACTTGGTGATTTCAAAAATTGAAAAAAAACCACCAAAAAAAGTTTATAGGTCTGATATTTTAACTGATACGAAGAAGAAGAAAAAGAAGAAGAAAAAGAAGAAAAAGAAGAAAAAGAAGAAAACGAAATCAGCTAAAAACGTTGCATATTACACAATACCGGTGAATTTTGAGATTACTGGTAATTTCTTAGGCTACATTAAGTTTAAAAGATCGCTTTCTTTGTCTAAAAAGATGCTTAATTTTGACAAGGAATCAATAAAAGTGGTAAAAGGAGATACAACCGGTGCGATAAAAGTTAATGGAGTATTAACTATAGTAGGATTGGCTGATGAGTTTTAAAAAATTATTAATATTAAGCTTTGTTGCTTCATTAAGCATTTTTAATTTACATGCTGAAAATCATGATGCTGAGCAAAATATAATTGATAAAGCAAAAGAAATTAATAAAAAAGTTAAACAGAAACAGGCAGATCAACAAGCAAACATTAGTTCAGAGATTGGCAAAGAAGAGCCTCTTCCACTAAACGATCCATTTGTTGGAGATGCATCTTTAGGAGGAGCAAGCACTGTATCTGTAATCACTAACAGCGATGAAGAGAGAGCAGAAATGAGTTTATATAACTTTAAACTTGTTGGAATAATGAATGGTGAGTATGAGAGTTACGTATCTTTAATTAATGCAACGGGAGAGGTAGTTACATTACAAATAAATGAGGAACTTAGCCCAGGCATTAAATTAATTGCACTTAAAAATCAGAGAGCAATTTTTGAAAAAGGTGATAACTCGTTTTTAGTTATTAATTTTAAAAATCAAATTAAAGAAACTTCGGAGCCATTTTAATGAATTTAAAGTTATTTAAATTATTAATTTCTCTAATATTTTTATCTTTTGCTTTAAGCGGATGTGCACAAGATATGTCTAAGTTTAAAAAAAAGAAAGGCTTTAAACACGACACACCCTTAATTAAAGAGGATGTAAAAGCCCTTGGAAAAATAGAAATAGAAAAAAGTGCAAAAATGGGACCAACTCCAGTTGAAGGAGATATTAAAGTATTAGAAAAAAGGAAACAAATTTCATCTGTTAAAGAAAAAAATTATTTATTAATTCCAGAGGAATACATGCTTTTAAAACAAAATGTATCCTTCAAATTTCAAAATCTAGATTACAAAGAAGCCATGAGTTTAATGGCAAAAATAGGAGATGTTAACATATTGGTAGGTGAGGAAGTTGCTGGTGCAATTTCAGCAGAATTATCAAATGTACCTTGGGATAAAGCTTTTAATGCATTGCTAGATATGAAAAATTTTGCAGCTGACATTGATGTTGCAAGCAATATTATAAGAGTTCATTCCCCAGCTACATTAACTTCACAAGAAAGTTATAAATCTGCAAGAGCATCAGCAGTTAGAAAAAAAGTTGAATTAGAAAATTCTGTTGAGCCTATCGTTTCAGAAATATTTAGACTTTATTATATAACGCCAGCTGAAGCTAAAGCTACAATATCAGAATTATTTACATCAGTTTCGGAAAATGCGTCTTATTCTCCAATACAAGTAACAGAAGAAAAAACTACAAGATCAATTATTGTAAGAGGAAAAGAAAAAGATTTGGATGTAGTTGATAAAGTAATAAGAGAGATTGATGTTAGAACTAAGCAGGTGTTAATCGAAGCTTTTATTGTCGAAGCAACTTCTACTTTTGAAAGAGCATTAGGAAATAAACTTGGTGGTGCTTATACCAAAAATCGTGAAAGAATTGGTGGTACAGTTGGAGGTACAACAGTTGGAGCTGCGGACGGTTCAGGTGCAGAAATTTCCTCAGGAACAGCTGGTATTAGCGCTGCAGGAAGTGGTAGTACCGACGGATTGTTTAATTTCAACGCAGTCGGTGCAACGAGCGGCATAGGGATTCTTAGAAGAACAGGTTCTGCCGTTTTAAAACTTCAAATAGAGGCATTAGAAAAAGAAGGTTTAGGAAAAACTATTTCTAATCCTAAATTATTTACATTAGATAATCAGCTTGCGTCTATAACTCAAGGTGTTCAAATACCTGTTGCGGGTACCGATAACACAGCACCTACGTTTAAGGACGCTGCTTTGAAATTAACTGTAACTCCAAGTATAATTGGCGATGGAAATGTGCTTTTAGAGATTCAGGTCAATAATGATACTCCAGATAGAACAGATCCATCAGCAGTGGGTATCAACAAAATGGAGATAACTACTAAATTGTTAATAGCTGATGGAGACATTGTAGTTATTGGTGGAATTAAGAAAAATGACATTTCAGATGCTGCTGAACAAGTTCCCGGGGTAAGCAAATTGCCAGTAATAGGAAAAATGTTTAAAGGAACGACAAAAAGCGATAGAATGAATGAACTTTTAGTGTTTATCGCACCAAGGATTTTATAATGCTTAAGATAAGTAGAGAAAGTGAAATAAATTTAATTAATGTCTTAATTGATCATGACATTATTTCAGGAAAAGATTTACCAAATATAAAAAAGGTAAGTACTGAAAAAAACTCCTCACAAATTGATGCTGTATTTGAATTAAAACTTACAGATGAAAATAAAATTTTAGATGTTTTAGTTAAAGAACAAAATTTAGAAGTTGTTGATCTTACAAAATGTGAAATTACAGATGAAATCAAAGCAGTTCTACCATCTAATTATATTAAAATGAATTTTGTTGCCCCTTTTAAAGTCGAGGGAAAAAATTTACATATAGCAATTTCAGATAGTTCAAAGCTTGGCTTAATGAGAAATCTTAAAGCAATTACAAAAAAAAATATTGAGTTACATGCGGCTAAGGTTACTCAAATTTCTAATTTTATAGACAAGCTACTAAGCGAGTCAGGAGATGTTACAACACAATCAATTAGACAAGAAAACGTTAGTAAAGAAAAAACAAAAACTTTTGATTCTGATTTGGGTGAAGCAGGAGAAGTTTTAGAAAAACCACCTGAGGAAGATATAGAAGCAATTGAAAATGAATCTGAAGTAATTAAATTTAGTACAGCTGTAGTTGCAGAAGCTATAAAATCAGGCGTAAGTGATATTCATATAGAGCCATACAGATTTTCATCAAGAGTACGTTATCGTCAGGACGGTATGTTACAAGAACAAGAGCAATACAAAAAATTTCTTCACGATAATTATGGTGCAGTTGTTACTCGTTTTAAAATTATGGGTAAATTAGATATTGCGGAAAGAAGACTACCACAAGATGGTGCAATTAATTTTAAGATTGATGGAAAAGTTGTAGATTTACGATTATCTATTTTGCCTACTGCTAGCAACGAAAGAATTGTAATGCGGGTCTTAAATAAAGATGCAGGAGATATAACTCTTGAACAATTAAATTTTGAAGATGCCGATTTAAAAAATTTAAGAAAAGCAATTCACAGTACCCAAGGATTAATTCTTGTAACAGGTCCTACTGGTTCAGGAAAATCAACAACTCTATATAGTATTCTTAAAGAAGTAAGCAAACCACATCTAAACATTTTAACTGCAGAAGATCCTGTTGAATATGAACTGGACGGTGTTGGACAAGTTCAAATTAAAGATGATATAGGATTAACTTTTGGCGCAGCATTAAGATCTTTTCTTCGTCAAGACCCAGAAATAATTTTGGTTGGAGAGATGAGGGATAAGGAAACAGTTGATATTGGATTAAAAGCTGCACTTACTGGTCACTTAGTTTTTAGTACACTACACACTAATGATGCACCGAGTACAATTACTAGATTACAAAATATGGGAACACCTGATTATTTAATTAGTGCTGCAACTCAGTTGGTACTAGCACAAAGACTAGCAAGAAGATCCTGTAAAGATTGTAGAGTGCCTGATGAAGATGTTACTCCAAAAGTCTTAACCGATTTAGGTTTTTCTCCAGAGCTAGCTTCAAGAGTTAAAGCGCTTAAAGGCAAAGGATGTCCAAAGTGTAAAGACTCTGGTTACAAAGGACGACAAGGTATTTATGAAATTTTAGTTGTTTCTAAACCAGTTAAAGAAGCAATATTAAGACAAGCAACTACTCCTGAATTAAGATCTATTGCTATTAAAGAAGGTTTTCAAACCATGCAGGATATGGGAAGAAGATTAATTGCAAATGGTGAGTTAAATTTTAGAGAATACGAGCGTGTTTTAGCATCAGAATAATATATTTTATATGGAAGCTTATACATACAAAGGTATTTCCGAAGGCAAATATGTTGAGGGTGAAATCGAAGCTCTTAACCAAGACGAGGCATCACACAAGCTTAAAGAACAAAAAGTAATAATAACAAACTTAGTAAAAAGTAAGAAAAAAAAAGCAGAAGCGAAAAGTAAGGGTAAAAAATCTAGTTTTTCACTTTTTGGAGGTAAAAAAAAACCTAAAACAGAAGATATACTTATTTTTTCAAAACAATTTGCAACTATGGTAAAAGCTGGTTTGCCTATACTTGAAGTTTTAGGCATGTTGAGAGATCAGCTTGAGAACCCTGGAATTAAAGAAATTATTGAAGATATAAGAAAAAGCTTAGAAGGTGGTGTAACTTTATCAAAGTGTTTTGAAAAGTATCCAGAATATTTTGATAATGTTTATTGTAACCTTATAAAGGCCGGAGAGGCCAGCGGTAAGTTAGACGTTTTCTTATTAAAAATTGTTGAGTCATTAGAAAAAAAAGAAAAGATCAAAAAAAAAATTAAAGGTGCCTTAATGTATCCAGCTATAATGTTTACAGTTGCAGTAACTGTAAGCGCATTCATGTTAGTTAAAGTTGTCCCAGTTTTTGCAAAAATGTATGATGGTATGGGAATTGAACTTCCAAAGGCTACAGCTACGATTATGTCTATGAGTGATTTTTTAAGAGGCACAGGAGGAATGGTATTATTGTTTGGAGGTATTGGTGGTTTTTTTCTTTTTAAATATTTAACAAGTAAAAATGCAGCAATAAAATATAAATGGCATAAACAAATTTTAAAGTTACCAGTATTCGGAGATATGATTCTAAAATCACTTCTAGCAAGAATTTCATTAATTTTAGGAAACCTTAGTGCAGCTGGAGTTAATTTATTAGAAAGTTTAGAAATTGCAAAATCTGTAAGTAATAATGTTGTTGTTACAGAAGCTCTTGAGAATGTTAAAAAAGGAGTTTTTTCTGGTGATACTCTAACAAAACTTTTTTTGAAGGAACCTTTATTTCCTCCTACATTTAGCCAATTGATTTCAGTTGGAGAACAAACTGGACAGTTAGATGAAATGTTTGGTTCTGTTGCTATGTATTATGAGGAGGAATTTGATACTTCTGTTGATAATATGTCTAGCTTAATTGAACCAATCATGATTGTTTTTATGGGATTGATGATAGGTGGATTAATGATAGCTATGTACTCACCAATCTTTAACGTTGGTGCAATAATCGGTTAAATCTTTTTGGTTAATACTAGATGGTTTACCCATCCATCTTGATCTTTTTTAAAAACTGCATTGTCCATTATTTGTTTTATAAAAAAAGTTCCTAATCCCCCAGGTTTTATATCATCTAGTTTTCTGTGTTGCACATTTTCTGGAACAACAGCTTTACCTTTATCAAAAAAACCTATTTCAAGATCACCATCTTTTAATGAAATTTTTATTTCCATTCTATCAGTTGTTTCTTCTACGCCTTTGTATCCATGTTTAACTATATTTTGTGCAGCTTCAGCAATAGCCAAAACTAATTCGTCTTTTTGTTCTTGAGGTAAATTTATTTTTTCAAAAATTTCTCTACAAAAAACTCTTACTTCTTTTAAGCTTGCAGTGCTTACAACAAAATCTTTTGACTCTGATAAATTCATTA
>CACELK010000014.1 GCA_902560245.1 uncultured Pelagibacteraceae bacterium
AGTTATAGAGTTTGTTGATAGAGATTTAGAAGCAAAAAAAGTAGATAAAAGAAAAAAAGAAGATATTGCAAAAGACCAAAAAGAAGAAAAAAAATTAGCAAAAGTTTAATTTTTAATTAATTTAATTTTTATGAAAAAAACATTTAACGTTGATAAAACGTTTAATGCCATACGTATTGATAAATGGATAAGAAAAAAAATTGGCAACTTGCCACAAAGTTTATTAGAAAAAAACTTAAGAATTGGCAAAATAAAAATCAATAATAAAAAAATTAAGAGCTCATACAAACTTAGTATTAATGATAAAATTAGTATTTTTGATTTAAATTTTACGCCTTTTAAAAAAAATAAAAAAGCAGAATTTCAGCCGTCAAAAAAAATTATAAAGTATAATGAAGAGACAATTATTGATAATAATGATAATTTTATTGTAATTAACAAAAAATCTGGGGTACCAGTTCAGGGTGGAACAAAATCAAAAAAGAATCTAATTGATATTTTTAAAAAAAGTGAATTTTTTATAAATTCTAAACCTTATTCAGTTCATAGATTAGATAAGGATACATCTGGAATTTTAATCATTGCAAAAAATAGAGAAACCGCACAAATATTAACATCCTTATTTAGATTAAGAAAAGTACATAAAACTTATTTAGCAATTTGTCATGGACAAATTTTAAAAAAATCAGGCGAGTTAAACTCAGAATTAATAAGATATGAAAACAATAAAGCAATCAGAGAAAAAGCTATAACTCATTATAGAGTTATTGATACTAATTCTTCATTAACACTTCTTGAAATGAAACCAATTACTGGTCGAAAACATCAATTAAGAAAACAATTATTGCAAATAGGTCATCCAATATATGGTGATCAAAAATATAATTTTGGATACAACAACATTAAAAATAAAAATCTTATGCTTCATGCTTATAAAATCAAATTTATGATTAAAAATGAAAAATTTAATTTTCATGCTCTTTTACCAAAATATTTTCAAGACTTATTAAAAGCAAAAAAAATTATTTCTTCAAGTTTTTTAAAAAGTTTGTAATTATTTTTTCCTCAAAATTTTTATAATTTTGTGATTTAATTTTTTCTAGATTAATTAATTCTCTATTTTTTATTCCACATGGAATAATTTTCTTAAACTTTTCTAAGTCAGTATTAATATTTATCGAGAAGCCGTGATAAGCAAACCATTTTTTGACTTTTATACCTATTGCACCAACTTTTTTAATTTTCTTTTTATGATTAACCCAAATACCAATATTTTTTCTATCTGCAAATGACTTTATTTTATATTGTTTGAGTGTATCAATTATTGTTTTTTCAATTATATTTAAAAATTTACGTAAATCTTTTCCCCTATAATTTAGATTAATTACAAAGTAACAAATTATTTGTCCAGGACCGTGATATGTAATTTTTCCACCTCTATTAGTTTTTAAAATTTTAATTGATTTGTCCAAAATTTCTTCATTATTGGACCTTAACCCAGCAGTATAAACAGATGGATGTTCTAGCACCCAGATTAGTTCAGATGCTCTTTTTTTGTGAATATTTAGCATTCTTTTCTCTAGAAACCTTATTGCCCTATAATAATCTACGGGTTTTTTGCTTTTTTTGATCTCAATTTTCATTAAAGAATTGTATTATACAAATTATGTATTAATAGTGCCTTATAAAATAAAGGTAAATTTATGACTTTAAGCAAAAAAATAAAAGATAAAAAAGTCAATTTTGAATTTAATAAAGAATATATAAATGTAGTTACCGCTAAAATAGCTAGTAATGATGCACTATTTATTAACAATTCATTTAAAGAAATGCATCCTGCTGACGCAGCGGATATTATTGAGCACTTAAGTGATACAGATCGTGAGAGTTTAATAAAATTAAATAATTTTAAAATAGACCCTGAGATTTTTGTTGAATTAAATGAGTCAATACAAAAAGAAATAATTAATTACTTATCTTCAGAATCAATTGTTACAATTTTAAAAAATTTGGATTCAGATGACTCTATACAAATTTTAGAAAATATAGATGAAAAAAATAAGAATGCTATATTAAGCTCTTTACCTCCTAAAGATCGTTTTGCTTTGCTTGAAAGTTTGAGTTATCCAGAGGACTCTGCTGCTAGGCTAATGCAAAGAGAATTTACTGCTATTCCTAGCAATTGGTCAGTGGGCCAAACCATTGACTATTTAAGGGAAAATAAAGATCTTCCAGAACAATTTTTAGAGATATTCATTGTAGATAATGAATTTAAGCCAATTGGAACTGTCCCATCTTCAAAAGTGTTGAGAACACCCAGAGATACAAAAATGGATTCAATAATGAACGAAAGTCAACTTTCTATTCCAGTAGATATGGATCGAGAAAAAGTAGGTCATTTGTTTGAAAATTATAATCTAAATTCAGCTTGTGTCGTTGATAAAAATAATAAGTTAGTAGGAATGATAACAAGTGATGATGTTTTAACAGTTTTAAAAGAGGAAGCAGAAGAAGATACTTTGAGACTAGCAGGAGTTGGAAACGAGGAAATTACTGATGGTGTTTTTACAAAAACTAAAAGAAGATTTAACTGGCTATTATTAAATTTATTTACAGCTTTTCTAGCTACCTGGTGTATAAGTTTATTTGGTGCAACAATAGAACAAATGGTTGTCCTTGCATTTTTAATGCCAATTGTTGCATCGATGGGTGGTAATGCTGGTATGCAAACTTTGGCCGTTACAGTTAGAACTCTCGCCACAAATGACCTAACTAAAAATAATTTTAATCAAAATATTTTAAAAGAATTTAATATTGGTGTGCTAAATGGAATCATATTTGCAATTATTAGTTCTTTAATAGTCCAACTTTGGTTTAATGATTTTCAATTATCACTGATAATTTCAATTTCAATGATACTTACCATGGTAGTTGCAGGTCTTTTTGGAATTTTAGTACCTGTAACACTAAAAAAAATGAATATAGATCCAGCTATAGCATCAAGTGTTTTTGTTACTACCATTACTGACGTTATAGGTTTTGTATCTTTTTTAGGTGTTGGTGCATATTTTTTATAAATTTAAAAGTTATCTATTAATCTCACTCTATTAAAATTGTAAGCCAAAAATAGTTTTGATTTTTTAGTTG
Source organism: uncultured Pelagibacteraceae bacterium (assembly GCA_902560245.1). Lineage (GTDB taxonomy): Bacteria > Pseudomonadota > Alphaproteobacteria > Pelagibacterales > Pelagibacteraceae > Pelagibacter. Next base: position 3,148 of record CACELK010000014.1, read on the forward strand.
AATTTGATCTTTTAAGACCATCTATTTTTCTTAACTCAAGATATTCAATTTTAATATTATAAGTTTTGTTAAGTTCTCGTATTTTATTCGAAAGATACCGTTTTATGTTTTTTTTTTTAGTTAAAACTTTTTTAATTGAATAAATTTTTCTTGATAGTTTTCCTAAAGTTATAAGCTGATTGTTATTTAATAGAAGGTTTCTTGAAGATAAAGCAACTCCATTCCTATTTCGTATAGTTTTACATGATACTATTTTAGATTTATATTTTTTTTCAATATATTTTTTTACTAAATGTAATTGCTGGAAATCTTTTTCACCCATAAATATTTTGTTTGGTTTTATAATTTTTGTAAAACGGTCCATGACATCAATCACACCTTCAAAATGACCCTTTCTATTTTTAGCACACATTATTTTGTCTTTTTTATTGATTTTAATTTTTTTGGCTCTAATTTTTTCATAAATATGTTTTTTTTTGGGAAGATATACCAAATCTACTTTTAATTTTTTTAAAATTAATAAATCACTCTTATAGTTTTTAGGATATTTTTTATAGTCTTGATTGTTATCAAATTGAGTAGGATTAATAAATATACTAACTATTGTTTTGTTGCATGTTCTTAAAGATTTTTTAATCAATGATATATGGCCATTATGCAAACTACCCATAGTAGGCACAAATCCTAAGTTTGAAACACCATATAATGCCTCATTTAATTCATTATTATTTAATAAAATTTTCATTTGTATAAAAGTTTTTAATAAGTAAAACATTTAAATGATTAAACAAGCAATTATTCCTCTCGCTGGCTTAGGAACACGTTTATTACCATTGACAAGTGTATTTGCTAAGGAACTCTTGCCAATTAACGGTAAACCTGGAATTGAATACATATTAGACGAATGTATAGAAGCAGGTATAAAGGAAGTAATATTTATAATTTCAAAAAAAAAGCTTATGATTAAAAAATATTTTTATAATGATAGCTTTTATAAAAAAATAATTAAAACCAAAAAAGATCCTAGAATTATTAAAGAATATAAAAAGTTATTAAAATATAAAAAAATAATAAAATTTGTATATCAAAATAAACCTTTAGGCACTGGGGATGCGGTTTTAAAAACAAAAAAATTCATTAAGGACAATTATTTTTTAATGCTTTTACCTGACGACTTAATTATAAAAAAAAATTGTTCAAAATCTATGATAAAAGTTCATAATCGCTATAAAGTTTCAGTCATGGCAAGCATGAATGTGAATAAAAAAAATGTTTCAAGATGGGGTATCTTTAAATTGGGAAAAAAATTAAATAAAAAAAATTACTTTATAAAAGGAGTGGTAGAAAAACCATCTATTTCCAATGCACCATCAAACAAGGCTGTGATAGGAAGATATATCTTGCCTAAAAAAATTTTTTCCGAATTATTAAAAACAAAAATAGGTGAGAGTGGAGAGTTTCATATTACCGATGCCATTCAATCATTGATACACAAAAAAAAAACTTTTTTAGCTCATAATTTTGACGGCAAATATCTAGATTGTGGCACTATGAGTGGATACATAAAATCATCCTTGGAGTTAAATAAGCTATGAAACTATGCATGATTGGAACTGGTTATGTTGGTTTAGTTAGCGGAGTATGTTTCGCCGATTTAGGCAATGATGTAATTTGTGTTGATAAAAATATAGCAAAGATAAATTTGCTTAAAAAGGGAAAGATTCCAATCTACGAACCTGGATTATCTGAACTAGTAGTTAAAAATTATAAAAACAATAGGTTAAATTTTTCAAATGATTTAAAAAAATCAATTATGACCTCAGATATTATTTTTATTTGTGTGGGAACACCAACCAAAAAAGGTGGGTCTTCAGCTGATTTAAGTCAGGTTTATAATGTAGCCAAAGAAATTAGCAGCTCAATAAATAAATTCAAAATAATAATAACCAAATCGACAGTTCCAGTAACTACTGGAGATCAAATTGAAAAAATTATATCTAAAAAAAATAAAAAGAATAAATTTTCAGTTGTTTCAAATCCTGAGTTCTTAAGAGAGGGCGAAGCTATAAGAGATTTTATTTATCCCGATAGAGTAGTTGTTGGTTCTAATGAAAAAAGGCCAAATCGTATTTTAAAGAATCTTTATAGTCCTTTAATTTCGAAAGGAGCTTCATATTTACAAACATCAAGAAGAGCTGCAGAATTAATTAAATATGCTTCTAATGCTTTTTTAGCTACAAAAATTACATTTATTAATGAAATAGCAAATTTATGTGAAAAAACCAATGTAAATATTGAGGATATATCAATAGGTATGGGTCTTGATAAGAGAATTGGAGGCCGCTTTTTAAGAGCGGGACCTGCATATGGTGGATCCTGTTTTCCGAAAGATACAAAAGCTATAACTTCTACCGCAGATATGTTTAAAACTAATTTGTCTATTATTAAGTCAGTTATTAAATCAAATAAAAATAGATCAAAAATATTGCTTAATAGAGTTTATGAAATTTTAAATAAAAAAATCAAAAATAAAAAAATAACCTTTTTAGGAGTTACATTTAAAGCTAACACTGATGACATGAGAGACTCCTCAAGTCTTGTAATGATACCTGCTTTATCTAAAAAAGGTGCTCAAATTAAATATTTTGATCCAACTGGAATTAAAAAAGAGTTTTCTAAAATTAAAAATGTCGATTATTCAACTTCAATTAAAGATGCTATAAAAGGCTCTGATCTTGTTATTATTCATACTGAGTGGAATGATTTTAAATCAATCAACTTTAAAATTTTAAATAAAGGTAAAAAATTTATTATCTATGATATGAGAAATATTTACTCTCCAAATAAAATCAAAGCCCAAGGTTTTAAGTACTATAGTGTAGGAAGATAAGAATTAATTCAATTCAAAAATAGCATCAACTTCTACAGCAACACCTAACGGAAGGCTATTTGTACTTACTGCAGCTCTTGCATGCATCCCAGCATCACCAAAAATTGTTGCAATCAAATCTGATGCGCCATTAATAACTTTTGGCTGATCAGTAAAATCATCAGTTGAATTTACAAAGCCTGTGAGTTTAATACATGATTTTATTTTTGATAAATCGTTTTCACATGCCTTCTTAGCTTGCGCCACAATATTCAATGCACATCTTTTGGCGGCATTATAACCCTCCTCAGTATCCAAATCTTTACCTAGTTTACCTTTTATCAATTCACCTTTTTCATTCATTGATATTTGACCAGATATAAAAAGTAACTTGCCTGAAATTCTTACAGCAACATAGGAACCAACTGGATCGGCAGCTTTAGGAAGAATAAGTTTTAATTCTTCTATTTTTTTATCATACTTCATTTTATTTTCTTTTTTTTGATTTCTTATTTCTATCGTATTCTCTTCTTTTCTCAATCAATATTAAAGCTTCCTCCATCGTAAGTTCAGTTGGATCTTTTTCTTCAGGTATAGTAGCATTTAATGATTTATATTTAATATAAGGTCCATATTGTCCTTTCATAATTCTTACCGGTTTTTTATCCTCTGGATGTTCACCAAGATCTTTAATTAGAGAAGATGAAATTCTTCCTGGTTTAGCTTCAGCTATTAATGTAATTGCTCTATTTAGACCGATTGTAAAAATTTCATCAACATTTTCTAATCTTGCAGATTTATTTTCACATTTAAGATATGGACCAAATCGTCCAGAATTAATCGTTATATCTTTTCCATTGTCAGGATGTTGGCCAATAACTCTAGGCAGTGAACATAAGTACTTAGCCTTTTCTAAATTAATTTGATCTATTTCAATTCCTTTTGGAATTGATACGTTTTTTAAATTATTATTATCTTTTTTCTTTTTTTTCTTTTTTAATTGATCTACTTCATCTATAATTTCAAATTGTAGATAAGGTCCAAATCTTCCATTTTTTAAATAAATTTCTTTTCCATTTTCATTTTGACCTATTAATTTCGGTTCAGCTAAGGCAATTTGGTCATTAGCCTTAGATTTTGATAAAGGCCTTGTAAATTTACAATCTGGATAATTTGAGCAACCTATAAAAGCGCCTCCTCTAAAGCTATTTTTTAAGCTTAGCTCACCGGTATCACATAACTTACATTTTCTATTTATTTTACCGTTTTCATCTGACTCAAAGATAAGCTCTCCAAGACTTTCGTTTAAAAGATCTAAAACCTCTCTGGTTCTTTTTTCTTTTACATTTGCTACATTGTTATTGAAATCTTTCCAAAAATTATCAAGAACTTTAATCCACTCCTCTTTACCAGCGGTAATATCGTCAAGTTGTTCTTCTAAATTTGCAGTAAAGCTATAATCAACATATTTTGAAAATAATTTTTCTAGAAAAGCTGACAATAATTTTCCTCTATCAGTTGGAAAGAAACGTTTATTTACAATATCAGCATAACCTCTATTAGAAATAACAGAAATAATACTTGCATAAGTTGATGGTCTTCCTATGCCTAACTCTTCCAACTTCTTAACTAAGCTTGCCTCAGAGTATCTAGGCGGATGTTGAGTAAAATGTTGTTCGTCGATAAAATCATTTATAAGAACTTCTTCTTTATTAACCTCTGGCAAAATCTTTTCGTCTTCATCTTCTATTCTTGTAAGTTTTAAAAAACCATCAAATTTTACTGTAGATCCAGAGCATTTGAATTGATTTGAATTATCCTCTGAAACAATAGTAATAGTTTTTCTATCAAACTTTGCAGCTTCCATTTGAGACGAAAGTGCTCTTGACCATATCAAATCATATAATTTAATTTGATCTGTGCTTAAAAATTTCTTCATTGCATCTGGTGTCCTAGTTATATCCGTTGGTCTTATCGCCTCATGAGCCTCTTGAGCATTTTTTGCTTTTTTACCAGAATAGTTATTTGGTTCTTTTGGAAGATAGTTTTCTCCATATAAATTATTTATAAAGTTTCTAAAATCAGTGACTGCATCATTAGATATATTGGTTCCATCAGTTCTCATATAAGTAATTAAACCAACCGTATCACCCTCAATGTCAATTCCTTGATACAATCTTTGTGCAATTTGCATTGTTCTAGATGCACCAAATCCTAATTTACTTGAAGCAGTTTGTTGAAGAGTAGAAGTTGTAAAAGGACCTAGAGGATTTCTAGTATAAATTTTTGAACTTATATCTGATATTTTATATTTATTTTCTTTTATAAGAGATATTGATTTATTTATTTCATCTTTATTTTTAAAAGAAAACTTTTCTATTTTTTTGTTATTAATTAAAACAGTATTAGAGTTTAGCATATCTCCATTTTTGGTTTTAAAAATTACATTTAAGGTCCAAAATTCCTCAGGCTTAAATAATTCAATTTCATGCTCTCTCTCTGTGAGTAATCTTAATGCAACCGATTGAACTCTACCTGCAGATTTTGAGCCAGGCAATTTTGTCCAAAGGATTGGCGAAATGTTAAATCCAACTAAATAGTCTAATGCACGTCTTGCCATATACGCATCAACCAGGTTGGGTTCTATATTTCTTGGATTGTCTATTCCTTTTGTTACAGCTTTTTTAGTAATTTCATTAAAAACAACTCTTTCAATTTTTTTATCTTTTAATAGTTTTTTTTCATCTAAATATTCTTTAACATGCCAAGCTATAGCTTCACCTTCACGATCTGGGTCAGTAGCCAAAATAATTTTATTAGATTTTTTTGCAGCATCAGTTATTTCTTTTAAATATTTTTTTGAGAAGCTATCAACCTCCCAAATCATTTTAAATTCTTCTTCTGGATTTACTGAGCCATTTTTAGAAGGCAAATCTCTAATGTGGCCGTAACTTGCTAAAACTTTAAAATTATCACCTAAATATTTATTAATCGTTTTTGCTTTTGCAGGACTTTCTACAATCACTAGATTCATTTAATCAGAACCTACATAAAACACTTAGATAGTCAAATTAATAAATTTTTGTCTTCGATTCAGTATTATTTTTTAAGCGTTTTATATTTTCTCTATGGGTATAAAAAATTAAAATAAATAAAATTATAAAGAAAAAATGATTTTTATCATCGATTAAAAAAAAGTGATATATGGGAATAGCCAATGAAGCTAACAAGGAAGATAACGATGAATATTTTGATACAAGAAAAATAATAAACCAACTAACGATAAAAACGAATCCAAGAATATAATTTATACAAAATAATATACCAACGTAAGTTGCTACACCTTTACCGCCTTTAAATTTTAACCAAATAGGAAAAACATGACCTAAAAACACAGATAAAGAAGATATAAATATAAAATTTGGAAAGTTATATTTAATAAAAATAATAGGGGCAACAGCTTTTAAAATATCAAGAAATAAAGTTGAGAAACCTATAAGTTTATTTCCAGTTCTTAATACATTGGTAGCACCAATATTTCCTGATCCAATATTTCTTATATCCTGTTTTAAAAATAATTTTGTTAATATAAAACCAAATGGTATTGAACCAAGTAAATATGAAACTAAAGCTACAAAAAATACTTCCATGATTTAATTTTTAAATAATTCTTCACCTTTTACAAATGTATTAGTGACTAAACCCTGTAATTTTTTATCTTCAATACAAGTATTTTTAGACTTCGAGATAATTTTTTCTTTCTTAACAATCCATGGTTTGTAAATATCAACAATACAAAAATCAGCATCATTTCCAATAGAAAGGTTGCCTTTGTTTATTTTTAAAATTTTTGCAGGATTGCTTGTTAATAATTCGATTAACTTAAATAATTTTACCGAACCATTATGGTATAGCTCTAATGATAAAGCTAATAGAGTTTCTACACCAGAAGCTCCTGTAGCTGCTTGAGAAAAAGTTAATCTCTTAGATTCCTCATCTTCAGGTTTATGGTCTGACACAATAACGTCAATTAAACCTTGATTAATTGCTTTTACCAGAGAAACTCTATCTTCTTCAGTTCTTAGAGGAGGTGATAGTTTTAAAAATGTTCTAAAATCACCTATATCATTTTCATTTAGTGATAAATTGTTAATTGATACTCCAGTTGTAAAATCAACATTATTTTTTTTGTGAGAAATAACATCTATTGATTTGGATGATGAGATTTGAGAGATATGATATCTACAATTAAAATCTTCTAAAAGTGTAAGATCTCTTTCAATAATTATTTTTTCAGCTAAATCTGGTATTCCTTGAAGACCAAGCTTTGTTGATATTATACCATCATTAACCAGTCCATTTTGAGAAAGTTCTTGATCTTCAGCATGTTGCATTATTAAACAGTCTAAATCATATGCAGATCTCATTATTCTAGACATAAGTCTTGTATTCTGAATTGTTTTTGATCCATCTGTAAAACCTACGATTCCTTTGTTTTTCAGCAAACCAAACTCAGTCATATTGGTGCCCTCAAGATTTTTAGTCATAGAAGCAGCAGGAAAAATATTTATTTTTGCCTTGTCTCGACCTCTTCTTTTTAAAAAATCAACAATTGATACGTTGTCAATTACAGGCGAGGTATTAGGCATTGTTACAACAGAAGTCACACCTCCTGCAATTGCAGCATTACTCAGAGTTTTAAAATTTTCCTTATATTCATAACCAGGCTCTCCCACAAAAACTCTCATATCCACCAGTCCAGGAAATAGGTATTTATCTTTAAGATCAATATATTTTTCTCTTGATGGAATATTATTTTTATTAACTTTTTTACCAATTGCCTCTATTTTCCCTTCTTCATTTATAATTAAACCTCCAACCTCATCAATTGAATTTTTTGGATCTATAATATTAGCATTTAAAAAATATTTTTTTTTCATTTTTCGCAAAAAATTTTTAAACAAGCCATTCTCACTGCTACTCCTAATTCAACTTGTTCTTTAATTACACTTTTGTTTATATCATCAGCTAATCTAGTATCGATTTCTATACCTCGGTTCATTGGACCTGGATGCATTATTAATGCATCATTTTTTGCTTCCTCTAATTTATCTGGAGTTAATCCATAATACTCATAGTACTCTCTGTTTGATGATAAAAATGAACTTGTCATTCTTTCATTTTGTAATCTTAACATCATTACTATATCACAGTCTTTTAGTCCTTTTTTCATATCTGAAAAAGTATTTACTCCTAGCTTACTAATATCTTTGGGAAGTAGATTTGAAGGTGCAACAATATTTATTTCAGCACCTAACATGTTAAGCAAATAAATATTAGATCTAGCAACTCTCGAATGAAGAATGTCGCCACATATTGCTATTCTCAAACCTTGTATTTTATTTTTTCTATCAATAATTGTTAAAGCATCAAGTAATGCTTGTGTAGGATGCTCTCTTCTTCCGTCACCGGCATTTAATACAGCACAATTAACTTTTTGCGATAAAAGATTACAAGCTCCAGAGTCTTGATGTCTTACTACTATTATATCTGGATGCATTGCATTAAGTGTCATAGCCGTGTCTATCAATGTTTCACCTTTTTTAATTGCAGAATTAGTAATATTCATGGACATTACATCTGCACCAAGTCTTTTTCCTGCTAATTCAAAAGAACTTTGTGTACGAGTAGACGGTTCGAAAAACAAATTAATTTGTGTTTTACCTTTTAAAATATCAACCTTTTTATTTTTACTTTTGTTAACAGAAATGAATTTTTTTGATTCAGAAAGTATTAAATTTACATCAGAAACAGTTAGATCTTGAATACCTAGGAGATGTTTTTTTGAAATTTTAATAGCTTTATTAGAATTTATTGCCATTAAAATTAACTCTATAACTATTATGTAGAATTATTGCAAGTATTAATTATTTAAATAATCCAGAGCCCCTTGAAGTATGAATGTAGCAGCATTTTCGTCAATTTTTTTTACTCTTTTAGAAACATTTATATCCAATTCGCTTGATAAATTAAATGCACCCACCGTTGATAATCTTTCATCCCATAAAACTATGGGAATATTGACCTCTCTATTGATTATAATAGATTTATCCTTAACAGATTGAGAAGACTTACCCTTTGTACCATCCATATTAATTGGATCACCAATAATTAATCCTTGAATATTATTTTCTTTAACTAAATATTTAATTTCTTTGATAAATTCGTTTAAAGATGAGAGTTGGATGGTTTTTAAAGGCATAGCAATTAATCTTTTGTCATCAGATATCGATATACCAATCCTTTTTGTACCAATATCAATACCTAGTAATTGTGATTTTTTATCAATTTTACTCTTAAGTTTATCAATAGTGATCATGTTGTATTTTTCTATTATAATGATAGATCTAATTATCATATGACTATAGATCTTAAAACCGTTAAACACATATCTAAATTATCAAGAATTTCAATTGATGATCAAAAAGCCAAGAAACTTGAGAAAGATTTAAACTCAATATTTAAATGGATTGAGAAACTAAACGAATTAAATACAGACAATGTTGAGCCTTTAACATCAATTGCAGAAACAACTCTAAGATTCAGAAAAGATCAAATTTTATCAAAAAATATCAGGGAAGATATTCTTAAAAATTCCCCAAAAGACAATAAAGATTATTTTGTGGTACCGAAAGTGGTAGAGTGATGACTGATATAATAAATTTAACATTAACTGAGCTTGTTAATAAAATTAAATCTAAAGAAATTTCCTCAACAGATATTACTTCTAATTATATAGAAAGATCAAAATCATCTAAAAAACTAAATACTTATATCGAAGAAACTTTCGATGATGCTCTAGTAAATTCAAAAAAATTTGATGCTAAACCAGATCTTCAAAAAAAACTTCCAGGCATTCCTATAGCAGTTAAAGATCTTTATTGTACAAAAAATGTTAAAACAACAGCAGGTAGTAAAATTTTAGAAAATTTTGTTCCAAGTTATGAGTCTACCGTTACTCAAAATCTCTGGAATTCAGGAGCTATATTACTAGGAAAATTGAATTGTGATGAATTTGCTATGGGCTCATCAAATGAAACAAGTCATTTTGGAAATGTTTTAAGCCCAATTGATAATAATTTAGTTCCAGGAGGTTCTTCGGGTGGCTCTGCTTCTGCTTTAGCAGCAAAACTTACGCCAGCGACCATTGGCACTGATACAGGTGGATCAATTCGACAACCAGCTTCTTTCACAGGAACTGTAGGATTGAAGCCTACCTATGGGAGTTGTTCTAGATACGGAATAGTTGCTTTTGCATCCTCTTTAGATCAGGCAGGTCCAATGACAAGAGATGTTAAAGACTGCGCACTTTTACTTGAGGTAATAAGTTCATTTGACAACAAAGACTCAACATCAATTGATTTTAAACGGCCAAATTATTTTTCTGATCTTAATAAAAATATTAAAGGTAAAAAAATTGGCATTCCTAAAGAATATAGAGTTGAGGGAATGCCTGCTGAAATAGAAAAATTATGGGACAATGGTAAAGAATATTTAAAAAATTGTGGGGCTGAAATTATCGATATTTCTTTACCACATACAAAATATGCTCTTCCTACTTATTATATAGTTGCTCCAGCTGAGGCATCTTCAAATCTAGCGAGATATGACGGAGTGAAATATGGATTTAGAGTCGAAGGTGAAAATTTAATTGATATGTATGAAAAAACTAGATCTCAAGGATTTGGCGACGAGGTTAAAAGAAGAATTATGATAGGTACATATGTTCTTTCATCAGGTTATTATGATGCTTACTATCTTAAAGCTCAAAAGGTAAGAAAACTTATAAAAAACGATTTTGATGAAGCTTTTAACAAAGTTGATGCAATTTTAACTCCTTCTACACCAAGTTCAGCCTTTAAAGTAGGTGAGAAAATGGACGACCCTGTTTCTATGTATTTAAATGACATCTTTACTGTCCCCGTAAATTTAGCAGGATTACCTGGCATTTCAATTCCAGCAGGTTTAGATGAAAATAACTATCCATTAGGACTCCAGCTTATTGGAAAACCTTTCGATGAACAGGGAATTCTGAATATTGCATACTCTATGGAAGAAAAAATTAATTTTAAACTAAATACAAGCGATTGGTGGAATAAGTGAAAAAAGATCAATACTTGATAGAGAAAAATGGAAATAATTATGAAGTAGTAATTGGATTAGAAGTACATGCTCAAGTGCTTTCAAAGTCAAAATTATTTTCTAATTCAGCAACAAAATTTGGATCTGAGCCGAATACTCAAGTAAGTTTAGTTGATGCTGCTTTTCCTGGAATGCTACCTGTAATAAATGAGTTTTGTATCAGACAAGCTGTTAAAACAGGCATTGGTTTAAATGCTAAGATTAATAAAAAATCAATTTTTGATCGTAAAAATTATTTTTATGCTGATCTACCTCAGGGTTATCAGATTTCTCAATACAAAGATCCAATTGTTGGAGAAGGATCAATTGTTCTAGACTTGCCCTCAGGTCCCAAGACTATCGGAATTGAAAGATTACATTTGGAACAAGATGCTGGAAAAAGTATACATGATATAGACCCTAGTAGTACTTTAGTTGATTTAAATAGATCTGGCGTAGCTCTTATGGAAATCGTTAGCAAACCAGATCTTAGATCTCCTGAAGAAGTCAATTTATATATAAAGAAATTAAGATCAATAATGAGATATTTAGGTACATGTGATGGAAATATGCAAGAAGGTTCATTAAGAGCAGATGTTAACGTGTCGGTGAGAAAACTTGGTAGTGATAAATTTGGTACACGTTGTGAAATTAAAAATGTTAATTCAATTAAATTCATGCAAATGGCTATCGAGTATGAAGCAAATAGACAAGCCGAATTATTGGAGGAAGGTGGTATAATTGATCAGGAAACAAGACTTTTTGATACTAAAAAAAATCAAACAAGATCAATGAGATCAAAAGAGGATGCCCATGATTATAGATACTTTCCTGATCCTGACCTATTACCTTTAGAGTTTGATGATCAATTTATAGAGGATATTAAAAGCGAAATACCTGAGCTTCCAGATCAAAAAAAAGATCGTTTTATTGAAAAATTTAAACTTTCTCCTTATGAGGCTACAATACTAGTTTCAGATTTAGAGACGTCAAAATATTTTGAAAAAGTAATTAAAAACTCTGATGTTAAATTATCTGCAAACTGGATAACCGGTGAGTTATTTGCATTACTTAATGAAAAAAATATTGAAATTGACCAAAGTCCAATAAGTCCAGAAAATTTATCAAAATTAATTAACTTAATTACAGATGGAACTATATCAGGAAAAATTGCTAAAACATTATTTGTAGAAATGTCAAATGGAGACCAGGATCCAAAGAAAATCGTTGAGGAGAAAGGTCTTAAACAACAAAGCGATCCAAAAGAATTAGAAAAAATTATAGATAAAGTGATTTTAGATAATCCAGACAATGTACAAAAATATAAATCCGGAAAAGATAAACTTTTTGGTTTTTTTGTTGGTCAAGTAATGAAAGCTTCATCAGGTAAAGCAAACCCAAAAATAGTTAATGATATATTAAAGAAAAAACTTTAGCCTACATGAGTAAAAATTTACAAATTACAAAAGATATAGAAAAATATATTAATGATAATTCTTTAAATTTGAGTCCAATTCAGAAAGAAATTATTTCCTATAACGAAAGTCTTGGCGAAATTAAAAAAATGCAAATTTCAGAAACCCAATGTCATTTTCTGCATTTATTGATTAAAGCATCTAATGCAAAAAAAATTTTAGAAATTGGAACTTTTACCGGATTAAGTACCTTATCAATGTTACAAGCTTTACCAAACGATGGAGAATTAATAGCACTCGATAAAAACAAAAAAACATCCGATGTTGCTTTCAATTTTATTAAAAAAGCCAATCAAGAAAATAAAATAAAGTTAATAGTTAAACCAGCCCTAGAAAGTACAAAAATTCTTAAAAAAGAGGGAGAAAAATTTGATCTTATATTTATAGATGCCGATAAAGAAAATTATAAAAATTATTATGATCATAGCATCGATCTGATTAAAAAAAATGGATTAATAATTATTGATAATGTTTTATGGTATGGAGATGTTGTTAAGAAAAATAAAAATGATAAAATAACAACATTTATAAGAGATTTTAATTCTTATATTAAAAAAGATAAAAAAACTGAAAAAGTTATGATGCCTGTTGGTGATGGCCTTACAATCTGTAGAAAATTATAATGTTTTATATTTTTGGGTTTTATAAATTTAAAAAAATAAAAAAGATAAAAAAAAATAAGAAAATCTTAAATATTTTTTTTATTAAAAATGAAATTCGTGGAACGATTATTTTGTCGAATGAGGGTATTAATGGAACAATTTCTGGAAAAAAAAATAATCTAAATTTGGGAATTAAAAAAATTAAAAAAGTTTTTAATTTTTTAAATTTTGATAGTGAGAATTTTTCTTTTAATAAATTTCAACCTTTTCATAAGTGTAAAGTAAAAATTAAAAAGGAATTAGTTCCAATGGGAATAAATATTAATAAAAGAAGTCTTAATGGTCAAATAAATCCAAAAAAATGGAATAAAATTATTTCTGATGAAAATACGACTTTGATTGATGCAAGAAAGCCATTTGAGTATGAAGTAGGTACATTTAAAAACTCTATAAATCCAGATATAAATAACTTTAGAGAGTTTCCAAAGTTTTTAAAAAAGTTAAATAAAAATAAACCTGTTGCTATGTTTTGTACTGGTGGAATTAGATGTGAAAAAGCTTCTGTTTTTTTAGAAAAAAGAGGATTTAAAAATGTTTATCAACTTAAAGGAGGAATTTTAAACTACTTAAAAACAATAAAAAAAAAGGACAGCCTGTGGAAGGGTGAATGTTTTGTTTTCGATAATAGAATAAGTGTTAAACATGAATTGGCTAAGGGATCATTTTCCATGTGTAGTGGTTGTAGAAAACCGATTTCAACTAAAGATAAAAAGTCTATAAAATATGAGGAGGGTGTTTCTTGTCCAAGATGTCATGATATTTTGACAAATATTCAAAAAGATAGATTTAGAATGAGACAAAAACAAATTAATATTGCAAAAGGGAGCAAGAAGAGACATATCTTCCAAAAAGAATATTAAAAACCTTTTTCCAAAAATGAATTTACTAAAAGATAATATACCCGATCTTGTAAAAAAATTGGCAATTCCAGCTAGCGTTGGAACTCTTTTTCAAACACTCTATAATATTGTTGATACTTTCTATGCAGGTAAAATTTCACCAGAGGCATTATCTGCATTATCTAAGTCTTTTCCAATTTATTTTATTATTATTGCAACATGTATAGGTGTTACGGTTGCTGGAACAGCTTTAATTGGTAACAGCATAGGAGAGAATAATAAAAAAAAAGTTTTAAGTTATTTTATTAATACGATTTATTTCGGATTTTTAATTTCAATTGTTATTACATTATTAGGATTGATTTTTTCTAAAAAAATTTACTATTTAATGGGTTCTACAGAAATAGTAACAAATTTAGGTCTTGAGTATACTAATATAATTTTTTCTGGATCTTTTTTATTTATTTTAGTTGTTGCTTTGAATTCTTTGTTACATGCTGAAGGAGACACAAAAACATATAGAAATGTTTTAATTTTGTCATTTGTTTTGAATATTATATTAAATCCAATTTTCATATTTGGTTTTTTATTTATTCCAGCCCTTGGTGTTGCTGGTATTGGTGTGTCAACAATTGTTGCTCAATTAATATCTTTTATAATTATATTTTTAAAAATTTTGCAAAATAAGAGATTAAAAAGTTTAGCAAAAGATTTTTTATATCCAAAACTGAATTATTTAATAAATATTTTTTTTCAATCAATGCCAATAACTATAGCAATTTGTGGTTATTCAGTAGCAGCTGCGATTATTTTTACTTACGTTGGCATGACTAATGAATTTGCAACCGCAGGATATGGTGCAGCAACCAGAATAGAGCAAGTCGTCCTTTTACCCATTCTTGGCATTAATACTGCATTAATATCTATTATTGCACAAAACTATGGAGCTAAAAAACACGATAGAGTTAAAGAAACATATTTTACAGCAATTAAATATTCTTTTTTTATAATGGTTATATCTGGTGTTTTAATATTTTTAACAGCAAACATTATACCAAAATTTTTTTCAGATAATTTTGAAGTAATAGATTATGGAAAAAGATATTTGAAAATATCTGCATTTGTTTTACCAGCTTATCCTTTCTTTTTTCTTACAAATGGTTTTTTTATGGCTCTTAAAAAATCTGAAAACGCGATGATTAACAATATAGGTAGAAATGTTTTAGTACCCATAATTGTATTTTATCTAGCTAAGTATTTAAGCGTGGATTATGATAATTTCTTTTGGTTATGGGTAATTTTTCAATGGCTTGTATCAATTATTTTACTAATCGTTGTGAATTATTATCTTAATAACAAGCTACATAAATCTAGCACTGTCGTTAATCCATAACCATAGATCTTCAGAAAAAGATCTTCTTACAAATAAATTTAATTCATTATTATCTCTATTGTGCAATATAACATCTACATGATTGACTAAGGTTTGAGCTACAGAGCCTTTTTTTCTTTTAAATTCATTAAAATTAAAAGGACAACTTTTTGATAATAAATCATAAATTTTATTACCTTTAAAATTAATCATTATCCAATGATCTGATACGTTGGTTACAGCACCTTGGTTTAATTTGGAAATTTCATCAAATAATTTATCCTCCATATCTATTTGTTCTTTTAAAGATTGATTTTTATTATTTGAATAAACCAACCATTCATCTGGGCTTAACCAGAGTAAATTATAACCTTCATTACCAGATGAAGTGTTCGCTTCAGTTGGGGGCAAGATAGATAGAATCTTTCCAATTTTTTTTGAAAATTCTCTTTTTTTACTTCTTAAATTTATTTTTATTATAGGTTCAATCTCTTCAATTTTTATATCACCATATGTTTTTTTCTGTTTAATAGTTGAATTAAAATTAAGCATTTAACCTCTTATTCTCTTTATCATAAAATACAGTATCTGTTATAGTTACGTTGATGTTTTTATTTTCCATTGGCACAATAAGTTTTTTTCCTTTCATTTTCTTTCCACTTCTTACAACAGCAAGAGCAATTGATTTTTTTAAATTTGGACTAAAATAGCTTGAAGTTACATGCCCAAGCATTTCAACAGGTTTTTTATTTATATCTTCTACTAATTGAGCACCTTCCTCTAGAACTTCCAAGGGATCTTCAGTTAAAAGTCCAACTAATTGCTTTCTATCTTCTCTAATGGTGTCGCTTCTATAAAGAGATCTTTTTCCAATAAAATCATATTTCTTTTTTCCAATAATCCAGTCCATTTGTAAATCTGAAGGTGTCAACGTTCCATCTGTATCTTGACCTGTAATTATAAAACCTTTTTCAGCTCTCAAAAGGTGCATAGTCTCAGTTCCATAAGGAGTAATATTAAACTCTTTTCCAGCCTCCATACATTTTATCCAAACATCTTTCGCATAATTAGATTGAATATTAATTTCATAACTGTGTTCTCCAGTAAAACTTATTCTCATAACTCTACAATTTACGTTATCTATTTTAGAATTTTTAAAAGACATATGTGGAAAATTTGCATCAGACAAATCTAAATCAGGAATAATTTTTTTCACAATATTTTTTGATCTTGGGCCACAAATACTTATGGTTGAGTATTGATCTGTAACAGTTGTCAAATAGACATCTAATTCAGGCCACTCTGTTTGAAGATAATCTTCAAGTTTTGAGAGCACGTTAGCTGCTCCTCCTGTCGTTGTTGTCATAATATAATGATTTTCACCAAGTCTAGTTGTAACTCCATCATCATAAACCATTCCATCTTCATTTAGCATAAGTCCATAACGGCATTTTCCTATGGCAAGTTTTGACCAAGCGTTTGTATATACTCTATTTAAAAATTCAGAAGCATCGGTGCCTTGAATATCAATTTTTCCTAAGGTTGAGGCATCAAGAATACCTGCGCCATCTCTGGCTGCTTTACTTTCTCTTTGAACAGCTTGAAACATTGTTTCATTATTTTCAGGAAAGTACCAAGCTCTCTTCCACTGACCAACATTTTCAAATTTAGCATTATTTTCAACATGCCAATCATGTATTGCAGTTTTTCTTGTGTGATCAAAAAATTCACCAACATTTCTCCCTACAATTGATCCAAATGTAAGAGGTGTAAAAGGTGGTCTAAAAGTTGTTGTTCCTAGATCACCCATATTTGTTCCAGTTGTGTCTGCAATAATTCCTAAAGCATGCATGTTTGATAATTTCCCTTGATCAGTACCCATACCTGTCGTTGTATATCTTTTAACGTGTTCAATAGATTTAAAACCCTCTCTAAGAGCTAATTTAATATCTTTTGCAGTTGAGTCATTTTGGAAATCTAGAAAAGGTTTTGTTTTGGAAAGCTGTTTATCCGATGGTAACAACCATATATTTCTTTTTTCAGTTTCTTTCGAACAAACTACATTTAAACTATCATAAATCGTTTTATCTAAATCTAAAAAAATTTTGATATTTTTAATGGTATTAGTTATTAAATCGTCCAACTCGAAATTTCCATTACAGGACCCAACACTAATTTGACTTGAAGGTGATTTATTCATATCTGGTATAAAAATATAATCTTTATCTTTAAATTTTAATTTTCCACCAGACTGTGTAAATAAATGTACCATAGGCGTCCATCCGCCTGACATACCTAAGCAGTCACAATTAATTTTTATTTTTTTTCCAACTACACTTTCACCATCTGCTGATAATTTCTGAACATTTATAGATTTTATTCTTTTATATCCATTGGTATTGACTATAGTATGGCCCCATAAAATATTTATACCAATTTTTTGAACCTTTTTAACTAAAAGAGAAGTAGAATTTTCTCTAATATCTATAATTGTATTTACTTTAACTCCACTTTTGTTTAAAGATATAGCAGTTTCATAAGCGCTATCATTATTTGTAAACAGAGAAATTTCGTTTCCACTTTTTACTCCGAAAAAATCAATATATTTTTTTATAGAGGAGCTTAATAGAATTCCAGGTCTATCGTTGTTATTAAATATTAGTGGTCTTTCAATAGATCCAGTTGCAATAACCACTTTTTTTGCTCTTATTTTCCAAAGTCTTTGCCTAATTTTATTTTTTCTTTCATTTGCATTCAAATGATCTGTCAAATTTTCTCTTGCTAGCAAATAGTTATAGCCATGAAAAGCTGCAAGACTTGTTCTATTTTTTATTAGTAAATTTGGATAATTTTTTAAATTATCTATTTCCTTTTTAAGCCATTTGTTTGAAGTATCATTATTTATTTTAAAACAATCATCTTCCTGATAAATAGTAGACCCACCTAAATAGTTTTTATCATCTATTAGTATTGTGTTTAGGCCTTTTTCAGCTGCTAATTTAGCGGATAAAATCCCTGAAATTCCTCCTCCAATAATTAGAACATCGCAATGAGCATATTGATGATCATATAAATCAGTGTCTGGCTTTGTAGGAGATTTGCCGAGCCCTGCTGAATGTCTGATAAAAAATTCATATTTTTCCCAAAAACTTGCTGGCCACATAAAAGTTTTATAATAAAAACCTGCTGGAAGAAGAGGGGATAAAAAATTATTTATTCCTCCTATATCAAAATTAACACTAGGCCAACAATTTTGACTAAAAGCCTCTAATCCTTCATAAAGTTCAACTTCTGTTGCTCTTACGTTTGGCTCTGTTGATGAAGGATCATTACCTATTTGAACAATTGCATTTGGTTCCTCTGACCCACAAGTCATAATTCCTCTTGGTCGATGGTATTTAAAACTTCTTCCAACAAGATGTATGTTATTAGCTAATAACGCAGAGGCAAGAGTATCGCCTTTAAAGCCAAAGAGTTTTTGACCATTAAATTTAAACGATATTCTTATAGTCTGATCAATAAAATTATTTTTATTTATACGTAAATTTTTTGACATAACTATTTAAGAGGAGGTCTTTCTCCCATTTTATATATTGCGTGGATTTTATCATTTGATGTATCTCTAACTACATTAAACCATTTTCTACATCCATGTGCATGGTTCCATCTTTCAAATTGAATTCCTTTGATATTTTTTCTCATAAACAAATATTCAGCCCATTGATCATCACTTAATTCTGTCGGTTGTTTAGGTCTTTCTATATGAGCTTCACCACCACAGGAAAACTCTGATTGATCTCTTTCTCCGCAATATGGACAATTAATTATAAACATTAGTGTGCAACAGCAGCTGCTCCATGTTCATCAACTAGATCACCGCTAACAAATCTATTTAAATTAAAAGCTGCATTTAATTTATGAGGTTCATCATTTGCAATAGTATGAGCAAAAAGATCACCAGATCCAGGTGTTGCTTTAAATCCTCCTGTTCCCCAACCGCAATTAAAATATAGACCTTTGATATTTGTTTTGCTTATTATAGGACTAGCGTCTGGACATATGTCAACAATACCTCCCCATTGTCTTAACATTTTCATTCTACTAAAAATAGGGTACAGTTCCAATATTGCTTTTAAAGTCCCCTCGATCACATCATGGCTTCCTCTTTGCGTGTACGAAATATAAGCATCGGTTCCAGCTCCAATAACTAATTCTCCTTTATCAGATTGACTTACATAGGCATGAACAGCATTTGACATTACTACAGTATTTATAATTGGTTTTACTGGTTCAGATACAAGTGCTTGTAATGGTTTACTTTCTAAAGGTAATTTTAAACCAGCCATGTTTGCTATAACACTTGAATGACCTGCTGCGACAACTCCAATTTTTTTTGTTTTAATGAAACCCTTGTTTGTATCAATTCCTTCAACTTTATCACCATTTCTTTTGATTCCTTTAACTTCACAATTTTGAATTATATCAACGCCCATATCATCAGCACCACGAGCATAACCCCAAGCAACGGCATCATGCCTTGCGGTTCCAGCTCTTCTTTGAAGTGTACCACCTAAAACAGGATATCTGATATTTGGCGAAGTATTTATTATAGGACAAAACCTTTTAACTTCTTCAGTATTTAACCAAACTGCGTCTATTCCATTTAATCTATTTGCATGAGTTCTTCTTTTAAGATCTCTTACATCTTGAAGATTATGAGCTAAGTTCATAACTCCTCTTTGACTGAACATTACATTATAATTTAATTCTTGAGATAAGTTCTCCCATATTTTTAAAGCATGATCATATAATCCTGCGCTAGCATCCCATAAATAATTAGATCTAATAATTGTAGTATTTCGTCCGGTATTACCACCACCAATCCATCCTTTTTCAACGACAGCTATATTTGTCATACCATGTTTCTTTGCTAAATAATAAGCTGTAGCTAAACCATGACCACCTCCACCAACAATAACGGCATCGTACTCTTTTTTTGGCTCTGGATCCCTCCATGCTCTTTGCCAATTTTCATGGTTACTTAAAGCATTTTTTATTAGTGAAAATATTGAGTATTTATTTTTCATTTTCTGAGTGAAATTACTTGATTAGTATTGAATATTCAATGGTTTCAAGTTACACATTAAGCAAGGAAGGATGGGTGAGCTGGTTTAAACCAGCGGTTTGCTAAACCGCCGTACGCTTGAAAAGGTGTACCGAGGGTTCGAATCCCTCTCCTTCCGCCATTAATATAATGGATCGTCTTTGAAGAAATTTTTCATTTTTATAGGTTTTTTTTCAACCATGTATCTGTAAACATTGTAATTTTCCAGGACTCTTTGGACATAATTTCTAGTTTCTCTAAATTTAATTAATTCAATCCAATCAATATAATCAATTTGTTTTTTTTGAGGATTTTTATTAAGTTTTTTCCAATATTTGACTCTTTTTGGACCGGCATTATAGGCAGCAATTGCAAAAGGATAAGATCCTTCATATTCCAAAAGCAAGCCAGCTATGTAGTGGGATCCTAAATTAATATTATACTCAGGATCTGTGGTTAATCTAGATTTTGAATAAGGAAGTTTTGATTGCTTAGATACGACCTTTGCAGTATATGGCATTAATTGCATTAACCCCTTCGCTCCAGCATGGCTATGTGCGGTCATATCAAATTCACTTTCTTGCCGAATAATTGATAATATAAGTGCACTCTCTGGGATCTTTCTCCCATTTATATACTTAGGAGTACTTATTAACGGATAATTAAAGTTATTATGAAATCTTTTTTCATAAGATGCCAACTTGGCTATTTGTATTGCAAAATCATATCTTGATATGCTAGTAGCTAATTCACCAGCTAGTATCTCACTTCCATTTTCAATGTCTGTTAAAGCTAAATATCGAAGCATATGTTTTGTATATTTGTCTTTATCAAGTTCATCTAACAGCAAAATAATTTTAACTACTTCGTTTTCATAAAATTTTTTTTTAAACTTTGGATCAATTTTAGATTGTTCAGACAACTCAAATGGTTCATTTGGATATAATTTTAGATATGCTAATTGACCATAATAGGTAGTTAGAAATTTTGAAGATTCTTGGTACCATTTATTAGATAGATTTTTATTTATTTTTTCATAAGTTCTACCAAGCCAATAAGCACCTCTAGATAAACTTATTGGGTATCCTACGTTATTATAAAAGTTTTCAAAATGATCTTTGGCTAATATCGGGTTATTTAGAAAACTTAAAGATATCCATCCACTCATCCACTCTGCTTGAGCATATTCTGGGCCTTCTTTTAGCGCATGTTTACTAACAATTTTATAGGCGAGTTCATATTTCTTTTTATATATTAATGATCTTGCAATAATTTCTCGCTCTTTCCACCATTTATCAGGTCTAATCATATATTTATCTGTATTTTCAATTTTAAGTAAAATTTCTAACGAACTATCGATCCTTCCTCTTTTTCTTCTCCATTTTAATCTGTCATAATTTAATCCAGCATCATCTTTTAATTTTTTTGGAACTTTTGCTATAGCGTTATCTACTCCATAAGATTTACTCATTAAAATTTGTCTTGCTGTATATAAAAGTTGATAATCTTTAGGCAGATATCTCAACATTCTTTTAAGATCCCAATGTTTATTTTCCCATGCTAAATAATCAGCTCTATTTATATAATCATTATTGTTTAGATATTTTTTAAATTTTTTTCTAAAGAATTTCATTTCAGATCTATTTAAATTGGCTGTTATCCATCCGTCCTTTATCATTTCTTTTCCAATTGAGGTATTTCCCTTAATTATATGACTTTCGCCTAAAATTAATTTTCCATATCCACTCAATGGCTCTTTATTATCAAACCAATTAATTATTTTTTGAGGAGAAATTCTATCAGTTGAGAGTTTATGTTCCGCCAAGTATCGAACTCTATTAATACGAGGATAATTTTCATTTTTTTCTATAAATTTATGATAATCATTAAATGAAGCATTATTTCCTTTTGTTAATAAATGTCTCCATTGTATAAAATTATAAATCGACTTATCTTTAGATTTTTTTGCTATAGCTAAGGCTTTTGACCACTGTCTTTTTTCTATTTCCTGAATTGCTCTTTTGGCTATAATAAAATCTTTTTGTTTAAAATATTTAGATTTTTTCTTTGCTTTAATTATTTCTTTTTTAACGACTAAAGGTTTGCTTTTAGGAATAATTAAACCTATTTTGTTATTAAATTGTTTTATTTTTTCTTTATTTTCTATGACTTTCTTTACTTTTTTAAGCGGTATTTTAATTTTTTTCTTTGGTTTAGCCTTTGGTTTTAATATTCCCTGAACTATTTTTTCTTTAGTATTTTCTACCCCTAGGATTGGTTTTTTAGGTGGGATAATTTTTAAATCATTAGCACAAAGCTTTGTCTGTGTTATTAAAAAGAGTATTATATATATAAATAAAAAAGGTTTATTTGACATAAATTTTACTAAATGAATCCATAAATTATGTTATAAGTATTTATGTTTAAAGGATCAAATGTTGCTTTAATTACACCATTTAAAAACAATCAACTTGACATTGATTGTTACATTAAATTGATACATTTTCATTTAAAAAATGGGACAAATGGCTTAGTTCCTGCTGGTACAACAGGAGAATCTCCTACATTAAGTCACAAAGAACACGAAAAGGTAATCGAGTTGTGCATTAATGAAGTTAAAGGAAAAATACCGATTATTGCTGGCACCGGTTCTAATTCAACTGAAGAAGCAATATCTTTAACCAAGCATGCTGAAAACGTTGGTGCAGATGGAGCTTTGGTCGTTACACCTTATTATAACAAACCAACCCAAGAAGGGCTATATCAGCACTACAAGGCTATAAATGACAACACAAGTATTCCAATAATAATTTATAACATTCCTAGCAGATGCGTAATTGATATGTCAGTTGATACCATGGCGAGATTATTTGAATTAAAAAATATTGTAGGAGTTAAAGATGCTACAGGTGACCCTAAAAGAATAGAACAAACTATTAATAAATTAGGAAATGATTTTATTCAGCTTACTGGTGAAGACGGGTTCGCATTTGATTTTAACAAAAGGGGAGGAGTGGGTATAATTTCAGTAACTGCGAATATTGCTCCAAAATTATGTTCAGATTTTCAAAGATTTTCAAAATCAAAACTAAAAGAAGAAATTATAGAAGCAGAAAAAATTGATAAAATTTTACAACCACTTCATAAATCATTATTTTTAGAAAGCAATCCAGCTCCAGTCAAGTTTGCAGCTAAGATTTTGGGTTTATGTGATGATGAAGTTAGACTACCATTGGTTAAAATAAAAAAAGAAACTCAAGAAAAAATTAAAGAAGCTTTATCTTTGGCTAATCTCATCAATTAATGAAAAAAAAAACCAATTCTGGTTTAAAAATTATTTGTTTAAATAGGAAGGCAAGTTTTAATTATTTTTTTGAGGATTTGTATGAGGCTGGAATAGTTTTAAAAGGTTCAGAAATAAAATCCGTTAGGAATGGAAAAGTAAATATCGCAGATTCGTACGGTATAGAAAAAGACGGAGAAATCTATCTAATTAATTCACATATTTCATCATATAAACAAGCAAGTTATATTAATCATAATCCATTGGATGAGAGAAAACTTCTACTCAACAAAAGAGAAATTAATAAACTTATAGGGAAAGTACAAAAAGAGGGATTTACTTTAATACCTACAAAAATGTATTTTAAAAGTGGAAAAGCAAAAATCGAACTAGCTGTTGCAAAAGGAAAAAGACAGTATGACAAAAGGCAAGATATAAAAAAAAGAGATTGGAATCGTGATAAAGCAAGATATGTCAGAAAAACAAGCTAAAATTGCATTTTTAGCCATAGGATCTAATTTAGGTAATAGAAAATTAAATATTGAATTAACCAAATTTAAACTTCAAAGCAACTTAATTAATATATTAAAATCATCAAGTCTGTATGAGACAAGCTCATGGCCAGATAAAACTAAACCAAAATTTTTAAACAACGTAATTAAAATTAAAACTTATTTATCTCCAGCTCAACTTTTAAAAATATGTAAAAAAATTGAATTTCAGTTGGGTAGAAAAAGAAAAGCAAAAAATGAACCTAGAACTTGTGATATTGATATTATTGATTATGACCAAAAAGCTGTAAAATCAATAAACTCTTATAGTATAGTGATACCTCATCCTCGTATGGAAAGTAGAAATTTTGTTCTAATACCTTTATACGAATTATCAAAAAACTGGAAGCATCCAATTAAAAAAGTAAATATTGTTAAATTAATAAGCTTTTTAGACGCAAAGGATTTAACAAGTATTAAACAAATCTAAAATAATGATATAATAAAACATGCTTAAATCTGATGATCTAATAAATAAGGTAAAATCATATAATAAATTTCTAAATCCAGAAACTTTGAGCAAGGCCTATGATTTTGCTTTAAAGGCACATAAAACTCAAAAACGTGACGAAGGTGTGCCTTATATTATTCATCCAATTGCTGTCGCAAATATATTAACAGATTTAAAATTAGATAGTGCTACTATAGCCACTGGTTTATTGCACGATACAATTGAGGATACGCATGCAACATACGAAACAATAAAAGGTGAATTTGGTCAAGAAGTCGCTGATTTAGTTGATGGTGTTACAAAAATTTCTGTTTATGAAAATCAAGCATCAACTAATTCCAAAGCGGAAAATTTTAGAAAATTAATTTTGGCTACTTCAAAAGATATTCGAGTTCTTCTTGTGAAATTGGCAGATAGATTACATAATATGAGAACTATTAAATTTGTAAAAGATAAAAATAAACAAATTAGAAAAGCAAAAGAAACAATGGAAATTTATGCTCCTTTAGCTGACAGGATGGGCATGCATAGAATACGAGATGAGCTAGAAGACCTATCGTTCCAAGTATTAAATAAAGATGCAAGAGAATTAATTAAAAAAAGATTAGATGAGATAAAAGACGATAAAGTTAATTCATTCAACTCTATTTCTTTTCAATTTAGCGATTTGCTCAATCAGCATGAACTTAATGCTCAAATAATTGGCAGAGAAAAAACCCCTTTCTCTATATGGAGAAAAGTTCAAAAAAAAAGAGTATCTCTTGAACAAATAACAGATATTATTGGTTTTAGAATAATTTTAGAAGATATAGAAGATTGTTATAAAGCACTTGGTATATTTCATAGAGAGTACAATTGTATACCTGGTAAATTTAAAGATTATATATCATCACCAAAAATTAATAAGTACCAATCATTGCACACCGCGATTATTGGTCCAAATAAACGACCAATTGAAATTCAAATAAGAACTCAGCCTATGCACGATTTTGCTGAACGTGGTATAGCATCACATTGGAAATATAAATCGTCGGAAAAGTTTAATTCGCTCACATGGAAAGAATATGATTGGTTAAAGGATTTGGTTGATATTATGGATAGAAATCAAAATCCAGAACACTATTTTGAGTATACTAAACTTCAAATGTTTCAAGAAAATACTTTTTGTTTTACACCCAAAGGTTCTGTCATTAAACTTCCTAAAGACTCAACACCAATAGATTTTGCATATGCTGTACATACTAAAATAGGAGATACAGCAATTGGATGTGAAATAAATGGTAAAGAAAGCGACTTGCAAAGCATTCTAAGAAACGGAGATATTGTGAATGTTGTAACGTCAAAAAATAAATCACCATCATTACACTGGTTACACCTAACAAAAACAGGTAAAGCTAGAGCAGCAATAAGAAAATACTGGTATGCAAAAGACTCAATTAAGTCAAACGATAGAATAAAAAAATATAATACTACTTTATGGATATCATTACCAGATAAACCAGGTAAATTAGGTGAAGTATCAACACTTGTTGGTACTCATAAATTAAACATTTCTAGCGTTGAAATGAAAGAAAAAACCAAAGATCACATTAATTTCAGATTTAATTTAACCATAAACGATTTGAAAAACTTTACAAATTTTATTAGTGAGTTAAAACAAAAACAAATTAAATTTAAAATCATAAGACACGAAAATAAAAAAAATGCCTTCACACAGAAAATCTTTAAGTATTTTAAGAAAAACTAACGCTCTTTTAGATGGACATTTTGTTTTATCATCAGGTCTTCATTCATCTCAATATGTGCAATGTGCAAAACTTTTAAGTTTTCCACATTTAGCTAGCTCTATTTGTCTTTCATTATCAAAAAAAATTAAAAAAAATTTTAAAAAAATAGATTTAATTTTATCACCTGCATTGGGTGGCATTATAATTGGATATGAAATAGGTAGATTGCTTAAAAAAGAAACTATATTTTGTGAAAGGGTAGATGGAAAATTTACTTTAAGACGTGGTTTTAAAATTAAAAAAAATATGAAAGTTTTAATTTTAGAAGATGTTATTACTACTGGCAAATCAAGCATAGAGTGCTCAAAATTAATTTCTAAATCAAGGGCTAAATTAATTGGTTACGCTTGTTTAATCGATAGATCTAGCAAGAAAAATATAAAAATTAAAAAAAAAAAAATTATATCTCATATTAAAATTCATGTTCCAACCTATAATAAAAAAAATATTCCAGATTTCTTAAAAAAAATACCAATTTCTTCACCTGGAAGCAGACGGATTAAATGAAAAAATTAGGAATTAATGTTGATCACGTTGCAACAATCAGAAATGCTAGAGGTGGGAAGCATCCTGATCCTTACTTAGCTGCTATTCAGGCTATAAATTATGGTGCAGATTCTATTACAATACATTTAAGAGAAGACAGACGTCATATTAATGATCATGATGTTAAGAAAATATGTAAAGATAAAAAAATCATAGTTAATCTTGAAATGGCAGCAAATTATGAAATGTTAAAAATTGCACTTAAAAATAAACCTAATTTTGTGTGTATTGTTCCCGAAAAAAGAAAAGAAGTAACAACAGAAGGGGGTCTTAACCTAAAAAAAAATTTAACTAAATTAAAAAAAATAATCTCAAAATTGAATAAAGCAAATATTAGAACAAGTCTTTTTATTAATCCAAATATTAATGATGTAAAACTTTCAAAAATACTAAATGCAAAATGTGTGGAAATACATACTGGAAAATTATCTGATTTAATTAAGATTAAAAAAGAATTTAAAAAAGAATTTAATAAAATAGCAAAATGTTCGATTTACGCAAAAAAGATTGGATTACAAGTACATGCTGGTCATGGTTTGGACTATAAAAGTACTAAATTACTTAATACTATTAAGTCAATCAAAGAATTTAACATAGGACATTTTATAATAGGAGATTCTATTTTTTATGGTTTAAAAAATGTAATTCAAAAGTTTAAAAAAATTCTTAAAAATTAAATATGAATTTATTTGGTATAGGTGTTGATATTGTTGACAATAGTCGATTTAAAAAATTGATTAAAAAAAAATATATTTTAGAAAGATTATTTTCGAATTATGAAATTTTAAAATCAAAAAAAATAAAAAATAAAACCTTGTATTTTGCTAAAAGATTTGCTTCAAAAGAAGCTTTTTCAAAATCATTAGGCACTGGAATTAGAAATAATCTTAACTTTAGAGATATAGTTATTAAAAACGATAAATCAGGTAAACCCTTTTTTTTTATTTCTAAAAAAGTAAAATATTTAATTAAAAAAAAATTTAAAACTAATAATTTTAATTTTTTATTATCAGTTTCTGATGAAAAAAATTATTCTATTGCATTTGTTATATTTCAAAAATGATTAAACCAAATAAAAATTTTTTTATAGATAATATTAAAACACTTTTATATGCTCTAATTATAGCCATCATAATTAGATCACTTTTTATACAACCTTTTTATATTCCTTCATCATCTATGGAGCCTAACCTTTTGGTAGGCGATCGAATATTTGTCACTAAATACACTTATGGTTATAGCAAACACTCATTTCCTTTTAGCCCACCCATTTTTAAAAATAGGTTATTAAAGAAAAATCCAGAACGTGGTGATGTTGTTGTTTTTAAAACTCCAACTGACAATAGAACAGATTATATTAAAAGACTTATTGGTATTCCAGGTGATAGTATTCAGTTTATTGATGGAGAACTTTATTTGAATAATAACCAAATTTTAAAAAGCATTATTTCAAAAAGTGAGCAGGTTTTTTGTTCTAATAAAAAATTTATAACATATAAATTTGAAGAAAAATTACCAAATAATAAAAAATACATAGCTGTTTACAATAAACAGTTTACTTTTCAAAATTCAGATAAATTTATTATTCCAGATAAACATTATTTTTTTTTAGGTGATAATAGAGACTGTTCAAAAGATAGTCGTTTTTTATCCAGCGTTGGATATGTGCATGAAAATAACTTAGTAGGAAAAGCACAATTTATTTTTTTTTCATCAGATTATAGAGTCGGGCGTTTCTTAGAATTTTGGAAATGGCACAAATCTGTAAGATATGACCGTTTTTTTAAAATAATTAAATAATGATAAATGATTTAAATAAATTAGAAAAGAATATTGATATAAAATTTAAAAATAGAAACATTTTGAAAAAATGTTTAACGCATAAAAGTTATGACTCTAAAAACAGTAATGAAAAACTGGAATTTTTAGGAGATAGGGTTTTAGGATTAATAATTACAAAAATTCTTCTTGAAAATTACCCAAATGATAAAGAGGGATCACTTGATAAGAAACTAGCATCTTTGGTAAACAAAAAAAAATGTTTGGAGGTAGCTCGTTCGATAAATTTAGATAAGTTTATATTAGTTGGAAATTCAAAAAAAAAAATCAAAATTGAAGATAAAATCATATCTGATTGTTGTGAGTCTCTTATTGGAGCAGTTTATTTGGAAAAAGGTATCAATTTTACTGAAAAGTTTATTTTGAAACTTTGGGACAAACATATTAAGTCAAGTGATGAAACCTTTGTAGATTCTAAAACTAAATTACAGGAATACTCTTTAAAAAATTTTAAATGTTTGCCAATTTATAAGCTTTTGAGCAGTACTGGCCCAAAACATAAACCAACATTTAAAATTGCTGTAAGATTAAAAAATTCAAAATTTATTCAAGCAAATGGTTCATCTAAAAAAGAAGCTGAACAAAATGCTGCAAATATTTTTTTAAGAAACCTAAATATAAAATGAGCTGGATTGACGAAGGGTATCTAATTTCAAAAACCAAATATAATGAAAATTCTATCATAGCTGAATTTTTTACTAATTTTCACGGAAAGTGTTCTGGTATAATTTTTGGTGGCTCATCAAGAAAGATTAAAAACTATCTGCAAATAGGTAATAAGTTTCATCTTAATTGTAATAATAAAATTGAAGGCAGGATAAATACATTTAAAGTTGAAATATTAAAACCAATTTCACCCAATTTTTTTGACAATAAAAATAAATTAATGTGCATTTCATCTGTTATGAGCTTAGTAAAAATTTTAACTGTTGAAGCTCAAGAGAATAAAAAAGTTTATAAAGATATTGAAAGTTTTCTGAATAATCTTGATGATATCTATTGGCTTAATAAATATATATTTTGGGAGTTAAATTTATTAAAACATCTTGGTTATGACCTCGATATTGAAAATATTGTTTCATTTGAGATTATTAATAATAAAAAAAAATATTTTGTTAAATCAAATTCAACAATTAAATATGTTCCAAATTTTTTGGTTGAGAAAAATAATGTAACTGATCAAAAGAGTTTAATATTAGGTCTTAAAATAATTACAGATTATTTAAACAAAAGTGTTTTAAGCATCAATAATATTTCACATCCTTTAGCTAGAATTAACTTTATTAACTCTTTAGATTAAAATTAATTATAAATTTTTTGCTATTTTATCTGCAAAATAGGTCACAATTGCAGAAGCACCAGCTCTTTTAAATCCAATTAATGATTCAAGTATGCTATTTTCGTTTATAAGTTTTTTATTTATACCATTTTTGATCAAACTATACTCGCCCGAAACTTGATATGCGAAAACTGGAATTTTAAAATTATCTTTAATATTTCTAATTATATCCAAGTAGGGCATTCCTGGTTTAACCATGACTAAATCTGCACCTTCCTTTATATCTAAAGCAATTTCCCTTAATGCCTCTTGATTGTTACTAAAATCCATTTGATAAGTTTTTTTATCTCCCTTAAGTGATTTATTAGATCCTACAGCTTCTCTAAATGGTCCATAAAAACTTGAGGCATATTTAGCTGCGTAAGATAATATTTGAACATCTTGAAATTTATTTTTATCTAATGACTTTCTTATTTTTCCAATTCTACCATCCATCATATCTGATGGTGCTATCACATCACAACCCATTTCAGCTTGGAGCAAAGATTGTTTTATTAAAATCTCTACTGTTTCATCATTTAAAATTTTACCTTTATATAATAATCCATCATGACCGTGAGATGTATATGGATCAAGTGCCACATCACACATTATACCAATATTATTTTTATATTTTTTTTTTATCAATCTAATAGCTTTACAAACTAAATTA
This sequence comes from uncultured Pelagibacteraceae bacterium, assembly GCA_902560245.1. Lineage (GTDB taxonomy): Bacteria > Pseudomonadota > Alphaproteobacteria > Pelagibacterales > Pelagibacteraceae > Pelagibacter. Next base: position 34,098 of record CACELK010000014.1, read on the forward strand.
TTTTCATTTAACGCCTCAATACCTGTGCTGTTTTTTAATTTTGAATTTGTGTAAGGAAATAATGCTACCATTGGTATTTTACTTTTAACTGCTTTATCAAGTATAGTTGGAATTTTATCTATGCTATACCTAAAAACATCTGGCATAGATTTAATTGATTCTACTTTGTTTTTACCGTCAATAATAAATATTGGTAATATTAGATCATTCACTGATAAATTATTTTCCTGGACAAGTCTTCTAATCCAATCTCTTTTCCTATTCCTTCTAAGCCTTAAATTTGGATATTTTCCAGTGATAATCATTCTCAATTATTTTTATATATGCGACAAAAGTTATATGTATTATAATTATAAATAAAGTATTTATTTAAGCACATGAACAATGTAACATCTATAAATAAAATAAAATCTAATAATCTTTTGGGCGATTTTCAAAAACAAGATATTCATTTTGATATAGATAAGCTTAAAAACGCATGTAATGAAGTTTTAAAAATTAAAGGTTTCGATACAAGTTTAGGCATTCCTCACTTTGCAGGTATATCACTGAACCAAATACCTGGAGACCCAGATTCAATAAAAGGAAGTAAAGTTAGAGGCGTATATTGGACAAAGCCTGACTCGACTGGTGTTGAAGTTTCTAGAGACGTTGAGATCGACGAAAATAAATATACTGAGTTTGTAAAAGATTTTCAACATACATACTTTAAAGAAGTTTATGATGAGTTATCAAAAAAATATAAATTAGGAAGAGTGAGATTGCTTTTAAAAGAGCCGAGATCAACATTAAGTTGGCACAGAGATCCAGAACCAAGATTACATATTCCCATCTATACAAATCCTGGAGCAATAATGGTAATAGATAAAGTTGCTCATCATATGCCTGCAGACGGATCAGTTTGGGTAACTAATAATTTAAAATATCATAATGCTTTTAATGGTGGTGAAGAAAATAGAGTTCATTTAGTAGCATGTGTTTTAGACTACAAATTCAACTAAAATTAGTTTATATTATTTGGTGTTGAAGAAAATTTTTATTGCATCAGATCATGCTGGTTACAGCTTAAAAAAGTACTTGGTTGGTAAATTTTCAAAAAAACTAAAAATAGTTGATTTAGGACCTAACAATGATAATTCAGTTGATTATCCAGACTTTGCAAAAAAATTATCGAAAGCAGTATCTATTAAAAAAGGAAGTTTTGGTATTCTTGTGTGTGGTTCAGGCATGGGAATGGCCATAACAGCGAATAAAATCAAAAATATAAGAGCCGCTTTATGTTTTAGTGTCAAAAATACCCAATTATCCCGATTGCATAATAACGCAAATATCATTACATTAGGTAGTAGATTGATTGGTAAAAAAAAAGCATTCAATCTGGTAAAAATTTTCTTAAGTACGAAATTTGAAGGTGGTAGGCACTTAAGGAGGATAAAGAAAATATAATATGTCAAGTGAAAGTAAATATTTAAACGATCAATATAAAGGATTTTTTGAAGACAGTTTGTCAAAAACAGATCCAGAATTATACAAAGCTATAAGTGATGAATTAAAAAGACAACAAGAGCATATTGAATTAATAGCTTCTGAAAACATTGTATCTCAAGCAGTTCTTGAGGCGCAAGGCTCTGTATTAACAAATAAATATGCCGAAGGATATCCTGGGAAAAGATATTACAATGGATGTGAACATGTCGATGTCGCAGAAAATTTAGCTATTGAACGTTTAAAAAAACTTTTTAATTGTAAATTTGCAAACGCTCAACCTCATTCTGGAGCTCAAGCAAATGGTGCTGTATTTTTGGCTCTTCTTAAACCTGGTGATACGTTTATGGGCATGAGTTTAAATTCTGGTGGACATATCACTCATGGTTTAAAAATTTCAATGTCTGGAAAATGGTTTAATGCTGTCGGATATGATGTTGATAGAGAAAGTGAACTTATTGATTACGACAATGTTGAAAAAATAGCATTAGAACATAAACCAAAACTTATCATTGCTGGTGGTAGCGCATATTCAAGAGTAATTGATTTTAAAAGATTTAGAGAAATTGCAGACAAAGTAAATGCATATCTTATGGTTGATATGGCCCACTTCTCTGGTTTAGTTGCAGGAAAGGGTTATCCAAATCCTTGCGATTATGCTCATGTGGTTACATCTACTACTCACAAAGTATTTAGAAGTGCAAGAGGTGGTATAATATTAACTAACCATGAAGATTTAGCTAAAAAATTCAATACTGCAGTTTTTCCTGGCTACCAAGGAGGTCCTTTAATGCATATTATTGCTGCTAAAGCTGCAGGATTTTTAGAGGCCTTAAAACCTGAATTCAAAGATTATATCAAATCAGTTTTAGCAAATGCAAAAATTTTATCCGAAACTTTAAAAAACAATGGATTTAAAATTTATTCAGGAGGCACAGATTCTCATTTAATGTTAGTTGACCTAAGACCTTTTAAAGTTAAAGGAAATTTAGCTGCAGAAAGTTTGTCTCGTGCAAATATTACTTGTAACAAAAATGGAATACCATTTGATACTGAAAGTCCGATGGTAACATCGGGCATAAGATTAGGCACTCAAGCTGCTACCACAAGAGGCTTTGGTCTTAAAGAGTTTGAAAAAGTTGGAGAGCTAATTACAAAGACAATAAAAGGATTAACAGATAATCTGAAAGATAACAGCAAAGTAGAAGACGAAGTAAGAAAAGAAGTTGTAGATTTGTGCTCTAAATTTCCTATCTATAAACATTTAAGATAAATATGATTTGTTCTTTTTGTAAGAAAGGAGAAACTTCAGTTGTAGACTCCAGACCAACTGAAGATGGTACTGCTATAAGAAGAAGGCGTCAGTGTGTTTGTGGTGAGAGGTTTACAACATTTGAAAGAGTTCAAATTAGAGAATTAGTTGTTGTTAAGAAAAATGGAAGGAAATCTACACTGGATCGAGACAAATTATCTAAATCAATTTATATAGCAATGAAAAAAAGGCCTATAGATACTGAAACTATCGAAAAATTCATTAGTTCAATAGTCAGATCTCTCGAAGAGTTGGGACAAGCAGAAATATCTACAAGTGTGATAGGTACAATGGTAATGGAAAGGTTAAAAGATTTAGATCCTGTTGCTTACGTAAGATTTGCTTCGGTTTATAGGAATTTTAGAGAAGAAAAAGACTTTGTTCAATTTGTGGACAAAATAGATGTCTACAAAAAAAGATAAATTTACAAAAAAAGATTATTATTACATGGATCTTGCTTACTCATTAGCAAGGAATCAACAACACAGGACTGGATTAAATCCATCTGTTGGTTGTTTGGTGGTAAAAAAAAACAAAATAATATCACATGGAGCCACATCATTAAATGGAAGGCCTCATGCAGAAGTTATAGCTTTACGCAATATTAAAAAAAAGAATTACGGCTCTACAGTATACTTAACTCTCGAACCATGCTCGCATTATGGAAAAACACCACCATGCACAA
>CACELK010000015.1 GCA_902560245.1 uncultured Pelagibacteraceae bacterium
CTTGATCTAGCAACTCTTTCATTTCCAACTGAAATATAGAATTTTAAAGGATCAATAATTTGAAATCTAGCAAACGCATCTACAATTAATCTCTTCTGGTCCGATGCAATAACTTCTTCAGGAGGAGTATCTAAGTTTAATATTCTTTTATCTAAGAAGACGACATTTTGGATAAATGGAATTTTAAAATTTAAACCTGGTTTAAGAATAATTCTTTTTGGATCTCCAAACTGAAGTACGATTGCTTGATTTACTTCTTTAACTACAAATATAGAAAAAAAAGAAATAACAAATATACCAGCAATTATTGGAATTATAATTTTATTTACTTTCATTAATTAACCTTCTTCTTTGTTAATTCTGGTAATGGTAGATATGGTACTACTCCTGATCCAGAATTTTTATCTATAATAACTTTATCAATATCAGCCAGTACTTTCTCCATAGTTTCTAAATACATTCTCTCTTGAGTAACCTGTTTAGCTTTAACATATTCATTATATATAGATACGAATCTGCTAGCTTCACCCTCAGCTTTGGCAACAACTTCTTTTTTATATGCTTCAGCTGCTTGTAAAATTTTTGCAGCTTCCCCCCTTGCTCTTGGAATAACATCGTTAGCATATGCTTCGGCCTCATTTTTTGATCTTTCCATGTCAGCTCTAGCAGCCTGCACATCTCTAAATGCGTCAATAACTTGATCAGGAGGATCGGCTTTTTGAGTTTGTACTTGCGTTATTTGAATTCCACTATTGTACTCATCTAAAATATTTTGAATAATTTCTTGTGTATCAATTTCTATTTTTGATCTTCCTTCTGTTAAAATTGGTTGGATATCACTTCTAGCTATAACCTCTCTCATTGCAGTCTCCGCTGCTGCCTTCACTGTTCCTTGTGGATCTTGAATTTTAAATAAAAAATTACCAGCATCTTTGATTACCCAAAATACTGAAAAATCTATGTTAACTATATTTTCATCTCCAGTTAACATTAAGCTTTCCTCTGGAACATCTGCTACACCACCAGAAGTAAATCCGCTATCTCTTTCCGATCTAAAACCAATATCCATTCTATTTACTTTTGTAACTTTAGGAGTTTGAACACTCTCAATTGGGAAAGGTATATGATAATTTAATCCGGGCTGAGTTGTTTTGACAAATTTTCCAAATCTTAACACTACTCCCTGCTCATCTGGTAATACTCTATATAAACCACTTGCTACCCAAATTAATGTAATAATTACCGCTCCAACTATTATTGATTTTCCCCCACCAGATCCGCCACCTGGTAAAATTTTGTTAATTGTGCTTTGAATTTTTCTTATGATTTCTTCAATATCTGGTGGCGTGGGACCTCTTCCAGATCCATTTCCACCTCCTCCAGGGGGTGAACCCCAGGGACTTCCGCCTCTACTTTTAAAGTCGTCTACCATGGCAATCTATATAATGTCTTTAATGAGAAAAACAAGTTATGATAGCAAAATGCCAAAAGAAAAACCTGAATTAAGTGACGCAATGAAGAAAAAATTGCAGGGTAAAACCTTTGAAAAAAACCCTATAAAAGGAACGAAATTTACCATTGCAATTTCAAGCGCAAAAGGAGGTGTTGGAAAATCTACATTTGCCACAAATCTTGCATTGGCACTATCAAAATGTGGTTGTAAAGTTGGGTTGTTAGATGCAGATATATATGGACCATCTTTGCCAAAAATGTTTTCCATAAACGAAAAGCCTAAAAGTGATAAACAAAATTTAATTCCAATTATGAAATACGACATTCAATGCATGTCTATAGGCTTTTTAACTGAAGAAGAAACACCGATGATATGGAGAGGTCCAATGGTTACTAGCGCTATAAAAACTTTTACGCAAAAAGTAGATTGGAATGGTTTGGATTTTATAATAGTAGATATGCCTCCTGGAACTGGAGATACTCAATTAACATTTTCCCAAGAAATTAAGATGGATGGGGTAATAATTGTATCAACTCCACAAGAAATTGCTCTTCAAGATGTAAAAAGAGGAATAAGAATGTTTGATAAACTCGGTGTAAAAATAATTGGTCTTGTTGATAATATGAGTCACTTTATAGGCGATGATGGAAAAAAATATCCTATTTTTGGGGAAGGCGGTGTTAAAAAAACAGCAGAAGATTTTAAAAAAGAATTTTTAGGGGAAATACCTATCGACCCAGAAGTTGGAAAACAAGGTGATTTAGGAAAACCAATAGTAGAAAGTAATCCAGAAAATAAGATCTCTAAAATATACTTGGATTTAGCTAAAAAGATAAAATCAAATTACTTTTAAGAAATTACTTAATATTTGAAATTTCTACATATAGTCCATATTCAGGATCATCATCTAAAAAATCATAGTGACTATCAAAATTAATTTTGAAATCATTTAATTCTTTGTTATGTGAAAGCTTAGCTGAAGTATCTTCAATAGACATAGCATAAGAAGATCTTTGAGAATTTTTATAATCTAAAGCAATTACAAAATTATCGTTCTTACTATCATTAGATTGATCTCTAGTATATTTAGTCATCAAGGTTAAGCCATTTTCTGATATAAAATCAAATCCAATACCACTCATAAAATTATGGGTAGAATTAGTAATATTTTTTAAAAGAAAATTCTCTCCATTAGATGTATATGAGAATTCTTGTCGAGATGCTGGACTCATATCAGCATAATATTCGAAATCAAAATATGGAATAAAAGTTCCAGCTTTGAAATCATATGTGTTATCTATGCTTGTTCCTAAAGATGAAGTAAAATTTCCAATATATTGATCATCAAATTCCAAATTTAATCCTGTAGCACCGGTTTCTGTGTATGCGCCCAAATGTGTTATTCCATAATTAATTTTTAATTTAGGAGTAAAATTTAATCGATTTCTTGTAAATGTATCTCTTAAACTTAAAGATCCATATAATTGTTCGCCATATCTATCACCGTTTGTTGAGGCAGAGCCGCTATTGTTAATTAGATCAGAATTTATAAAACTTAAACCTATTAAATGATCTACAAATCTTTGCTCTCCTCTTGGTCTACTTTCATAAAAAGTTAAACCAAAAGAACTCATATCTAGTGCGCTTCCTAAATCTCCTACATCAACGTCATCAGTACCAAATCTTAATGCAATACCCCTCATTATATTATCCTCTCCTTTTTTATCTGCCCCAAGAGTAATGGCCGAAGTATTAATGCTTTTTGAAGAGGACGATTCTGAATCCCCTACAGAACCGATGCTGATGGTACCTTCGCTCCAAAAAGACCAATTTGAATTTTGATAATTTAATTCATTGGAATTGTCGTTAGAAAAATAAATAGGTATTAAACTACTTGAAAGTGCATTAAGCATTTCATTATTAAATTGAAACTTAATATTTTGATTAGTTAAGTTTATCCTGCCACTGTTTCGTCTTAGCCATTCCATACGATTTAGCACTGGATATGTTGTGTGTTGTATTAGTTTTTTTGTTCCTTCAGATTGAGACTCAACAGATGCAACATCATCTTTATTTGCCGTTGGATCAATACATTTTTTTACTCCAAAACCACAAGTTAAATCATATTCATGAACGTCAGATGTTTTGTTTGTGTCAAAATCTACTATAAACATTTTTGAACCATCGTTATTAAAAGCTATTCCAGATATCTTAGTAATTTGAGCTGATATATTTTCTCTACCTTCCGAAGTCACATTTGATAAATCAAAAGGATTAGATAAAGTAAATTCAGTTATTTTTGTATCATTTGTTACAAACATTTTAGATCCATCAGAACTAAATGCTAAGCCATTTACTTTATTCTCATTACCCGTAAGTTGTTTTAGAGTTTTACTATCTGAGCCAGTATATGTTGTAACTAAAGTAGGGTTTGATATATCAAATGCGCTCGAAAGTGAATATTGTTTAAGAGAATGAGTTCCACCTTGATCATACAAAAAAACTTTTTTTCCATCATTACTAAATTTTAAATCTCTTAGATTATTAGTTCCGAAATCTTTACTACCGGTATTACTACAAGTTGAAATATCGTAGGCAGTAGTTAAAGTATTTATTTCCACATCCTGAGTAGAATCATCAACTATAAAAAACTTTGTTCCATCTGAATTAAATATTACTTTTAATCCATCGGCTGCGATCCCTTCGGTACAAACGCTTCCTGCCAAAAGAGTAGCTTCTGAAATATCAAAAGGCGTGCTTAGTGTGTACTGAATTATCCTGTTCGCAGATGCACCAATAACATACATTCTTGTACCATCAGAATTAAAAGCTACACCATGAGGAATGTTCTGACCATTGGAACCATTTGCAGGAACATCAATATCATCAACATATGAAATTGCTCCAAAAGCATTAATATTTATAAATAGGAAAATTATTATGAAAGTTATTCTTTTTATAAGTTTCATTTTTTGCTTTAGTTTTTTTTTTGGACTATATCAATTTATCTTTTAGTTCCAAAGCCAACATAAGCTCATTCCACTCTCTTTTTGATAGTCCTGATTGCTCAATATCTACTTTTTCGCCACTAATTAGCTTTTGAATGACTTTCTTACCTTTAGAGGAAACTTCCGTACCACCTACTCTATAATCCATAAATGCTTCATAAGTAATTGGAACCCATTTTTTAACTGTATCTAACATTGTATCTGCGTATGCTCTTATTTCATATTGTGCGTGACTATCTGCTCTCAGTCTTAAAAAATTCATTAAATTTAATAAATCAGTTTTCCAGTACCATTGAGTATAAGTATTTAAAGTTAAATTCATTCTTGCAAGTTCTCTTGCTAATCCTTTTTTATTTTCATCAATAGTTGATCCGTCAAATCTTTGATTAAGCATTTCTTCATAATTTTTATATGTTCGTTCAGCATCATTCTTTAATAAATCTAAAACCTGTTTTGCTTGTTCGCCTTCTATCACTTCTCCTCTGCCCTGTCTGTTGCTTTGAGACTGCGCAGCTAAATTTTCAGATGTTGGTAAATAAAATTCTTTATCTAAAATTGAATATCGGGCAGAATATTCATTAACGTTTGCTGTTCTATGTCTAATCCATTGTCGTGCAATAAAAATAGGGAGCTTAACGTGATATTTTATTTCACACATTTCAAATGGTGTACTATGCCAATGACGCATTAAATATTTTATAAGTCCGCTATCTGTCGAAACTTTTTTTGTTCCTTTTCCGTAAGATACTCTTGCTGCTTGGACTATAGAAGTATCGTCACCCATATAATCTACAACTCTTATGAATCCATGATCAAGAATAGGAATTGCTTCATAAAGAATTTTTTCTAACTCTGGAGCTGTAACTCTTTTGGTGCTATTTAACTGGGATTGTTGATCTTTAATCTCTTGAGATTGTTCTTTTGTTAATTTCATGAATTATTTATTGAATCTAATTTAATAGGTTTTATATTATTAACGTTGGTTTTCCAACTATGACGATAAACGAATTTCGTAATAACCATTACGGACGTGGGGGCAGTACCCACCACCTCCACCATTTACAACTTATGGGGGTGAATTAGGATCGACGGATGTCTAAAAGTTATTCTTTCGTTCGGTATTGTTCCGCCGTAACGGGCTAAATTATAATTGCAAATGATAAATTTGCTCTTGCTGCTTAATTAATTTATTAATTAAGTAACGGGGTTTTGGGGCACCTGGCAACAGAACGCCCCTTAGCACCTTATATTTATCAACAATTATTTAGTAAAATTTTAATCTATCCGCTCTGTGTCCGCACTCAGCTCTGACTATTTAAGTATGTTGCAATAGCGAGTGCTGTTAGTTCAATTATTATTATTGCTTCAATCATTAAAATGGGAACTTGTTAATCTTTTTACATGTATAAAAGTCTTGACTGGACATTCTTTTATTTGTGGTTTCATCATAAACATTATTCCAATAATTAACTAAAACCAAGTTAGTTTTATTAAAAGTATAAGAATCAAATACATCAGCTCCATCTTGTTTACTTTTCGACTCAAACCCTAAATATAAATGCGTAGCATTTTCTTGTTTGAATGGTAGTTCCACGTTGTGAACCTTAATTTCTTTACAATTTCCTAGTGCACAATTTTTTGCAACCCAAACTCCAGCTTTGTATAAATATTTTTTTTTATCAAAATCTAAAGAATAGTAAGCATAAAAATCTTGATCTTGATCAAGTGGCTCATCTTCTTTGCATTCTAATAGGACAGGTTTTGCATAAGCATTACCACTTAACAATAAACCCAGAACCAAGATCCCTAAAAGTTTTTTCATTAACCACCTTTACCTTCATAACTATAAATATCACCTTTAGCATAAGCTTTACAAACGGTCTCTTTAACTTTTATTGATGCCGATCTGTTGCTCTGATGAAATCCTCTCTTTTTATGCGCTTTAGTCATTTCACCATAACAAATTAGATACTTTGTTTCGTTGTAAGTGTTGCTAGATGTTGATGAAGAACTGCTAGATGTCGAAGAGCTAGTAGTTGATGTAGAATTCTGTGTTTCTTTAATTAATTTTTTTGGTAGTGATGCTCTTGCATCATTTAAACTATTATGCCAAGATTCCAGAGTTCCATTTCCATTTTTGCATAAAATAATTCCACAAGATACTGGTTCAGAAACATTTTTGAATACATAAAATTTATTTTTGCTAGAACCCCAAATAATTTCAGAATTGCTTTCTGAAAAGAATTCTGATCCACTACCAGGTATTAAAGGATCATCCCCAGGATATGAAGTTATAAAAGCATCTGACAGTTCACTTTTTGAAATATTTTTTTTAATTTTACCGCTCGAAACGATGCTATCAGTAGTAGCGCAGCTGCTCAACAACAAACCCAGAACCACGATCCCTAAAAGTTTTTTCATAATTTTTTATTTAAATTCTTTTAATCTAAAAAGCACCTCGTACAAAAACACTTCAGCATTGGGTACCATTTTGGCTGCATAAAATAATTTTTCATCATACTTTCCAGCTATTATAATTCCTTTTACTTTATCATCGTTTTTATGTTTTTTTATCCAGCCCATATACTTGGTTAACTGTCCTATTGTTTTATCGCTAGTCTGACCTTTCTTTAACTCTATTACTACATGATTCTTATTAACTTTATCCTTAGCTAATATATCTATAATACCAACATCCGTGTGATACTGTTGACTTACTAATTCTCCATCTTCTTTTATCAAATCGTATTTTTGACCTAACTCTGTTTGATCCCAATTTTCAATTATGAATTCTTCTAGTTGAGACTCTAAATAAAACATCCCCTGGTTAAGAGGTGAGCTAACATCATCTATTTGAATTGATGCAGCTGTTTTATATTGATCAATTATTTCTTTTAGGTTTGTTTCAAGTTCATTTGGATTTAAAGGTCTATTGTCTCCAGCAAACCATTTAACATCTTCGCTGCTACTTGAAGTGCTAGGTATGTATGATTTATAGACCCATGAGTCACCATATCTAAAAGGATCATCTATGTAATCTTTAATCTTTTGCTTATTAGCAATTATATCTTCAGGCCAGCTTATCTTAAATTCTTTAGTTTCACTAATTCCATAAGATAAAATTAATTTTCCTGATGACTTATAATATAAATATACCGGGTAAAAACCATTGCTAGTTTGCATTTCTTTACCAGTAAATGATATCCAAGGTATTTTTGCAGAAGCTCCCATGCCAAATGAAACTTTCATTTTCAAATCTAAATATTCTTTTGGATAGTGAGATACTTTAAGGTTGCCAGTTTTTGACTGGATTATAAAAGCATTCAGTATTTCATTTAGGCTATTCATTTTTTTTTCTTTTTGCTAAAATCAAATGTCCACGAATTTTCTGTAATATGAAGTGTTCCAACATCTTCAGGATGTTTTTTAAAATGTTCATTTAACCTTTTATCCTCCTCATGTTTCCATAAGTTATTAATACCAGCTTTATCTTTCATTTCCTCTACCTGTCTTAAAAGTGCATGGGTTTGATTTCCTAGATTAAGGATACCCATTTCAACTTTTAGAGTACTATATTGCAATTCCATTATTTTGGCTTGGGCTTCTTCTTTTTTATTTAAATTTTCTCTTAAATCTTTAGCAATCAATTCTAAATCAAATTTTGTTAGGTTTGGACTCTTCTCAAGATTCCAAAGGCAACTTTGTATTGTTGTGTGAGCCCAGCTTATTGTGTGTTTTTCTTTTTCTATATCCAAAATAATTTTTTCAAGTCTTTTGAACTTTCCATCTTTGTCATTAAATAAATTCATAATCAGAGATCCTACCACGGAAATTCTGTCCGCACTATATCCGCACTTAGAGTGCAAAATCTCACTTTTCAATTCAAATTACTCGCGAATAATGTTACAAAGTTCGGGGCACCTGGCAACAGAACGCCCCCTCTTATTTTAAAAATTTTGACAAATCAGGTTTAAAATAACTTGGCCCCTTCATAACTTTTCCTGCTTCATTATAAATTGGTTTACCATCCTCACCTAATTTGCTCATATTAGATTTTTGTACTTCATCAAAGCATTTATCAAGATTAACTCCAAAAGCATGTCCGGCTCCATAAGTAACATATAAAATGTCAGTTAATGCATCTATAGCTTCTTTTAAATCATTATTTTTTATTGCCTGTTTAAATTCTTCAAGTTCTTCATTTATTAAACTTATCCTTAAATTGTTAATTTTTTCTGAACTTAAACTTGGTTTTGTTTTTACCTCTTGACCAAATGTTTTCATAAATAAGCCTACTTTTTCAAAATTTGACATAATGCTCCTATATGATTCTTTATAATTATAATGTATAAGATTAAGCAAGTTATATCCAAATAAAATATGAAGTTTAGAAAAGAATTTGATAGTATTGGAAATATTAAAGTTCCATCAGATAAATATTGGGGAGCATCAACGCAAAGATCGAAAAAATATTTTGATATTGGAGATTTTTTAGTTAGGCCAGTTTTAATAAAATCTATTGCTATTATTAAAAAAGCAGCAGCAATTGTGAATTATAAAAATAAGGACCTTGATAAAAAAATCTCTGGAGCAATTATAAAATCTGCAAATGAAATAATTAACGGGAAATTAGACGATAATTTTCCACTTAAAGTTTGGCAAACTGGTTCGGGAACTCAAACAAATATGAATGTTAATGAGGTAATAGCAAATAGATCAATTGAAATCTTAGGAGGAAAAAAAGGTACAAAAAAACCTGTGCATCCTAATGATCATGTTAATAAATCGCAATCTACTAATGATGTTTTTCCAACAGCAATGCATATTGCTATTGCATTGCAGACTAGAGATTTTTTACTACCATCCCTCAATGAACTTAATAATTCACTTAAAAAAAAAATTAGAGAATTTAAAAAAATTGTTAAAATAGGAAGAACCCATCTACAAGATGCTACTCCACTATCATTAGGACAGGAATTTTCAGGCTATCAATCACAACTTGAAAAAAGTATCGAAAGAATAAAAAATTCGTTGAATGAAATTTATTTCTTAGCACAAGGAGGGACAGCAGTAGGTACAGGAATTAATACAAAAAAAAACTTTGATAAAAAAATTGTAAATGAAATTAAAAAAATAACAAAATTGCCTTTTAAACCTGCAAAAAATAAATTTGCAGCCCTTGCAGCTCACGATTCTATAGTTAATTTTTCTGGGACCTTAAATACAACAGCGGTTTGTTTAATGAAAATTGCAAATGATATTAGATTTTTAGGATCTGGTCCTAGAGCTGGATATGGCGAATTAATTTTGCCTGAGAATGAACCTGGCTCCTCAATTATGCCAGGAAAAGTTAACCCAACACAGTGTGAAGCAGTTACAATGGTGTGTGTAAAAGTTATAGGAAATCATAATGGTATCACAATGGCTGGATCTCATGGACACTTTGAATTAAATGTCTTTAAACCTTTAATCATTCACAACATTCTTCAATCAATTAAAATTCTTTCAGATAGTACAAAAAGTTTTTCACGATATTGCATATCTGGACTTAAAGCTGACAAAGATAGGATAAAAGAACTACTAGATAATTCTTTAATGCTGGTCACTGCCTTAACTCCAAAAATTGGCTACGATAATGCTGCAAAGATCGCAAAGCGAGCATTAAAAAATAAAACAACATTAAAACATGAAACATTAAAGACCGGATTAATTAGTGAAAAAGAGTATATTAAAATTATAAATCCGGAAAAAATGATTTATCCTTCAAAGTAATCTAAAAAAATTTTTTTAGTAAAATTTTTAAAATCTATCCAATTAATCTCTTTAGAATCATTACTATAATTTTTTAGAAATTCATCTAATTCTTCTTCGTTTTTTATTTGCCCAGGATCAAAAGTTAAATTATCTATTTTAAAATTATTTTTAGTAAGATTAAATTCTAAATTAAAATAAATATTTTCAATATTTTTTCTATCCTTTTTTCCAACTTGAAATAATTTATAAAAAATATCTTTAGAAGAAATTGTAAAAATAAAATCTCCATTAAATACTAAATCATCCTTAAAATTATTTATTCTACTATTTATAAGCTTTAAGCTTCCAACAGTTCCATTAAAAAATGATTTATCAAAATCAATATCCCCATTTTTTATATTTATTTTTATTTGAGATGAGTCGAACAATCTGCTTTTATTTAATTTATCTATATTTAAATTAATTGTTGAAGTTAAATTCTTATTATAAATAGCCTCTTTTTCAAAAATATTAATTAACAGGTTATTTTTAATAATATTTTTTTGAAAATTTAATTTTTTTAAATTTATATTAAATTTTGAATTAAAAGGTTTCAGTTCTATATAGCCATCATAATTTAATGAATCATTTTTAGTTTTTGAAACATTTTTAGAATTTATTTCAATTAAATTATCTTTAATATTAATATCAGTTTCTATTTGTATATTTCTAAAAGAAATAATGTTTTCGATAGTTTTTACTGAATCTTTTGCTTTAGAAAAATTTTCTATCTTTGTATTTAATTCTTGAATTTTTAAAGATGAAAAATTGAAATTTTTTTCAAAATTTTTTGTCCAATTAAAAATGTAAGGAATTGTAAAAAATCTACCTTTAGACTCTAAGATATTCAATTTTTTTTTTTCATCAAAAAAAAGAGTCAATTTTTTTATTGGGAATATTGAGACTACCTCATCATTACTATTCAAGTAAAAAAACTTGCTATTTTTTATACTTAATTTTTTTTTTGAAAATTTTGTATTTAAATACTCATTTATTAGAAACAAATCTTTTTTTTTAAATGAAAAATTGGCTTGATCGATAGATATATAATTAATTTTTATTTTTTCTTTGTTAAAAAAATTTTTTTGACTAATAAAAATCCTTATTTTTTTAATTTGACCAAGTTCTTTGGGTGCATCTAAATTATTAGTAAAAAATTTTGCATTTGAGATTAAAATGTGAGGTTTTGGCAATATATTATAAGTCAGTTCAGATGATAGACTTAAATTTATATTATACGTCTTATTTATCATTTTGTTTAATTTCGTTTGAATTTTGCCTTTGTCATAAAGACTTGGAATTGATAAATAAAAAAGGTAAACAAACAAAATAGTTATAACGAAGATTAAATACTTATTAAAACTGCTAATATTTTTAAATTTTTGATTTATAAATTTTAAAAATTCATTTATTTTATTGAAATGAAATATAAAAAAATTATTTATATTTATTATTGCTTTGAAAATATTTTTTTTCATGAAAATTTTAATGATTTATAATGATAATCTATAAATGACAAACCCTGAATATATAAAAAACCTAAATAATTCACAAAAAGATGCCGTTTTGCATTCAGAAGGTCCTCTGCTCATCGTTGCTGGAGCAGGATCAGGAAAAACAAAAGTATTAACCTCAAAAATTGCTCATATTATAAATATGAAAAAAGCGTTTCCTAATCAAATACTTGCTGTAACTTTCACTAATAAAGCAGCCAATGAGATGAGGAGTAGAGTGAGCTCAATTTTAGATAAAAAAGCAATTGAGCTTTCTTGGCTTGGAACGTTTCACTCTATTAGTGCCAAATTATTGAGGAAACATGCAAAAGCAGTTAATTTAAATTATAACTTTACAATAATAGACCAGGATGATCAAAACAGATTAATCAAAAATATATGTAAATCAGAGAATATAGATACAAAAAAAATTTCACCAAATTTTATACTTAGCGTTATAGATAAGTGGAAAAATAAAGGATGGTATCCAGAGGATGTTATTTTTAAAAAAAAAGACCTATTAGAAAAAAATTTTTTAAAAATTTATAAAATTTATCAGTCTAAATTATTAGATTTAAATACATGTGATTTTGGAGATTTAATCTTACACTGCGTAAAGATTTTTGAAAATCACAAAGATATAGCTGAACTTTACTCAAAAAATTTTAAATATATACTGGTTGATGAGTATCAAGACACTAATCATATACAAAGTAGATGGCTTAACTGCCTTACTAACTATAATAATAATATATGCTGCGTAGGTGATGATGATCAGTCAATTTATAGTTGGCGAGGAGCGGAAATAAAAAATTTCCTGGATTTTGACAAAACTTTTAAAAATACAAAAATAATTCGTTTGGAAGAAAATTATCGTTCAACGCAAAACATTTTAACTGTTGCATCGAAATTAATAGAAAATAATAAAAATAGAGTTGGAAAAAATTTATATACAAGTAGTAAAGATGGAGAACTAGTCTATTTAAATTGCTTTAGAAGTGGTAAAGATGAGGCTATTGGCATTAGTGATAGAGCTGAGAAATTAAAAAAAAAATTTTCACTTAATAATATTGCAATACTAGTTAGAGCAATTTTTCAGACAAGAGAGTTCGAGGAAAGGTTTTTAAAAATTGGATTGCCCTATAGAATTATTGGAGGGATTAAATTTTATGAGAGAGCAGAAATTAAAGACTGTATATCTTACCTGAGGCTTGTTTTTCAAAGTAGAGATGATCTGGCATTTGAACGTATCATAAACATTCCTAAGAGATCTATCGGTGATACAACTGTGAAACAAAT
Organism: uncultured Pelagibacteraceae bacterium; assembly: GCA_902560245.1. Lineage (GTDB taxonomy): Bacteria > Pseudomonadota > Alphaproteobacteria > Pelagibacterales > Pelagibacteraceae > Pelagibacter. The sequence continues at coordinate 13,047 of CACELK010000015.1, forward strand.
TAATGAATATGCAAAAAAAGATTCTTTAAGTCTTGAGCAAGCATCAAAAAAACTTATTGAATTAAATCTCATTAAACCAAAAACAAAAATAGGTCTAACATCTTTTTTAAATTTAATGCTTAAATGGAGAAATGATTTTACAGTCAAGAAAATTAATCATGTTAAATTGATGCAAATTATTCTTGATGAATCTGGATATTCATCAATGCTTAAAAATAAAAAAGATTTTGAAAATGAAAACAGATTGGAAAATATAAAAGAACTTTTAAATGCAATGAAGGAATTTGATAACTTGGAAAGTTTTTTAGAGCATGTTTCGCTCTCAACATCAATAGATCAAGATTGGAATGGAGAAAAAATTAATTTAATGACAATGCATGGATCAAAAGGTTTAGAGTTTGATGTTGTTTTTTTACCAGGTTGGGAAGAGGGTTTGTTTCCACATCAAAAATCTATTGACGAAAAAGGTCAAGAGGGTTTGGAAGAAGAAAGAAGGCTAGCTTACGTGGGTATTACAAGAGCAAAAAAAATTGCTATAATTTCGTTTTCAATGAATAGATTTTATCAAGGAGACTGGATTGATAGTATAGCATCAAGATTTATCGATGAATTGCCAGAAAAAAATTTAGAAAAAAATAATTCTTTTGAAGAAGATCCTATAGCTAATGCAGATGATTTCGATTTCAACCAAGACTTTGATTCTCAAGACTCAATAAGAAGCCCAGGTTGGATAAGATATCAAAAGAAACTGAAATGATTAAAAAAAAAATTAAATTGTTAAGAAAGAAATTTGTTGCTCTAAAACTTGATGGATACGTTGTACCCAAAAATGACGAATTTTTTGGTGAATATCCTGAACATGATAGATTAAAGATTATATCGGGTTTTGATGGCTCTGCAGGTTTAGCAATCATTCTAAAAAATAAAAATTATTTATTCGTAGATGGAAGATATACAATACAAGCAAAAAAACAGTCGGGTAAATATTTTAATATAATTGAGATTCATAAGTTCTTACCATTTAAAAAAATAAGAAAATTAAAATTAGGTTTTGATCCTCAACTATTCACTACAAGGCAACTAAATATATATTTCAACAATAAATTAACTTTAGAGCCAATATCAAAAAATTTAATTGATGTAATTTACAAAAAAAGAAAAACAAAATCAAAATTATTTTTCTCTCTTGATGAAAGAGTAACTGGAGAGAATCATAAATCAAAAATAAAAAAAATTGTTAAAGAATTAAAATATTATAAATCTGATTACATGTTTATTAGTGCTCCGGAAAATGTTGCCTGGCTACTTAATATTAGAGGATATGATAGTCCATACAGTCCGATACCTAATTGTAGAGTAATTGTAGCTAATGACAAAAAAATCTTTCTAGTTGTTAATAAAAATAAAATATCAAATATAATTAAAAAAAAAAATTATAGAAATATAAAAATTATTGACCCTTCAAATTTTAAAAGTTTTATTAAAAATCTAAAAGGTAAAAATTTTACAATAGATCAATTAACTTGTTCAGTCGAAAATGAAAATATTATTAGATCAAGATTTGATATCATTGGTAAGACAGATCCTTGTTATATATTAAAATCAAAGAAGAATGCATGTGAAATTAAAAATATGATTAATTCACACGTTGAAGATGGAGTAGCTTTAACAAAATTTATTTTTTGGATGAAACAAAAAAATAAAAAAAAAATAACTGAAATTGACGCAGAAAAAAAATTAGAAAAACTTAGAAAAAACAATAAAAATTATTTATTTCCTAGTTTTAATACAATTGCAGGTACTGGATCTAATGGCGCAATTGTTCATTATAGAGCATCAAAAGTTTCTAATAAAATAATTAAAAAGAAGGATATTTTTTTATGTGACTCAGGCGGTCAATATAAATATGGCACAACTGATGTAACTAGAACTTTGTGTTTCTCTAAACAACCAAATAAAATTAAAAATTTATATACAAAAGTTTTGAAAGGCCATATTGCTGTTGCCACAACTGACTTAAGTAAACAGAATAATGGCAAACAAATTGATATTAGAGCAAGAAAGTTCTTAAAAAAAAATAAACTAGATTATGCACATGGAACAGGTCATGGAGTAGGTTTTTTTTTAAATGTTCATGAAGGGCCACAGTCGATTTCAAAATATAACTCTATCAAACTTGAAAAGGGAATGATTTTGAGTAATGAGCCAGGTTTTTATAAAAAAGGACATTTTGGAATTAGAATAGAAAATCTTGTTTATATTAAAAAAGATAATAAAAAATTAAACTTCGAAAATTTAACATTGGCACCAATAGAGAAAGATTTAATAAATTACAATTTACTAAGTAATCAGGAAAAAGACTACTTATTAAAATATCATTTAAATGTTTACTCAAAACTATCTAGATTTTTAAATATAGAGGAAAAAAAATGGTTAGCTGGCTTAATTTAACATTTTTAACCATTCTTCTTGAGTTATAATTTTAATTTTAAGATCTTTTGCTTTATTAATTTTTTTTATGGTGGGTTTTTCACCGATAATTAAATAATCAAGTTTTTTATTTACATTGCTAATAATTTTGCCTGAATTTTCTTCTATAATTGATTTTGCCTCAGCCCTACTCATATTGTGAAATTTGCCAGTAAACATAAAAGTTTTATTTTTTAAGGAACCAGATTGATTTATTTGTGGGGAGTCTGTTATATCTAAAATTTTTTCTAATTCAGATAAAAATTCCTGATTTGTTTTGTTTCTAAAAAAACTAATAATAGAATTAATTTGTGTATCTCCAATACCATCAATATTACTAAGTTCATCAAATTTTATTTTTGAGGATAATTCAAAAAAATTTTTGGCAGATTTCAGGTGCCTAGCTATAAGCTTAGCATTTTCTTGACCAATATGTCTTATACCAAGAGAATAAATAAATTTATCTAAAGGTATTTTTTTTTTACTATCTATTGCATATTTCAAGTTCGATGTTGATAAGTTTCCCCAGCCTTCTAAATTTTTTATTTTTTCATAATTTAGTTTAAAGATATCTTGGGGAAATTTAATTAATTTGAGCTCCCAAAAATTTTCTACAATTTTTTTTCCGAAACCATCTATATTAAGGGCTTCTTTTGATACAAAATGTTTTATTCTTTCTTTTGAAATTTGGTCGCACTCAAAACCTTCGCTAGAACATCTCCTAACTGCATCTTTTTTTTTTGTCGTCTCATTAAAATCTTTGATGGTAGGTGAGCCACAAGAAGGACATTTGATTGGGAAAATAAATTTTTTAGAGCTCTTTTTTCTTTTTTTTAAATCAACAGAAATTACATGCGGTATTACATCTCCAGCTCTTTCTATAGTAACCGTATCACTTACTCTAATATCTTTTCTGCTAATTTCATCTTCATTATGAAGTGTAGCGTTTGAAACTGTTACGCCTCCAATTTTTACTGGTTTTATTTTGGCAACAGGTGTTAAAGCACCGGTCCTGCCAACCTGAATTTCAATATTTAATATTTCGGAAATTGAACTATTTGCAGAAAATTTATGAGCAATTGCCCATCTTGGCGCATTGGTTGCATATCCGAGTCTTTTTTGTAAATTAAAGTCGTTTACCTTATAAACAATTCCATCAATATCAAAATTGATTTTTTTTCTCTCGTTTTCTAAAAATTTATGATTTTTAATTAAATTTTCTATACCAATAATATTTCTGTTGTATTGATTTATTTTAAAACCCCACTCTTTTAATTTTTTTAAAAAATCTGTTTGTATTTTGATATTCATTTCATCAACAAAACCAAAAGTGTAAGCGATAAATTTTAATGGGATTTTTTCAGTTACTGACGGATTTTTTTGTCTTAAACTTCCTGAGGCGGCATTTCTAGGGTTTGCAAATTTTTCCCTTAAATTATTAAAATCATCGTTTTGAATATAAACCTCTCCTCTTATGTCTATTTCCTTTGGAAAATCACTATATTTAATAATTTTTGGTATATCTCCAATTGTCTTAAGATTTTCTGTTATATCCTCTCCTTCCTTTCCATCGCCTCTTGATAATCCTTGGACAAATTTTCCATCTTTGTATTTAAGTGATGCAGAAATCCCATCAATTTTTGGTTCAGCACTATATTCAATTTTAAAATTTTTTTTTAAACTTAAAAAATTTCTAATTTTTTTTTCAAAATTTTTTAAATCTTCCTCATTAAATGCATTAGATAAAGACAACATTTGTATTCTGTGCTTTACCTTTTTAAAGTTTTTCGAGGGTGAAAATCCTACAGAATTTGAAGGGGAAACGTTAGATTTTAAAAAACGATATTTGTTCTCTAGTTCTACTATTTCTGTTTTTAAATTATCATATTCGCTATCTGTGACTTTTGGATCACTTTTATCGTAATAATACTTGTTATATTTTTGGTAAAGTTTAATTTTTTTTAAATATTCTTTTTCTATTTTTGAAATTTTCATTTACTAAAAAAAAGATTTAATTCTATCCATAAGTTTCTTTTTTTCCTTTTTTGATGTTTTTTTATTTAACACATAAGTTTTATTTAACACTCTATAAGACTCCTTATACCACTCACTTGATAAGTAGTTATATCCAAGAGTTTTAGCATATTTCTTTGCCTCAGAAACAAGTCCAATTTTATAATGAACTTCTACCAATCTATGAAGGGCTTCCTCGATATATATAGTTGTATCATAATCATCAACAATGACTTTTAATCTGTTTATTGCTGGTATCCATTTTTCTTTTTTGATATAGTGTCTTGCAACATACATTTCTTTTGCAGCCAATAAATCGTTAATTAAATTTAGTTTATATTTTGCATCTAAAGCAAAGTCAGTAAGAGGAAATTTTTCTATCACTAAATTGAAGCCATCTTTTGCTTCAAGAAGTGGTTTTAAATCTTTTTTTTCATCAACTATACTTTCATAGTGGCACATTGCTAACAAATAATATGCATAATCTAAGTTTGGATTTTTTGGATATTTTTTTATAAATCTTTGGAGTTCATCATTTGCGCTTTTATAATAACCTTGAGCATAATAACCGTAAGAGGCCATTAAAATAGATTTAGCGGCCCAATCCGATTGGGGATATAATAATTCTGCCTCATTAAATTTTTTTGCAGCATAATAAACGTCCCCTTTTTCAAGCGCTGACATTCCTTCTTTATATGCATTCATCATTTGAAGATCTAAATCATCCTCTTTAATAATTGATTTGACTTGTTCTTGTTTTCCTGAGCATGAAGACAAAAACAATATCAAAAGAAAAATGAATTTCTTAATATTTCCCATCAAAAAAGTTTTAACAGATTTTTAAGAAAATCTAAACTTTTAAGCTATTGATTTTAGATATCTTTTATTTATTAAAGAATGAGGTATCTTGCTTTCTTTTACCTCTATAATTGAAAAGTTTGAATTATTTTCAAATACTTTTCTTAAAATTTGGTTTGTTAGTTTGTGTCCACCTTGAGAACATACAAGTTTTCCTATTATTTTATATCCTGACAAATATAAGTCGCCTATACAATCAAGTATTTTGTGATTCACAAATTCAAGTTTATTTCTCAAACCATCTTTATTTAAAACTTCTTGGCCATTTACTACAAGAGCATTTTCTAGAGAACCACCTTGTGCTAAATTTATTTTTTTTAATTTATCAATATCTTCAAATAAACAGAAAGTTCTCGAATTAAATATATCAGTAAGGTCGTCCTCATAGACTTTTATTAAATTTCTTTGATTTCCAATAAAAGAGTTTTCATACTTTATTTCAAAATCAATATCTAAACTCAATTTACTAGGTTCTAAGGAAATTGTTTTTGGTCCATCCTGAAAAGTAATTTTTTTTTCTATCTTTACAACTTTAATTGGTGCATTGCTAATATCGACTCCCACACTGCTTATTTCATCTACAAAAGGTTTTGCAGATCCATCTAAAATAGGCAGCTCATCACCATTCACTTCTATTAAAGCATTATCTATACCAGTCCCATGTAGTGCTCCCATCAAATGTTCAATTGTTGAAATTTTTACACCGTAATCATTTGAAATTGTTGTGCAGTAAAGTGCACTACTTACGTTAAAGATGCCGGGAATAATAATATTATTTTCTCTTATATCTGTTCTTTTAAAAACTATTCCTGTGTTCGGTCCTGATGGCCTAATCTTCATATGGACTTTGTTTCCTGAATGCAAACCTACTCCATCGAAAATAATTGGTTTTGAAAGAGTTTTTTGGTTTAAAACTGACATGATCAGCTTATAGAAGTTAAAGAAATAAATATAAAAACAACAAATGTTACAAGAAAATACGACTTTTAGTTAAAAAAATGAAAAAGTTTCTCAAAAAAACCCTTTTTTTCTATTTTTTTTGGGATAATTACAACTTCTTGTTTATTAAAACCCTTGCTTAAATTATAGCCAATCTCACATATATTGTTTGGATATTTTTCTAAAAAAAGTGACTTTACATATTTTAAACATATAATTTTTTTAACGTTTACCTGAAGTTTAGCAAATAAATTTTCGATTTTTTTAACAAAAGTTTTTGTTATACAAATAAATTCAATATCTAGACTGATTTTATTGCATACTTGATCGTAAGGAATAAAATTAGACTCTGAATCATTTATTAAGTATTTTTTTATAATAATATGAATAATATCTTTGTTGGGGTACGCTTTAATAATTTGTGATTTTGCATCTTGGATAAGATACTTAATATCTTTTTGTTGAATTTTTTTATCATCAAGCTTTTTCATTAAAGAAATATATACTGAATTTGTTTCATTAGTTTCTATCATTATAGAAATATTAGAAACAAAAGAATTTAAATCTTTTTCAATTTTTTTGATGTTTTTTTCAATTATTGACTCTAGTCTTTCAAAATTTTTATCTTCGTCTATTAGGTTGTCATTATAGTTTTGGCTATGAGAAAATATTAAATTATTATTAGATTTTCTAAATACACCTGCATTAAGCTCTGAGCTACTTAAACTTAAATAAATATCATTATCTTCTTCAATCATCAGTTACAATTATTTTATTTTTAAACCTTAAATCAATTATTCTTGCATTTTTGAAATTTTCATTTTTTTGTAGCAAGCTAATTGAATCAAGTTTCAATTTCAAATTTTCAGATGGTAACTTGACTAACTGGCCATCATTATTTTTTATATCCCATCTGCCCGATGGATAAAAATAAATTTCTTTAATGCTATTAAAATTATATTTAGAAATTTTCACAACCTCAACAAACTCAACAAATTTACTAATATTAACAAGCCCAAATATATAAGGTAAACTCTTTTTTGTATTTTCGTATTTTGTCAATTTCCCGTTTGATCCAACAAAATAATTTTGACCATTAATATTGGTTATAGCCAAAAATTCAGTTTTTTCTATTTTTATATTTAGTTTATTAGGAAAAATTTTTTTGATCTCAAAAGAATTAACTAAGCTATTTTTTTTAAGTGTTTCAGTTAAAAATTCTTTTTTTACTAAAAATATATTTTCAGTAATTATATTTTTTATATTGTCTGAAATAATTAAATTGTTTTTTTCAGAAAGTCCAAAAACATTTATCTCACTAATTTTAAAATTAAAAAAATCTGATTTTACTAATTTATGATTATTTAATGTGCTTAATAATAAAAAAATAACAATATATAAATACAGTCTTTGCTTTTTACCTATTTTTTGATGCATCATTTAATATCCATTCAATTAAATTTGCAAAATTTATTCCTCTAAATTTTGCAATTTCAGGAACTAAAGAAAGTTTTGTCATTCCAGGCTGAGTATTTATTTCAAGCAAATAGAATTTTTTTTTATAATATTTAAAGTCAGATCTTGTTACGCCTCTACAGCCAATTAATTTATGTGCTTTAAATGCTATATCCATTATTTTTTTTAAATATTTTTTTTCTAAAGCAACCGGGATGATATGCTTAGTTTTTGCTTTAACACTATATTTTGCTTTATAATCATAAAATTTTCTTTTTGGTTTTAATTCAATAGCTCCTAATTTTTTATTTCCCATAATTGCAACTTGAATTTCTCTACCAGGGATAAATTCCTCAATTAAAATTTCATTATAAAACTTAAGTTTTTTAAGATTTTTAATTAAATTTTTCTTTGTACAAATATAAACATTAACACTTGATCCTTCATTTATAGGCTTAATAACTACAGGAAACTTTAGTTTTTTTTGAACTATCGATATTATATTATTTTCTTCAAAATTATATTTTATATATTTAGGAGTAAGAATTTTATTTCTTATAAAAATTTTTTTTGAAATTTCTTTATCCATTGCAATTGAGGATGAGAGAACACCTGAGTGTGTATAATTAACTTTTTGAGACTCTAATATTGTCTGAATATAACCATCTTCACCAAATTGACCATGAAGAGCATTAAATATTACGTCAGGCTTAAAATTCTTTATTTTTTTTATGAAATTTTCATCGGGTTCCGCAAATATTGTTCTATATTTTTTATTTTTTTTTAGGACTCCGCAAACACTTTTGGCTGTTTCCAAGCTTATTAATCTCTCTTTAGATATTCCTCCACCTAGAACAATAACTTTTTTTTTCATTCAACTATCTCAATTTCTGTTTCTATATCAATTCCAGTTTTTAGTTTCACTTTTTCTTGGACAAAATCTATTAATCTTTTCATATCATGAAAGGACGCATTACCACTATTAACAAAAAAATTACAATGCTTTTGAGAAATTTCAGCATCACCAAATTTAGTATTTAGTGGAACTGATTTTTTAATTAGTTTCCAAACTTTTTCGTTGGTTAGCTTGATTGGATTTTTGAATGTACTGCCGCCTGTTTTAATTTTCGATGGTTGTGCTTCATTTTTTTTTTTCTTAAAATCATCAATATTTTTTTGAAGTTTCTGCTTATCTTCAAATTTACCTTTGAAGGATGCGCTTAAAAAAATTAGATCACTACTTAAATCATTGCCTCTATAAAAAAATTTTATTTTAGATGAAGGTATAGTGAAAATTTTTCCAGTTTTATCTACAGCTTGTATTGAGAGTAATATATCTTTGAATTCTCTATTAAAACAACCTGAATTCATTCTTAATCCACCTCCAATTGTTCCTGGTATACACGAGAGAAATTCAAGTCCACCAATATTATTTTGACAAGCAAATTCTGATAATTTTCGGTCAATGGTTCCGCTTCCAGCCACTAAAGTTGTATCTGATAATTGTGATATGTTACAAAATTTTTTTCCTAATTTTATCACAATTCCTTCAAATAAATTATCTTTAATAAGAATATTTGATCCTGCTCCTAACAAAAATATTTTTTCCTTTGATCCAAATCTTTTCAAAAAAGAGACAAGCTCGTTAAGACTTTCGGGCTTAAAATAAGCAGCTGCAATTCCTCCAATATTAAACCAATTTGTTTTTTTTAGATCATAATCAAAAAAAATTTTACTCTTAATATCTTTTGAAAAGCTTTTAAGTTCCTCAATTTTTTTCATAAAAGATTTGGCAATTCTCTCATCCAATTAGAAAT
>CACELK010000016.1 GCA_902560245.1 uncultured Pelagibacteraceae bacterium
GAAGATAAATCTCAAGCTAGTATTCAATAATTAGTTAAATATATAAACTTATAATTTTTATAAATTTATTTAATATATAATCAATGAGTTTAGTAAAAAAATATTCATTTATACTATTTTCAAATTTAATCATTTTTTTCATCTTAATTATTTTTTGTGAAATAATTTTTGGATACTGGTTCAAACAAAATAATTTTGGGATTTACATGAGGTCAGAAAGAAATAAAATTATTAAATACAGTAGAATCCAATACAATAACGAAAAAATAGATTTTATTTACAAAAGAAATTTTTATGGTTTCATTGGAGAAGAGTTTAACCCTAAAGATGTAAAAATAATATTTGAAGGAGGAAGTACTGGAGCAGAAATTTGGAAGCCAAGGGAAAAAAGTATTGTTGGTGTTTTAAACCAGTTACTTATAAATGATAACATATCAAAAAAAATTTATAATGCATCTACAAACGGTAAATCTATTAGGGGATATGCTTATGATTTTAAGCACTGGTTTAAAAAAATACCAAACTTTAATCCTGAATATGTAATTTTTTATCTAGGAATAAACGACAGAAGTTTCCCTGATGATGAAATTCATAGATTTTATGACAGACAGCACAGCACTGAAACGATTAAAAAAATAAGAGATTATATAAAAAATAATAGTTTTTTTTTAGAAAAAATAAAAAAAATTGAAAATAAATATTTCCCAAAAAATACAATTATTTATGAAAAAAAACTTTTGACGAATTATATAAAAACTTTAATTATATTAATTATTCAGTAGCTTTAAAAAAACATTCTAAAAATTTATCAGATGATGAAAAAGAATATTTGAAATTATTGAATAATAGACTAGAAAACTTAAATGAAGTAATAATCGAGTCAAACTTTATTCCAATTTTTATTACACAAATAAAATTTGATGGTCTATCAGATAGAAGACTTTTTTTAGCAAATCAGGAAATAAAAAAATTTGTAAGAAAAAATAATTATAAGATTGTATTACTAGACGAGTTGGTCCAAGTTATGAGTGAAGGTGATTTTTTTGATGACGTTCATACTACTATTTCTGGAAGTGAAAAAATCGCAAATATCATATATAAACATTTAGAATTTTAATTTAGTGTGTTTTTTCATATTTCTGTTCATGTTTTACTTGATATTTTAAGTTGCTTGAAATTAGTAAAGGGTATAATAAAACTTATCCTAAATTTTTTTGGTGAAAAGGGCGGTTAGCTCAGTTGGTAGAGCATCTCGTTTACACCGAGGGGGTCAAAGGTTCGAGTCCTTTACTGCCCACCAAAATTACGGGGGTGTAGCTCAGTTGGTTAGAGCGATCGCCTGTCACGCGATAGGTCGCGGGTTCGAGTCCCGTCACTCCCGCCATTACCTTATTTTTCCATATTATTGCTAAAAAATGCAACCTTAACGCACTTAATTTAACAAAAAAAGGTGTTATATAGAGTCTAATGCTTTCAGAATTTTTAAAAGATTATTTATCAATTACGATATTTTTATTTATAGCTTTCGGATTAAGTGTAAGTTTTATTGTATTCAATTTCGTTTTTTCACCAAAAAAACCTGACCCAGAAAAACTATCACCATACGAGTGTGGTTTTGAACCTTTCAATGACTCAAGAATGGAATTCGATATAAGATTCTATTTAGTGGCAATCTTGTTTATTATTTTCGATTTAGAAATAGCCTTTTTATTCCCTTGGGCTATCTCACTAGGAAAAATTGGTCTTCTAGGTTTTTGTTCAATGATGATCTTTTTGTTCATTCTCACAGTAGGCTTTATTTATGAATGGAAAAAGGGTGCTTTAGATTGGGAATAAATAATAAATTTAATTATGATTTCATCAGAGGAAAATTTTAAAAAAATTCCTGAAGAATTTAGAGAATTAGCTAAAGACTTTAGTGAAAAGGGTTTTATTACCACATCATTGGACAATCTTATAAATTGGTCAAGATCAGGATCTCTGCATTGGATGACATTCGGTCTTGCTTGTTGTGCTGTAGAAATGATGCAAACATCAATGCCCAGATATGATCTAGAAAGATTTGGTGCTGCCCCAAGAGCGTCGCCAAGGCAATCTGATGTAATGATTGTTGCTGGTACATTAACAAATAAAATGGCACCTGCACTAAGGAAAGTTTACGATCAAATGCCAGAACCAAGGTATGTTATATCTATGGGTAGTTGTGCAAATGGAGGTGGATATTATCATTTTTCTTATTCTGTAGTAAGAGGTTGTGACAGGATAGTTCCTGTAGATGTTTATGTTCCTGGGTGTCCACCTACTGCTGAAGCCCTGTTATATGGAATTTTACAGTTACAGAAAAAAATTAGAAATAAAGGTTCATTAGAAAGATAATTTATGAAAAATTTAAATGATCTAGAAAAAAAAATTAATTCTGAACTTGCAACAAAAATAAATGAGTCAAAAATTACCCATAATCAATTATATCTAAAAATAGACCATGAAGATTTATTAGATGTAGTAACTTTTTTAAAAATAAACAAAGATACTAAGTTTAGACAATTAATTGACATTACAGCAGTTGACTATCCTGAAAAACAGCAAAGATTTAAAATGATATATTTATTTTTAAGTCATCAGCATAATCAAAGGATTGTTCTTAGTTTTGCTATAAATGAAAATGAATTTGTAACTTCGTTAACTAAAATTTTTCCTGCAGCAAATTGGATGGAGAGAGAAGTTTTTGATATGTATGGTATTAAATTTAAAGACCATCCAGATTTAAGACGTATATTGACCGATTATCAATTCGAGGGCTTTCCATTAAGAAAAGATTTTCCTTTAACAGGTGATAAGGAGGTTAGATATAGCGAAACAGAAAAAAAAGTTATTTATGAACCAGTAAAATTAGAGCAAAATTATAGAAATTTTGATTACCAAAGCCCATGGGAAGGAACAAAATATATCAGAAAGGAAGTTAAAAAAGATTAATGGCAAAAAAATCAAAAACTTTAAATCTAAACTTTGGTCCTCAGCATCCTGCTGCTCACGGTGTTTTAAGATTAATACTTGAACTTGATGGTGAGGTTGTAGAAAAGGCGGATCCTCATATAGGATTACTACATAGAGGAACTGAAAAATTAATTGAAAATAAAACTTATATGCAAGCTGTTCCTTATTTTGATAGATTAGATTATGTTGCACCGATGAATCAAGAGCATGCTTTTGCTCTTGCTATTGAAAAAATATTAAAAATTGAAGTTCCAATTCGCGCACAGTATATAAGAGTTATCTTTTGTGAAATTGGTAGAATATTAAGTCATATATTAAACATTACAACTCAAGCTCTCGATGTTGGAGCTTTAACTCCATCTTTATGGGGTTTTGAGGAAAGAGAAACTCTTATGACTTTTTATGAACGTGCTTCAGGCTCTAGGTTACATGCAAATTATTTCCGAGCAGGAGGTGTTCATCAAGATATTCCAGGATTACTTGAAAAGGATATTGCAAAGTTTTGTGATAATTTTCCAAAAATTATAGACGACTTAGAAACACTACTTACTGACAATAGAATATTTAAACAAAGAAATGTAGATATTGGTATAGTTACTAAAGAAGACGCTCTTGATTATTCTTTCTCAGGGGTAATGTTAAGAGGTTCAGGTGTGCCTTGGGATTTAAGAAAATCCCAGCCTTACGAATGTTATGATCAGTTAGAATTTAAAATACCAATAGGGAAAAATGGTGATTGCTACGATAGGTATGTTTGCAGAATAGAAGAAATGCGTGAAAGTGTTAAAATTATTAATCAATGCTTGTCAAGAATACCAAAAGGACCAATAAAAGCACCTGACGGTAAAATAAGTCCACCTCCAAAAAAAGAACTTAAAGAGTCAATGGAAGCTTTAATACATCATTTTAAACTTTTTACAGAAGGTTACAGAGTAGATGAGGATGAAATTTATACAGCAGTTGAAGCACCAAAGGGTGAATTTGGAGTTTATTTGATTTCAGATGGTTCAAATAAACCTTATAAATGTAAAATTAGAGCCCCAGGTTTTTCACATTTGCAGGCAATGGATTATTTAATCAAAGGACACATGCTAGCTGATGTTCCTGCTGTATTAGGTTCATTAGATATAGTATTTGGAGAAATTGACAGATGAGCTTAAAAAAAATTTCTAAAGAACAACCTGAAGATTTTGAATTTAGTGATAAAAACTTAGAGAGGGTAAAAAAATCTATTTCTAATTATCCTCAAGGAAAACAACAAAGTGCAGTAATGTCTCTACTTTACATTGCACAAGAGCAAAATCAAAACTGGATACCTTTAGCGGCAATGAAATATATAGCAAAACTTTTAAATGTTCCCTATATTAAAGTTTTTGAGGTAGCAACATTCTACTCAATGTACAATTTATCTCCGGTAGGCAAAAACTTTATACAAGTGTGTACAACAACACCCTGTATGATTAGAGGTGCTTACGAGCTTGTGCAAGCTTGTAAAGAGAAAATATCCGAGAATGAAAATGAATTATCAAATGACAAAAGTTGTTCTTGGGTAGAAGTAGAATGTTTAGGTGCTTGTGTTAATGCTCCAATGATGCAAATTAACAATGATTACTTTGAAGATTTGAATAAAGAAAAAACTTTAAAAATTTTAGATCAACTTATTAAAGGAGAATCACCAAAACCTGGCTCGTATAGGGGCAGGCTTAATAGTGAACCTGAAAATAATAGAAAAACTTTACTAGATATTAAAAATGCTTAAAGACCAAGATAGAATATTTAAAAATTTATATAATGATCAAGGATCCGATTTAAAATCGGCCATTAAAAGGGGAGATTGGTCTAGCACAAAGGAACTTTGTGAAAAAGGAAGAGATTGGATCATCAACGAAATTAAATCATCAGAATTAAGAGGAAGGGGTGGAGCTGGTTTTCCAACCGGTTTAAAATGGTCTTTTGCTCCAAAAGAAGTAGGTTCAAGACCTCATTATCTGGTTATAAACGCGGATGAGTCAGAACCAGGAACTTGTAAGGATAGAGATATATTAAGATTTGAACCTCATAAATTACTAGAAGGCTGCATGATTTCCTCTTATGCAATTAATGCAAACAAATGTTACATTTATATTAGAGGAGAATATTTTAGAGAGGGTCAAAATTTACAAAAAGCTATAGATGAGGCATACAAAAACAATCTTTTAGGAAAAAAAGCCTGTGGAATGGATTGGGAATTGGATGTTTATATTCATTACGGTGCTGGAGCTTATATTTGTGGTGAAGAAACAGCCTTGCTTGAAAGTATTGAGGGCAAAAAGGGTCAGCCCAGATTAAAACCACCTTTTCCTGCGTTAATTGGATTATATGGTTGTCCAACAATCATCAATAATGTTGAGACAATCTCTGTAGTACCAACTATTTTAAGAAAAGGAGCAAAATGGTTTGCTTCATTAGGAAGACCTAAAAATACTGGAACTAAAATTTATTGTATATCAGGAAATGTCAACAATCCTTGTAATGTCGAGGAGGAAATGGGAATACCTTTAAAAGAACTAATTGAAACTCATGCTGGAGGTGTAGTTGGAGGGTGGGAAAATTTAAAAGCTGTAATTCCTGGAGGCTCTTCAATGCCACTATTACCAAAAAAGATTTGTGATACTATTAAAATGGATTTTGACTCACTTGTAGCAGAAAAAAGTGGATTAGGGACTGCTGGAATTGTAGTGATTAATAATGATCAAGATATAATCAAATGTTTTGCTAGAATTGCTAGGTTTTACAAACATGAAAGTTGTGGACAATGTACACCTTGTAGAGAGGGATCTGGATGGATGTGGAGAATGTTAGAAAGAATGGCAAAAGGTGAAGCCTCTAGAGATGAAGTAAATATGTTAATGGATGTAACTAAGCAAATCGAAGGTCATACCATTTGTGCTTTTGGTGAAGGATCTGCATGGCCAGTACAAGGTCTTTTAAGACATTTTAAAAAGGAAATTGAAAAAAGAAATAATTTTAATCCTATGGTAAGTAGAAATAGAAAAATTCCTTATTTAGTAGACCAACATTTATTAGAAAAAAAAAATGCTTAAATTAAAAGTTAACAATAAAGATATTGAGATTGAAGAAGGTTTAACTGTTCTACAAGCGTGTGAACAAGCTGGAGTAGAAATTCCAAGATTTTGTTATCATGAAAAATTATCTATAGCTGGTAATTGCAGAATGTGTTTAGTTGAAATAGAAAAATCTCCAAAGCCTGTAGCATCATGTGCAATGCCCGCCTCCGAAGGCATGAATATAAAAACAAATACTAAGCTAGTAGAAAAATCAAGAAAAGGTGTTATGGAGTTTCTTCTTGCAAACCATCCTTTGGACTGTCCTGTATGTGATCAAGGGGGAGAATGTGATTTACAAGATCAGTCACTTTTTTATGGTATAGATAAATCTAGATATAAAGAGAATAAAAGATTTGTACCTGAAAAGAATATGGGACCATTAATAAAAACCCAAATGACTAGATGTATTCATTGTACCAGGTGTGTAAGATTTGCCACAGAAATAGCAGGGGTCCCCGAACTAGGTGCAATAGGTAGAGGAGAAAACATGCAAATAACCACCTACCTAGAAAAATCAATGCAGTCAGAATTATCTGCAAATGTAGTTGATCTTTGTCCTGTGGGGGCATTGACTTCAAAACCTTATGTTTTTGAAGCAAGACCTTGGGAATTAAAAAAAACTGAGTCAATTGATGTAATGGATGCTTTAGGATCAAATATAAGAGTTGATACTTATGGATGGGAAGTAAAAAGGATTTTACCAAGAGTGAACGAAGACATTAATGAGGAATGGATTTCAGATAAAACAAGATATGCATGTGACGGACTAAGTAATCAAAGATTAGATACTCCGCTTATAAAATATAATAATAAATTTGATAAAGCGACATGGAATGAAGCTATAAATATCATTAAAGCTAAGATTAATGAGACAGATAAAAATAAAATATGTGGTTTTACTGGAGATTTAAATAGTATGGAGACTTTATTTATTTTCAAAGAATTCTTTAATAAATGTCTTGAATCAAAAGATTTAGAATCAAGAAACAATCATATCTATCTGAATCCTGAAAAAAGAGAGAATTATTTATTTAATTCGAGTATTAATGGGATTGAAGAAAGTGATTTAATTTTTCTTGTAGGAACAAATCCTAGATATGAAGCGACAATGTTAAATGCGCGTATAAGAAAAGCTTATTTAAAAAATAAAACTAAAATATTTTCCCTAAATAATTTAGGAGACTTAACCTATCCTTACGAATTTCTAAGAGGTAAAATTTTAGACATAAAAGAAATTGTCGAAGATAAACATCCAATATCAAATGAAATTAAATCAGCAAAAAAACCAATAATTATTATTGGAGAGTCAGTTTTGATTTCAAATTCATCGAAATATATTTGTGAGTCCATAAAGAACTTTTTATACACTAACGATAAAATAAATGATCAATGGAATTCTTTAAATATAATTAGCCAAAATGCATCTACAGTGGGAAGTTATGATTTGGGAATTTACCAAACTAAAGATGGAAATAATCAAGTTCTTTCAAATTTAGAAAATAATAAATACGACATAGTTTTTTTACTAGGTCAAGATAACTTAAAGTTTAAAAAAAAGAATGAATTTATAGTTTACCTAGGTAGTCATGGAGATAGTGGAGCTGAAATAGCTGATATAATACTTCCTGGGGCTGCCTATACGGAACAGGATGGCTATTTTACAAATTTAGAAGGTAGATTACAAAAAGCTTACAAAGCTTCATTTCCACCAGGACAGGCACGAGAAGATTGGGAAATTATTAATGATTTAAGTTATGCTATATCTAATAAAAAATTATTCAAAAATAAAGATGATTTAGAAAGTAGTTTGATTAATTACTTAAATCTAATGAAAGAGAAGAATTTAATATCTAAAACTATAGATTTTAATAATTTAAATTTTAAAGACGAAGAGCTCAAAGTTTTTGATATAGATTATTATTACTCTAATGTAGTAGCAAGAGCTTCAAAAACAATGTTTAAATGTAGAAATGAAAAGCTAAGTATTAAATCAACAGGAACCGAAGGTTAAATGATAAACTATATAAATATCTTTTTATCCGAAACTTATAAAATTTTATTTTTATTGTTGCCAGTTTTAACAGCAGTTGCGATGGTAGTGTGGCTAGATAGAAGAGTTTGGGCGTTTGTTCAAAAAAGAAGAGGTCCCAACGTAGTTGGACCATTTGGTTTATTTCAATCGTTAGCGGATGCTTTAAAATATCTCTTTAAAGAAATTATTATTCCAGCGAGCGCAAATAAAATTATTTTTATACTTGCGCCAATTGTGACAATGACTCTAGCATTAATAGCTTGGGCTGTTATCCCTTTTGGTGAAAATTTTGTAATTGCAGATATTAATGTTGGAATACTTTACTTGTTTGCAGTTTCTTCTTTGGGTGTGTATGGAATTATCATGGGTGGTTGGGCTTCAAATTCAAAATATCCTTTTTTAGGTTCAATTAGATCAGCTGCACAAATGGTATCATATGAAGTATCAATTGGTGTTATAATTATAAATGTATTACTTTGTGTTGGCTCACTTAATTTAACAGATATTGTTCTTGCTCAAAAAGATATATGGTTCATAATTCCATTATTTCCTATGTTTGTTATTTTTTTCATTTCAGCTTTAGCTGAGACTAACAGACCACCATTTGATTTGCCCGAGGCAGAGGCAGAATTAGTTGCTGGTTATCAAACAGAATATTCTGGAATGATGTATGCAATGTTCTGGTTAGGCGAATATGCAAATATATTATTAATGTGTGCTCTGGGATCACTTTTATTTTTAGGTGGATGGCTATCTCCTATAGATGCTTTTCCTTTTAATATTCTTCCAGATTTTTTATGGCTTATTTTAAAAATGTTATTTTTATTTATATTATTTTCATTAGTAAAAGCGATTGTACCAAGATATAGATACGATCAATTAATGAAACTGGGTTGGAAAATATTTCTTCCATTTTCCCTTTTCTGGGTTGTCATTACTGCGTCATATTTATTTTATTTTAATTTATTACCTGTGATTTAAATATGAAAATCTCAAGATTTTTTAAAACAATTTTTTTAATTGACTTTTTAAGTGGACTAATAATTGCAATAAAAGAAATTTTTAAGAGTAAAAAAACGATTAATTATCCTTTTGAGAAAGGAAAAATTAGCCCGAGATTTAGGGGAGAACATGCTTTAAGGAGATACCCCAATGGTGAAGAGAGGTGTATTGCTTGCAAACTTTGTGAAGCTGTTTGTCCAGCTCAAGCTATTACAATTGAGTCTACTGAAAGAATGGATGGCAGTAGAAAAACTACTAGATACGACATTGATATGATGAAATGTATATATTGTGGTTTATGTGAAGAATCCTGTCCTGTAGATGCTATTGTCCAAGGCCCAAATTTCGAGTTTAGCACAGAAACAAGAGAAGAGCTTTATTATAATAAGGAAAAATTACTCGACAATGGGGATCGATGGGAAAGTATACTAGCAGCGAATATAAAGGCAGACAATCCATATAGATAAAAATTATGTTGGCACACTCCTTTTTTTTTTATATTTTTTCTTTTATAGCAATCTTTTCCGCAATTATGGTAACAGTTTCAAAAAATACAGTTCATTCTGTATTTTTTTTGATTCTAGATTTTATAAGCATTTCGTGCCTCTTCATAATGATTGGAGCAGAATTTTTAGGAATGATCATGTTAATAGTTTATGTAGGAGCAGTTGCAGTATTATTTCTTTTTGTTGTCATGATGTTAAATGTTGCTCAGCAAAAAAAACAATGGTTTAGCTCTATAGGAAGCTCAAAACATATTCCAATTGGAGTTTTAATAAGTGTTATAATCTTTTTTGAATTAATTATTGTAATTGGTGGATGGAAATTTAAACCGAATGTCTCATCATCTTTGATGTTATCTCCCAATATTGGTATTTCTAACACACATTCGATAGGCAATGTTTTATATACTGATTATATCCACTTATTTCAGTTAAGTGGAATGATTTTATTAGTAGCAATGATTGGGGCAATTGTTCTTACTTTTAGAAAAAGATTAGGCTTAAAAAAACAAAATTATTTTTCGCAAATTTCAAGAGAACGATCAGATAGTGTTGAACTTAAAGACGTTCCAACCAATAAAGGAGTAGATTTAGATGGTTGATATTGGATTAGGACATTATTTGACTCTTGGAGCAATTATTTTTTCAATAGGTATTGCTGGTATATTTTTAAATAGAAAGAATATAATTGTTGTTTTAATGAGCGTTGAATTAATCCTATTAGCAGTAAATATTAATTTAGTATCTTTTTCAATTTTTTTAAATGATTTAGCAGGACAAGTTTTTACCCTATTTATTCTTACAGTAGCTGCAGCTGAAGCTGCAATAGGTTTAGCTATTATAGTTGTTTATTATCGAAATACTTCAAATATTGATGTTGAAGAAATTCAAACTTTAAAAGGGTAAGATGGAAAATATAATTTTATTTCTCCCATTAACTGCAGCTATTATTTCTGGTTTTTTTGGAAAGATCATTGGGGACAGAATTTCCGAAGTAGTTACATCTTTATTTGTATCAATATCAGCATTTTTATCATTAATAATATTTTACGATGTAATTTTTAATAATTATGAAAGCAACACTTTAATAATGCCTTGGATTAACTCAGGAACATTAAGTGTAAATTGGTCTATAAAAATCGATACATTATCAGCTGTTATGCTAGTAGTTGTAACTTTAATTTCAGCATTAGTTCATATCTATTCTATTGGTTATATGTCACATGATCAACACAAACCAAGATTCATGTCTTATTTGTCATTATTTACTTTTGCAATGCTAACTTTAGTAACTGCTGATAACTTTTTACAATTATTTTTTGGATGGGAAGGTGTAGGTCTTTGTTCATACCTTTTAATAGGCTTTTGGTTTAGAAAAGAAAGTGCAAATTCAGCTGCTATAAAAGCCTTTTTGGTTAATAGAGTTGGTGACTTTGGATTTGCTCTTGGAATTTTTTTAATATTTTACTTATTCGGCACCCTAAATTATTCTGATGTATTTAACCAAATTCCTAGTTATATAGATAATAATATTTTAATCTTCGGTATCTCTTTTAATGCTATAGATTTGATTTGTTTACTATTGTTTATTGGTGCTATGGGCAAATCAGCTCAAATTTTTTTACATACTTGGTTGCCAGATGCAATGGAGGGACCAACACCAGTTTCTGCACTTATTCATGCTGCAACTATGGTTACTGCTGGAGTTTTTTTAGTTGTAAGATGTTCACCAATTTTTGAATATTCAACTATAGCATTAAACGTAATAACTATAATTGGTATGTCGACAGCCTTTTTTGCGGCCACTATAGCTCTTGTTCAAACTGATATTAAAAAAATTATAGCATATTCAACATGTAGCCAATTAGGATACATGTTTTTTGCAACCGGTGTTGGGGCATACAATGTAGCTATGTTTCATTTATTTACTCATGCTTTTTTTAAGGCATTATTATTTTTAGGATCGGGATCAGTGATACATGCTTTCAAAGATGAGCAAGATATTACCAAAATGGGATCAGTATGGAAAAAACTTCCTTATACATGGTCTTTAATGGTCATAGGTACTTTAGCATTAACCGGATTTCCTTTGCTTTCAGGTTTTTATTCAAAAGATGCAATAATAGAGTTTGCATATCTTAGAGGAAATGCCACTGGAATTTTAGCTGCATTCGTAGGTATTTTTACAGCTTTTTTAACTTCAATATATTCTTGGAGATTAATTTTCAAAACCTTTCATGGCGATTATAAAAATGAAAATATTGATCAAGCTCAAATTAAAGAGTCACCATTTGTTATGCTGGTTCCTTTAATTATTCTTGCCATAGGATCAATTTTTGCAGGTTTTGTATTTAAAGATTTTTTTATTAATACTTCTAACCCATTTATTTTTTGGAAAGATTCGATTAAATTTTTAAATCCATTAAGCGCTGAACACCCACCACTATCAATAATATATATCACACCAATTTTAGTAACGATTTCTATTCCAATTTCATATTATTTATTTTTAAAAAATAAAAATCTGACTATCATGATTAAAGAATCAAATAATTTTTTATACAATTTTTTTCTTAACAAATGGTATTTTGACGAATTATATGATATAATATTTATTAAACCCCTCAAAAAAATTGGATTATTTTTTTGGAAATATATTGATTTAAAAACAATTGATAGATTTGGACCAGATGGAATTTCAAATATAATTCAAACCTTATCATTGAAAGCTAAAAAATTTCAAAGTGGTTTTATCTATCAATATGCATTTATCATGCTTTTGGGTTTTTCAGCTTTATTAACTTTTCTGATTTTAAATTAATGAATTTTCCTATTTTGTCATCGATTATTTTATTACCTTCTATAGGTGCTTTATTTATTTTTTTTGGTAAAGAAACCACTGTTACAGGCAAGCAGATTATTAAATATGTTGCGTTATTTACAGCATTTGTAAACTTTATTATTTCTATTTATGTTTGGTATTTATTTGATAATTCAACACACGATTTTCAATTTGTTGAAGAAAAAGAATGGTTGAAAGGATTTTTCAATTATAAAGTTGGTATTGATGGAATATCAATTTTATTTATAGTTTTAACAACTTTTATAACCCCTTTATGTATTATATCAGCAAATAATAACATAAAATTTAGATTAAAAGATTTTTTAATATCAATACTCATAATGGAAAGCCTAATGCTAGGCGTATTTTGTTCATTAGATTTGGTGATTTTTTATTTATTTTTTGAAGGTGGTTTAATACCAATGTTTTTAATTATTGGTATTTGGGGAGGTAACAGACGAGTCTACTCAGCATTTAAATTTTTTTTATTTACACTTCTTGGTTCTGTATTGATGTTAATTGGTATAATTTTTATTTTTTTATCAAAAGGTACTACAGATTTTATTAAATTATATGAAATGGGTATAGATCCTAATTTTCAAAATTATTTGTGGTTAGCCTTTTTTAGTTCTTTTGCTGTCAAGACTCCTATGTGGCCAGTTCATACTTGGTTACCAGATGCACACGTTGAAGCCCCAACTACGGGATCTGTACTTTTGGCTGCAATATTGCTTAAAATGGCTGGTTATGGTTTTTTAAGATTTTCAATTGGGTTGTTTCCAGCTGCATCAGATTTTTTTACACCATTAGTATATACTCTTAGTGTTGTTGCAATAATATACACTTCTCTAGTAGCTCTTGTACAAGAGGACATGAAAAAATTAATTGCTTATTCCTCTGTTGCACACATGGGGTACGTAACACTAGGAATTTTTACACTAACTCAGCAAGGTTTAGAAGGAAGTTTAATTCAAATGATTAGTCATGGACTTGTATCTGCAGCTTTATTTTTTTCTGTAGGTGTACTTTACGAAAGATCTCATTCAAGATTAATAAGTAATTATGGTGGTCTTGCAACAACAATGCCAAAATATTCATTATTATTTATTATTTTTTCTCTTTCTGCAATTGGTTTACCCGGAACAAGTGGTTTTATTGGAGAATTTTTAGTTTTAATTGGTGTTTTTAAAGATAATTTTTTTGTTGCAGCAATTGCAACTTTGGGAGTTATTTTATGTGCAGCTTATATGCTGTGGTTATGCAAAAGAGTAGTTTTTGGTAATGTTAAGAATGAAAACTTAATAAAAATAAAAGATTTAAATAAATCTGAATTATTTATATTGACCAGTCTAGTATTTCCTATAATTTTTTTTGGAATTTACCCCGAGCCATTATTAAATACAATTGAGGTTTCAATAGCAAATTTAATCGATACATATAATTATAATTTAAATTTTACGAATAAAAATAATGGATAAGCTTAATTTTATTTACCCCGAAATATTTACTTCATTATCTATTATGTCTTTATTAATTTTGGGTGTATTTAAAAAAAATAGCTCTAGCTTAATTAATAATTTATCAGTTTTATCTCTTGTTGGAGCTCTAATTCTAATTCTAAATTATCCTTTAGAAATCAACTTAAACCTTTTTAATGGAGGGTATAAAATTGATTACTTGTCATCATATATGAAAATTTTGACAATTTTATCAGGTATTTTTATTTTAATTACGTCTTCAAAATTTTTAAAGGTACTCAAATTATTCCAAATTGAATATCCAATACTTATATTATCCTCAATTTTAGGCATGATGGTAATGATAAGCTCTAATGATTTGATAGTTTTTTACCTTGGTCTAGAACTACAGTCACTTGCTTTGTATGTATTGGCATCTTTTAATAGAGATCAGATTAAATCTTCAGAAGCAGGTCTTAAATATTTTGTATTAAGCGCTTTATCATCTGGTTTATTGTTATATGGATGTTCTTTAATATATGGATTTTCTGGATCAACAAATTTTGATCAAATATCTTCAGCAATGATTGGTGACCAATATGGATTAACTTTTGGTATAGTTTTTATACTTGTAGGTCTTGCTTTCAAAATCTCTGCCGTCCCTTTTCATATGTGGGCTCCTGATGTTTATGAGGGCTCTCCAACTTCGGTGACATTATTTTTTGCTATAGCACCAAAAATAGCAGCTTTAACTGTATTTATAAGATTTTTATATGTTCCTTTTATAAATGTAATAGATCAATGGCAAATTATAATAATTTTTTTATCTGTTGCATCGATGATTTTTGGCGCAGTTGCAGCCATTGGTCAAAAAAATCTTAAAAGACTGATAGCTTATAGTTCAATTGGACATATGGGATATGTACTGGCTGGAATTTGCACAGGTACAAATCAAGGAGTTCAAAGTTCTGTATTTTATATTTCAATTTATCTAATTATGAATTTAGGATTTTTTAGTTTTCTTTTTATGCTGAAAAAAGATAACAAATATTACGAAGATATGGATGATTTATCTGGATTATCAAAAAATCATCCATTAATTGCTTTGTCATTACTTATAATTTTATTTTCATTAGCTGGAATCCCACCATTAGCTGGCTTTTTTGCAAAATTTTATATTTTTAAAGCTGTAATTGATCAGTCAATGTATTTTTTAGCAATATTAGGATTGCTATCAACTGTAATTGCAGCATTTTACTATTTGAGAATAGTTAAAATAATGTATTTTGATCAAGAAAAAATCATATATGACAAAGATTATAATTTAGGACTAAAATTAACATTAATAGCTTCCACAATAATAATTTTATTTTATTTTATTTATCCTAGCAAACTGATTGAAATTGTTTCAAAAATTGAAATAATCATATGATTTTAAAAAGATTTGTTTATAAAAAAATTGATAGCACAAATAGTTTAGCAGCTAAAATTATAAAAAATTATGACCATAATTCAGGTATAGTAATTACTGATTACCAAAAAAAAGGAAGAGGTAGATACGGAAAAAAATGGATTTCATACAAAGGAAATATTTTCGTAAGTGTATTTTTTAAATTTGATAACAATTATAATATAAAAAAAATGACAAAAATTAACTGTAAGGTTATTAAAAAATTGTTATCTGTTTATATTAATAAAACAATAACTATTAAAAATCCAAATGATTTATTAGTAAATAAAAAAAAAGTTTCTGGAATTCTTCAAGAAATAATTCAAAAGGGTAAAAATAAATATATGATAGTTGGAATAGGTATTAATTTAGTTAAAAGTCCAAAATTAGCAAACTACCCAACGACTAATTTGAAAGAAATAACAAAAAAAAAAGTTAGTAAAAAAAAAATTATTTCTAAATTAATAAAAATGTATGAAAAACTAATACCAAAATTAACTTCATATTCATTGAGCAAAATTATATGATAATAGTTGGGGATATAGGTAATACTGAGACTAAAATTTGTTTTGCAAATTCTAAAAAAAAAATTATTAAAAGAATAGTTCTAAAAACAAATCAAATTAATTTTAATTTCTTAAAAAAAAAATTTAAAAAAATAAATTTTAATAAGAATAAAGTTCAAAAATGTTTATTTTCAAGCGTTGTTCCAATTTCGTTTAAAAAAATAAATACTTTTTTTAAAAGATATTACAAAATAAACTGTATAGAACTGAAAAGTCTGCCATTAAAACGGTTTATTAAAATTAAAGTAAATAGAAACCAGATTGGTTCAGACCGTCTAGCTAATGCCATAGGAGCATTTAATAAGAAAAAAAATCATATAATTCTTGATTTTGGAACTGCTACTACTTTCGATGTATTAATCAAAAATGTATACCACGGAGGTGTAATTGCTCCAGGAGTCAAGTTATCTCTGAAAACTTTAATAGATAAAGCTAGCCTTATACCCAAAATTAATTTAAAAAAAACTAGTAAAGTAATTGGTATAAATACAATCTCAGCAGTTAGGTCTGGTTTTTTTTGGGGTTACAGTGGTCTTATTGACAATATTTTAAGTTTAATTAAAAAAGAAACAAGAAAGCCTTTTAAAATAATTATTACTGGAGGATTTTCTTATTTATTTAGGAGATCATTAGGATCAAATATTAAAGTGGATAAGGATATTACTATTAATGGACTTCTTAAAGCTACTGATTTAATAAATTATAAATGAAAGAAGAATTTTTATTTTGTCCACTTGGTGGTTCAGGCGAAATTGGAATGAACATGAATCTTTTCGCGTACGGCAAACCTAGCGAGCATAAATGGATAATTGTAGATATTGGAGTTACATTTGCAGATGATAGTTTGCCAGGTATTGATCTCATCTATGCAGATCCAGGTTTTATAGTTGATAGAAAGGAAAACCTGCTTGGAATAATTTTAACACACGCTCATGAAGATCATATAGGCGCTATTGCACATTTGTGGCCAAAGCTTAAATGTAAAATTTTTGCAACTAAGTTTACGGCTTTGTTAATTAAAGAAAAGTTTAAAGAAAAAAATATAGATATTGAAAATTATTTAAATATTGTTGATCTAAATGGCAAAGTTAAATTAGACCCTTTTGAAATTGAGTATATAACTTTAACTCATTCAATTTTAGAACCTAATGGTTTAAGAATTAAAACCCCAGGTGGAGCGGTACTTCATACTGGTGATTGGAAAGTAGATCCAAACCCTTTGATAGGAGGTAAAATTAATTCTGAAAGATTAAAGGAAATTGGGAAAGAAGGTGTTCTAGCAATGATATGTGACTCCACTAATGTTTTTAGTGTAGGAAGGTCAGGTTCAGAATTGGATGTAAGAAAAAGCTTGTATAATATTATGAGCAGACTAAAAAAAAGAATTATAGTAACATCTTTTGCATCTAATGTTGCCCGTATGGAGACAATTTTCTACTGTGCTGAAAAAACTGGTAGACAAATTTCTTTAGTAGGAAGATCAATGCATAGAATTTACAAAGCTGCAAGACAATGTGGATATTTAAAAGATGTGATAGAACCAGTTGATCCTAGAGAAGCAAAAAATTTTTCAAGAGAGAAAATTGTTTACTTGTGCACAGGAAGTCAGGGTGAACCAATGGGTGCAATGATGAGAATTTCTTCACATACTCATCCAGATGTAATAGTTGAAAAAGGTGATACAGTTATATTTTCTTCTAAAATAATTCCAGGTAATGAAAAAAAATTATATAAATTACACAATCAGCTCGTAAAAGACGAAGTAGAAGTAATTTCTGAAGAGAGTGAATTTGTACATGTTTCAGGTCATCCAAATAGAGAGGATTTAAAAGATATGTACAATTGGGTTAAACCAAAATGTGTAATTCCTGTTCATGGCGAGCATAGACATATGATTGAGCATATAAGTTTTGCAAAAGATATGCAGGTGCCTTACCCAATACAAGTTGAAAATGGCGACATAGTTAAACTTTTTCCAGGTGAAAAACCTGAAATTTACGATAAAGCTCCAAGCGGAAGATTGTACCTTGATGGCAATATAAGCGTAGATGAAAGTTCGCAGTCTATAAAGGATAGAAAAAACTTAAGTAATAACGGATATATGGAGGTGACAATTATGGTAACCCCTAAGGGGAATATTCACCAAAGACCTATTTTAACATATAAAGGATTACCAGTTGTTAAAACTGATGATTTTATAAATGGCTTAGAGGACGAAATTGAAAATACTACAAAAACATACTCATTGAATAGCAAAAAACAAGAAACCAATCTAATTGATGCACTTAAAATAGTTTGTAGAAAATATTCTAAAGAAAAAACAGGAAAAAAACCTTTTACCAATATCAATCTAGTTAGAATTTAATTGAATATTTTGATATAAGAAACATAATATCCTGAAATGTATATATCAAAAGCTTTTATCCCAATTTTAAAAAATAACCCAACCGAAGCTAAAATAAAATCTCACAAATTAATGCTTAGAGTTGGAATGATTAAACAATCGTCAGCAGGAATTTATTCATGGTTACCACTAGGTTTTAAAGTGATGAAAAAAATTGAAAAAATTGTAAGGGATGAGCAAAACAAAATTGGCGCCCAAGAGATTTTAATGCCAACTATTCAATCAAGTGAAATTTGGAAGGAAAGTGGTCGCTATGATGATTATGGTGATGAAATGTTAAGAATTAAAGATCGCCAGAATAGAGAAATGTTATATGGCCCAACAAATGAGGAGCTAATAACAGATATATTTAGATCAAATATTAAATCTTATAAATCTTTACCTCAACTTCTTTATCATATCCAATGGAAATTTAGAGACGAACTAAGGCCAAGGTTTGGAATTATGCGTTGCAGAGAATTTTATATGAAAGATGCATATTCATTTGATATTGATGATAAAGAAGCTTTCTTCTCATATAATAAATTTTTTTTATCTTATTTAAGAACTTTTAAAAGATTAAATTTAACTGC
>CACELK010000017.1 GCA_902560245.1 uncultured Pelagibacteraceae bacterium
AATATGGCGAAGAGGCTTTTACAGCTGGAATTGGAGCTGAGGCTATATTAGAAATTTTAAAATCACTTAATTTAGAAGATGAAAAAGCCCTATTAATCAAAAATATTAAAGAGACAAAGTCAAAAGTTGCTGAAGAGAGATCTGTTAAAAGACTCAAATTAATTGAATCATTCATAGAAACTGGTCAAAAACCTGAATGGATGATTTTAACAATTGTACCAGTTATACCGCCTGAGCTTAGACCCTTGGTTCCATTAGATGGTGGAAGATTTGCTACTTCAGATTTAAATGATTTATATAGAAGAGTTATCAATAGAAATAATCGATTAAAAAGATTAATGGATTTAAAAGCTCCAGATATAATAATTCGAAATGAAAAAAGAATGCTTCAGGAGTCTGTAGATGCATTGTTTGATAATGGAAGAAGAGGAAGAGTAATAACCGGAACAGGTAAAAGACCACTTAAATCATTGGCTGAAATGTTAAAAGGTAAACAAGGAAGATTTAGACAAAACTTGCTGGGTAAAAGAGTTGACTATTCTGGTAGATCAGTAATTGTTGTAGGTCCTGATCTTAAATTACATGAGTGCGGTTTACCAAAAAAAATGGCTTTAGAGTTGTTTAAGCCTTTCTTGTATGCACGTCTTAATAAATTAGGTTTAGCTTCAACTATTAAACAAGCTAAAAAACTTGTAGAAAAAGAAACCAACGCTGTTTGGGATGCTCTTGAACTTATTGTAAGAGAACATCCTGTTATATTAAACAGAGCTCCAACCTTACACAGGTTAGGAGTTCAAGCATTTGAACCAAAATTAATTGAGGGTAATGCTATTGAGTTACATCCGCTAACCTGCGCTGCTTTTAATGCTGACTTTGATGGAGATCAAATGGCTGTACATATTCCTTTAAGTTTAGAAGCACAATTAGAGGCAAGGGTTTTAATGATGTCGACAAACAATATTTTAAGTCCCTCTAACGGAAAACCTATAATAGTACCTAGTCAAGATATGATTCTAGGTATTTATTATTTATCACAATTACCATACCAGAAAGACAAAATTGAAGGATATTTTGTAAACAATTCAGAAATTGAGCACGCACTTGAAAGTGGACAAATTAAAGTTCACTCAACAATTATTTCTCGTTTTGAAACTATTGACGAAAAAGGAAATAAAAAAATTGAAAAACATACAAGCACAGTAGGAAGATTTTTATTAGCTAATTTGTTACCAAAAAACTTTAATGTAAAATTTTCTTTAGTAGATAGATTATTGCCAAAAAAAATTGTGTCTGAAGTTATCGATATAGTATTTAGATTTTGTGGGCAAAAGAAAACAGTTATTTTTTGCGATAAATTAAAAGATTTAGGTTTCAAACATGCATTTAGAGCAGGTATATCATTTGGTAAAGATGATTTGGTAATACCATCGAATAAGGATCAATTAATTAACGAAACTAAGAAACTTATTAGTGATTACGAAAATCAATATTCTGAGGGGTTAATAACAAGAGGAGAAAAATATAATAAAGTTGTAGATGCATGGTCAAAATGTACAGATAACGTTGCTGGCGAAATGATGAAAGGTATTTCTGCAACTGAAAACACAAAAGAGGGTTTAAAAATAAATTCTGTATTTATGATGGCCGATAGTGGAGCACGAGGTTCTGCTGCACAAATGAAACAGCTAGCTGGAATGAGAGGATTAATAGCCAAACCATCTGGAGAAATCATAGAAACACCAATTACATCTAATTTCAAAGAAGGCTTAACCGCTTTAGAATATTTTAATTCTACTCACGGTGCTCGAAAAGGTTTGGCAGATACAGCATTAAAAACTGCAAATTCTGGATATTTAACTAGAAGATTGTGTGATGTAGCTCAAGACTTAACAGTTACAAAGGAAAAATGTGAAAAGCCAGGATTTATAAAATTATCTGAAATCATTGAGGGAGGAAATGTAATTGTCAGTCTTTCAGAAAGAGCTTTAGGAAGGGTTGCGGCGAATGATATTAAAAACCCAATTACTGGAGAAATAATTATTAAAAAAAATGAGATGATTGATGAATTAGCTTGTGAAAAAATTGATGCATCAGGCGTTAAAATGACAAATGTTTATTCTGTAATGACCTGTAGTTTAAAAGAGGGTGTTTGTGCCATGTGTTATGGACGAGATTTATCAAGAGGAAAAATGGTTCACGTGGGCGAAGCTATTGGTATGATATCCGCTCAGTCTATTGGAGAACCAGGAACTCAACTTACAATGAGAACTTTTCACGTTGGAGGAACAGCTTCGATAAAGCAAGATTCTCAAATTGTAACAAAAACAGATGGCACTCTTAAAATAATAAATACTAATTTAATTGTAGACTCAAAGAAAAACTTAGTAGTAATGGGCAGAAATACACAAATATCAATTGAAGATGAAAAAGGAATTCAAGTAGCAGTTTATAAAATACCATACGGATCAAAGCTTTTCTTCCAAAATGGTGACAAAGTTAAAAAGAATTCAAAAATTTGTGAATGGGATCCTTACACAACACCGGTTATTGCTGAAAAGAGCGGTATAGCTGGATATGTAGATTTAATTGACGGTGTATCTTTACAAGAAACTGTTGATGACGCAACAGGTATATCATCTAAATCTGTGATAGATTGGAGATCTCAGTCTAAAAATTCTGATTTAAAACCAAGAGTAACACTCAGAGATGAAAAAGGAAACGTTATTAAAAAAGCTGACGATAACGAGGCAAGATATTATTTGGTGCCTGACTCAATTTTATCAGTCAAAGATGGACAAAAAATATTTGCTGGGGATGTTATTGCAAGGCTGCCTAAAGAAACTTCAAAAACAAAAGATATAACTGGAGGCCTACCAAGAGTTGCAGAATTATTCGAAGCTAGAAAAGCTAAAGATAGCGCTATCATTGCTGAAAATGATGGAAAAGTTTTATTTGGTAAAGAAGTTAGAGGAAAACAAAGAGTTTCTATAGAGTCTGACAAAGGTGAGATATCTAATTACTTAATTCCAAAAGGAAAACATATAAATTTTAATCAAGGGGAAAAAATTAAAAAGGGCGAATATTTATTAGATGGACAACCTTTGCCTCACGATATTTTAAGAATTTTGGGTATTGAAGAATTAACTGAATATTTTGTAAACCAAGTGCAAGAGGTCTACAGATTACAAGGTGTTATAATAAACGATAAACATATAGAAACTATTTTAAGACAGATGCTTAAAAAAGTTGAGGTAAAAGCAATTGGAGATTCTAATTTATTGCCTGGAGAAATAATTGACAGAAACAGATTTGATACTATGAACGAAAAATTAAAAGCGGAAAATAAAAAACCTGCAATAGGCGAGAGGGTTTTAATGGGTATAACTAAAGCTTCATTGCAAACCGAATCTTTTATATCAGCAGCCTCATTCCAAGAAACTACAAGAGTTTTGACCGATGCATCAATAAAGGGTAAAGTAGACAATTTACAAGGTTTAAAAGAAAACGTTATAGTCGGTAGACTTGTACCAGCAGGGACAGGATCAATAAAAAATACGTGGAATAAAAAAGCCCTTGAGGATGATAAGAAATTTTTGTCTGAACAAGAAAAAATTGAACCTTCAGAAAGTCAAGTAAATCAGTAATAAACAAGCCTTTTTTAAATACTCTTTATAATTGACAAAGTGAAATTAAGTAGTATTTTGGCGATGTTTTTGGTTGGAATGTAGTACTAGTGTACTAAACGCTGCCATATAACTTAAGTCAGTTATTTCTCCAAAAATAAAAATAAAATTATATGCCTACAATAAACCAATTGTTAAGAAAAAAAAGAATTAAAGTTAGGTCGAGAGACAAGGTTCCAGCCTTGGAAAAATCACCTCAAAAAAGAGGGGTATGTGTTAAGGTTTATACCACAACGCCTAAAAAACCAAATTCAGCCTTAAGAAAAGTTGCGCGTGTTAGACTATCAAATGGTCACGAGGTAACATCATATATTCCTGGCGAAGGACACAATTTACAAGAACACTCAGTTGTTTTAATTAGAGGCGGAAGAGTTAAAGATTTACCAGGAGTTAGATATCATATCTTAAGAGGTAATTTAGATACTCAAGGAGTAACGGCCAGAAAACAACAAAGATCTAAATATGGAGCTAAAAAAGGTAAATAATAAATGTCACGAAAAAAAAGAGCTCCAAAAAAATTACGTATAATTGATCCAATTTATAAATCAGAAATTATACCAAAGTTAATAAATTCAATAATGTACGATGGAAAAAAAACTGTAGCTGAAAAGATTGTTTACGATGCAATTGATAAAATTAAATCTAAGGCGAAAGAGGAACCTATTATAGTTTTTAATTCAGCTATTAATAACATTAAACCAACTGTTGAAGTAAGATCAAGAAGAGTTGGAGGCGCAACATATCAAGTTCCAGTAGAGGTAAAATCAAAAAGATCACAAGCACTAGCTATAAGATGGTTAATAGATGCCTCGAGAAAAAGAAAAGATAAAAAAATGTCTGATAAAATATTTAATGAAATTTATGATGCATATCAAAATAAAGGCTCAGCAATTAAAAAAAAAGAGGATACACACAAAATGGCAGATTCTAATAAAGCTTTTGCACATTTTAGATGGTAAAAATTATGCCAAGATCTCATTCATTAGATAAATATAGAAATATTGGAATAATGGCACATATTGATGCTGGAAAAACAACAACAACTGAGAGAATTTTGTATTACACTGGTAAAAGTCATAAAATTGGTGAAGTTCATGATGGTGCTGCAACTATGGACTGGATGGAACAAGAGCAAGAAAGAGGTATTACAATTACTTCAGCTGCAACAACTTGTTTTTGGAGGGAACACAGAATAAATATAATAGATACACCTGGGCATGTTGATTTTACTATTGAAGTAGAAAGGTCATTAAAAGTTTTGGATGGAGCTGTTGCAGTTTTTGATGGTGTTGCTGGTGTTGAGCCGCAATCTGAAACAGTTTGGAGACAAGCAGATAAATATAAAGTACCAAGAATTTGTTTTGTAAATAAGTTAGATAGAACTGGTGCTGATTTTTTTAGATGTGTTGAGATGATTAAAGATAGATTGGGTGCAAAACCTTTAGTTATGCAAATACCAATAGGAATTGAGTCGTCCCTTCAAGGGGTTGTAGATTTAGTAAAAATGAAAGCAATTGTATGGAAGAATGAAGATCTTGGAGCAGCTTGGGAGGAAAAAGAGATACCAGATGATTTAAAACAAATTTGTGAAAAATATAGAAAAGAATTAGTTGAAACTGCCGTTGAACAAGATGAAAAACTAATGGAAAGTTATTTAAACGGAGATCAAGTCAAAAATGAGGATTTAATTAGATGTGTAAGAAAAGGATGTTTAAGTTTTGATTTTGTCCCAGTTTTGACCGGTTCTGCCTTTAAAAATAAAGGTGTGCAACCTTTATTGGATGCTGTAGTTGATTACTTACCGAGCCCTAATGATATTGGATCAATAAAAGGAACAAAACCAGGATCAGATGAAGAGTTAGAGATGAAGTTTGAAGATAATGCACCATTTTCGGCTTTAGCATTTAAAGTTGCAAATGATCCTTTTGTTGGATCTTTGACCTTTATTAGAATTTATTCAGGAACAGTTAAATCTGGAACTGGAATTTACAATACATCAAAAGATAAAGAGGAAAGAGTTGGAAGAATGCTATTGATGCACGCTAATTCTAGAGAGGATATTAAAGAGGCTAACACTGGAGATATAGTTGCATTGGCAGGGCTAAAACATACAATTACAGGCCATACTTTATCTAATGAGGATAATCCTGTCTTACTTGAGCCAATGGAATTTCCTGATCCTGTAATTGAAATAGCTGTCGAACCTAAAACTAAAGGTGACCAAGAAAAAATGGGAGAAGCTTTGGGAAGGCTAGCTAAAGAGGATCCGTCATTCAGAGTTACATCTGACGAAGAATCTGGACAAACGATTATTAAGGGCATGGGCGAACTTCATCTTGATATAATTGTTGATAGAATGAAAAGAGAATTCAAGGTTGAAGCAAATGTCGGAGCCCCACAAGTTGCATACAGAGAAACTATTTTAAAATCTGCAGAGTCAGATTATACTCATAAAAAACAGAGTGGAGGAGCAGGTCAATTTGCAAGAGTAAAATTATCTGTAGAGCCATTAGAGCCTGGCAAAGGAAGAGAAGTCGAAAGTAAAATTAAAGGTGGAGCAATACCAAAAGAATTTATACCAGGCGTTGAAAAAGGAATTGAAACTATATCTGATGGTGGAATATTAGCGGGCTTTCCAATAATAGATTACAAAGTAACAATATTGGACGGGTTGCATCACGATGTTGATTCGAGCGTTTTAGCTTTTGAATTAGCAGCAAGACAATGTTTCAAAGAAGCTTGTACAAAAGGAACATTAAAACTTTTAGAACCAGTTATGAGAGTTGAAGTTGTAACACCCGAAGATTATATGGGTGATGTTATTGGTGATCTGAATAGTAGAAGAGGTCAGATTAGCACGCAAGAACAAAGAGGAAATGCTACAGTTATAACTGCAATGGTTCCACTTGCTAATATGTTTGGATATATAAATAGCTTAAGATCTATGTCTCAAGGAAGAGCACAATACTCAATGTTTTTTGATCATTACGATAAAGTACCTCAAAATGTTCAAGATGAAGTAACAAAAAAAACAGGTTAAAATGGAAAAACAAAATATAAGAATTAAACTTAGAGCCTACGATAATAAAATATTGGATCAGTCAACAGAGGAAATCGTAAATACAGTTAAAAGAACAGGTGCAAATATTAAAGGACCTATACCTTTACCTACAAGAATTGAAAGATATACAGTTTTAAGATCACCACATATTGATAAAAAAAGCAGAGAGCAATTTGAAACCAGAACACATAAAAGATTAATTGATATAATTGAACCAACCCCTCAGACAGTTGAAGCTTTAATGAAATTAGATTTAGCCTCAGGTGTTGACGTAGAAATCAAAATATAAATATGTCAGAAATAGCTTTAATTGGAAAAAAAATTGGAATGACCAGAGAATTTTATAAATCTGGGCAGTCAGTACCAGTTACTGTTGTTAAAATGGAAAAAGCAAGAGTTATACAAATTATTCAAAAGGAAAAAAGAGGATATGAAGCTGTTCAACTAGGATTTGGAAAAATAAAAAGTTCAAAATTGTCAAAGGCTATGAAAGGATTTTATACAAAAAAAAATACTGAATCTAAAAAAACCTTAAAGGAATTTAGAGTAAAAAGTACAGAAAATTACAAAGAAGGAAACGAATTTGGTTTAGAGATTTTCAAAGAGGTTAAATTTGTAGATGTAAAGTCAAAAACTATTGGAAAAGGATTTGCTGGACCTATGAAAAGACATAATTTTAGCGGACTTAGAGCAACACACGGTGTATCGATTTCTCATAGATCGCATGGTTCGACTGGGCAAAGACAAGATCCAGGTAAGGTTTTTAAGGGTAAGAAAATGGCAGGACACATGGGAGATAAAATCAGAACAATACAAAATATTGAAATAATTAAATCAGATTTGGAAAATAATTTATTATACTTGAAAGGCTCAATTCCCGGATCAAAAAATACAGAAGTTATGGTTAAAAAAGCTGTTAAAAATCTAAAAAAACTTACAATTTTAGAAAAAATAGAGGCTGCAGAAAAAGCAAAAAAGATACCAGATAAGAAAAAAAAATAACATGAAAATAGAAAAACAAAATTTAAAAGGGCAAAAAAATTCCATTGAAGTAATGGATAAAATTTTTTCAGGGAAAATAAATAACAATTTAGTAAATAGAGTTTTATACAAAACAAATGCAAACTACAAAGGTAGACAAGCAAAAACTAAACAACAAAATGAAATCAAAGGCTCAACATCAAAAATTTATGCTCAAAAGGGTACTGGAAACGCAAGACATGCAAGTAGGAAAGCCCCAATCTTTGTAGGTGGTGGAGTTGCTCATGGACCAAAAGGTAAACTAGCTTATAAAATAAGAAAGTTAAATAAGAGCGAAAAAAGACTAAGCATAACCTCGTTAATTACTGAAAAAAACAAATCTAAAAACTTATTAGTTTTCGATGATTTTACCGATGAAATAAAAAAAACAAAAGAGATGAAAACTATCATAGATAAATTTGAAATGACAAACTCTTTGATAATTTTAGACAAAAATTCTAAAGATAAGATTTATAAATCTGCAAGAAATATTCCAAATATTAAAATCACAGATATAAACCATTTTAGCGCTTTCGATATTGTGAAATTTAAAAAAATCGTTTTTACAGAAACCTCAATTAAAGAACTAGAAAAGAAGTATTCATAAAATGACAAATATACACATATACGATAAGATTCTATCACCTGTTCTTACAGAAAAATCTACCAATTTATCAGAGCAAGGAAAAATTGTTTTCAAAGTGCCCAAAAGATCGAATAAAAAAAGTCTTAAAAAAAGTATAGAAAAAATTTTTAAGGTAAATGTAACCAAAATTAACATTATTAATAAAAAAAATAGGCAAAAATTAACCAGAGGAAGAAAAATTAAAGTTCAAGGTTATAAAAAAGCAATTGTAACACTAAAAAAGGGTCAAAGTATTGATCTAACAACTGGAATTTAAAATGGCACTTAAAACTTTTAAACCTTATACAAAATCCTCAAGAGGAACTATTTTAATTGAAAGAAATGGTCTTTGGAAGGGAAAACCTTTTAAAGGTTTGGTTTCGCCAAAAAATTCTAGAAAAGGAAGAAACAACTACGGCAGAATTACATCAAGAAACAGAGCTGGTGGTCACAAAAAAATGTATAGAGAAATTGATTTCTACAGAAAAAAATTTGATGTAGAGGCTAATGTTGAAAGAGTAGAATACGATCCAAATAGATCTTGTTACATCATGTTGGTGAAATTTAATGATGGTGAATTTAAATATTATTTGGCACCACAAAACATTAAAGTTGGAGATAAAATTATAAATGGAAATAAAAAAGAAATAAAAATTGGAAATTGTATGCCATTACAAGATATACCAGTTGGTATCGATATCCATAATGTTGAGTTACAACCTGGTTCAGGTGGTAAAATTGCCAGATCCGCTGGAACTTCTGTAACTATTTCTGGATTAGATGGTAACTATTCTCTTGTAAAAATGGCTTCAGGTGAAGTTAGAAAAATTGATTCAAGAGCACTGGCAACTATTGGTGTATTGTCAAATCCAGACCAAAAAAATATCAAAATTGGTAAAGCTGGAAGGTCAAGATGGTTAGGAAGGAGACCTCACACTAGAGGAGTTGTGATGAATCCGGTTGACCACCCTCATGGCGGTGGAGAAGGTAAAAGTGCTGGCGGAAGACACCCGGTTTCAAGAACTGGCCAATCAGCAAAAGGTTTAAAAACAAGAGATAACAAACGAACAGATAAGTATATTATTAGAAGAAGAAAGAAAAAAAAGGATTAGGTAGAATTTATGTCTAGATCAGTATGGAAAGGACCATTTGTAGAAGAAAGTCTTATTAAAAAAGTAGATTTACAAAAAAAGGATACGAATAGAAAGCCAATTAAAACTTGGTCTAGAAAATCAACTATTATTCCAGATTTTGTTGGATGTAGTTTTCTAATTTATAATGGTAAAAAATTTATTCCACTTACCATTTCTGAAGATATGGTTGGACATAAATTAGGTGAATTTGCTCCTACAAGAACATTTGCCGGCCATACTCCAGCTGATAAAAAGGCTGCAAAAGAAGGATCTTCAGATGTAAAAAAGGATGATAAAAAATAATGAGTAATAAAAAAAATACTAAAATTAAAAAGGAAAAAACAGTAAGATCAATTAATAAAAATGTTAGATCGAGCGTTAGAAAACTAAACCCAATTTTAAAAGGTATAGTTGGAAAAAAAGTAGACATAGCACTAAGAGATTTGACATTCTCAGATAAAAGAATTTCGAAAGATATAAAAAAAACAATTTCCTCAGCTGTAGCTAATGCAGAAAATAACTATCAATATGATATTGATAATTTAATTGTAAAAGAAGCTTATTGCGGGAAGCAAGTAATAATGAAAAGATTTAGAGCAAGAGCAAAAGGTAGAGCTGCGCCAATTTTAAAACCCTATTCAAATGTAACAATAATTTTATCAGAACTAAAAAAAATGGAGAGCCATGGGACAAAAAGTTAATCCAGTAGGACTTAGATTGGGCATTAACAGAGGATGGGACTCTGTGTGGTACGCTAAAAAAAAGGACTTTGGAAATTATCTAATTGAAGATTTTAAAATTAGAGAATATATAAAAAAAAACGTAATAAATTCTGGAGTATCTAAAGTAATGATCGAAAGAACTTCAAAAAATTGTTTTGTTACAATTTATACCTCAAGACCTGGCTTCGTTATTGGAAAAAAGGGTAGTGATATAGAAAAAATAAAATCCAAGTTATCACAAATAACATCAAATGATGTGACACTAAATATTAAAGAAGTGAAAAAACCAGAAACTAATAGTTTTTTAGTTGCTGAAAATATTGCTCAACAACTTGTTAAAAGAATATCTTATCGAAGAGCAATGAAAAGAGCGATGCAGTCAGCGCTTAGATTAGGAGCGAAAGGCATTAAAGTTTCAATAAGCGGAAGACTTGGTGGAAATGAAATAGCAAGAACTGAGTGGTTGAGAGATGGTAGCATACCTTCTCACACTCTAAGAGCAGATATTGATTATGCCGAATCTGAAGCTCTTACCACTTATGGTATAATAGGAATAAAGGTTTGGATATATAAAGGTGAAATTTTTACAAAGGAGTTTAGTCAAGAAACTAATAAAAAATAATTATGTTACAACCAACAAGATCAAAATTTAGGAAAGCTCATAAAGGAAGAATTCATGGAAAAGCTTCAAGAGCAAACTTTATAAATTACGGTGCATTTGCATTAAAAGCAATCACACCTGATAGAGTTATTGGAAAACAAATCGAAGCTGCTCGAGTTGCACTAACTAGACATATGAAAAGACAAGGTAGAGTTTGGACTAGAATATTTCCTAATATACCAGTTTCAAAAAAACCAGTTGAGGTTAGAATGGGAAAAGGAAAAGGTTCTCCGGAATTTTGGGCCTGTCGAGTTAAGCCTGGAAGAATTTTATTTGAAATAGATGGTGTTTCAGAACAAATCGCAAAGGAAGCGTTATACAAAGCTTCAGCTAAGTTACCCATAAAAACAAAATTTATAAAAAGAATTTCATAATGAAAAAAAAAGAAATAAATAAGTTGACAAAAGCTCAAGCAATTAAAAACATTGATAAGTTGAAAAAAGATTTATTTAACCTAAGGTTTCAAAAAATAAATTCTCAAATTTCAAATACATCAAAATTTAACGAAACAAAAAAAACTATTGCAAGATTAAAAACTTTATTGAGAGAAAAACTAAATGCCTAAAAAAATTTTATCAGGTATAGTTGTAAGTGATAAGCCTAACAAGACAATTACTGTTCTTGTTGAAAGGAAATATCAACACCCTATTTTAAAAAAAATAATTAAAGTTAAAAAAAAATATAGCGCTCATGATGAGAATAACAAATTTAAAAATGGAGATAAAGTTTCTATTATAGAAAGCAAACCTTTTTCAAAAAATAAAAGGTTTCAAGTTATGGAACAATAAAAATGATACAAGTGCAAACAGAATTGTTAGTTGCAGATAACACAGGAGCAAAAAAAATTGAGTGTATTAAGGTGCTTGGTGGATCTAAAAGAAGATATGCTAGTATTGGTGATACAATTGTAATAGCTGTGAAAGAAGCAATACCCAAAGGCAAAGTTAAAAAGGGCTCTGTGCATAAAGCTGTAGTAGTTAGAGTAAAAAAAGGTATACATCGCGATGATGGTTCTAAAGTCAAGTTTGACAATAATGCAGCTGTTCTTGTTGATGATAAAGGTGAACCAGTAGGTACTAGAATATTTGGTCCTGTAACTAGAGAATTAAGAAATAGAGGGCAAATGAAAATAATTTCGCTAGCCCCAGAGGTTTTGTAAAATGATTAAAAAAGGAAGCAAGGTAAAAGTAATAACAGGTAAAGATAAAAATAAAGAAGGTGAAATTATTGAGATAAATAGATCAAATAATAGAGCTAAGGTAAAAGGTATAAATATGGTTAAAAAACACGTAAAGACAACAAAAGAAAAAAAAGGTGGAATTGTATCAAAGGAGAATTTTTTAAATATTTCTAATTTAGTTTTGATCGTTGATAATAAAAAAAATATTAAAAAAAAAGAAGGTAAAAAATGACAATAGGTCCAAGGTTAAAAGATTTGTATATTAAAGAAATTCAACCTTCGTTAAAGGATAAGTTTGGTTTCAAAAATGTTTATATGGCTCCAATTATAAAAAAAGTTGTAATAAATATGGGTTTAGGTTTAGATGGAAATGATGCAAAAATTGTCAAATCATGTGAACAAGACCTAGCTAATATTGTTGGTCAAAAACCTGTTCTTACAAAGTTTAAAAAATCAATATCAAATTTTAAAACTAGAAAAGGTACAAATGCAGGTTTAAAGGTCACTTTAAGAAAAGATAGAATGTATGAATTTATTGATAGATTGGTAAATATCGCATTACCAAGGATAAAGGACTTTAGAGGATTATCACCAAATGGATTTGATAAATTTGGGAATTATACGTTTGGAATAAAAGAACATATTATCTTTCCAGAGGTAAATTTTGATAAAGTCGATAAAATTAGAGGTTTAGATATAACTATAGTTATTTATTCAAATTCTAAAGAACACAGTTTTGAGTTATTAAAAAAATTAAATTTTCCCTTTAAAGTGAAAGGAGAAAACTAAATGGCTAAACTAAGCGCAATTAACAAGAACAATAGAAGAATAAAACTTTCAAACAAGTTTATGAAAAAAAGAATTAAATTAAAAAAAATAATTATGAATAAAAAACTTTCATTGGAGGAAAGATTTAAAGCACAGCAGAAACTTTCAAAATTACCACGTAATTCTGCCAAAGTAAGAGTGATGAACAGATGTCAGATTACAGGTAGACCTCATGGGGTTTATAGAAAATTAAAAATATCAAGAATTGCATTAAGACAACTTGGTTTACAAGGAAAAATTCCTGGTATGGTAAAGTCGAGCTGGTAGAAAGGAGAATATGAGTTTAAGCGATCCAATAGGAGATATGATAGCAAGAATTAAAAATGCACAAATACGTAGTCATAAAACAGTAGAGCTGCCATCATCTAATTTTAAAGTTAAAATATCTGAAATTTTAAAAAGTGAGGGATATATTATTGATTATAAAGTTAATAAAGAGACAAAAAAACCTTTATTATCGATAAATTTAAAATACCATTCAGGAAACCCAGTAATTAGTACAATTGAAAGAGTTTCAAAACCTGGCAGAAGAATTTTTTCAAGCGCAGAAAGTTTGCCAAAAATTAATAATGGACTTGGTATAGCAATTATTTCAACTCCAAAAGGTGTTATGACTGATTTAGATGCAAGGAAAAATAAGGTTGGCGGAGAAATTATTTGTAAGGTATTTTAATGTCTAAAATAGGAAAAATAAATATTACAATTCCAGATAAAGTAAAGGTAGTGCTTAATGGATCTGTTTTAAATATGGATGGTCCATTAGGTAAAAAATCATTAAGCATTGATTTGAATATGTTTGATTTAAAAATTAATGAAGGAAAAGATATATCTATAAGACCAAAAGTTATTGATCAAGACACAAAGAGATTATGGGGAATGAACAGAAGTTTAGTTAACAATGCAATTTTAGGTATAAGCAAAGGTTACGAAAAAACTC
>CACELK010000018.1 GCA_902560245.1 uncultured Pelagibacteraceae bacterium
TCGCCATTCTTGTGGATCTCTCTAATTTCATTCATTTTTTCTGAATGCCAAGCATCGTAAATTTTAGTATTTTTAATTGATCCAAGTACCAAATTTTTATTAAAACTCACACAACAAGGATAAATAAATTCATTTTTTATTACTAATCTTTGATAGGGCTGAACACAATTAAATTTATCTAAAGGTTTTTCATGATATTGATCGGATGAATAATATTCTCTATATTTCTCTTTGTTGGGAGTTGGAGGTACAAATTTTTGAATTGATATAATATCTACTTTACTTTTCCAATAATTAGTAAATTGGTCAACTTCATTTTCATTTTGTTTCAGCACACAGAAACTTACACCAACAATTGGAAGTTTATAACCTCCTTTTTCTTTTAATTCTAAAAAATTTTCTATATTTCTTTTAACTCTCTCTAACGCAATACTACCCACTCTTACTTTTGAATAGGTTTTATCATCATAAGCATCAAGGCTAAATCTCAACCTCGTTAAACCACTGTCTAAAATTTGTTGCGCTCTTTTTTTTGTTAGAGCTGATCCATTATTATTTAACATAATATCAATAAAACCTTTTTTGTGTGCATACTCTATATATTTATGTAAATCTTTAATAAGAAAAGGTTCGTTGTTACCTTGTGGTGATACTGATGGGCAATTATATTCTGCACCTTGATCAATTATATTTTTATAGTCATCAAAATTTAAATAAGTTCCTTCATAAAACTCTTCAACTTCTTTTGGAGTTCCAATTATACAGTGAGGACACTTATAGTTACACTCTTGATTCATGTCTATGTGAAGAAACAAAGGAAAATCAGTTACAATTTCAAATCTATTGGCTGCATCCCATATTTTTCTGTATTCAACAAATTTTTTACCAATAATTTTACCTAATTTTACATTAATATCTTCTTCCGTAGTAAAATGGGAAACTTTACCATCGGTAGAATAAACTTTAAGATCAGGAGTTTCAGAGCTCATATTTGATTTGATCCTTTTTATACCACTTTATTGATAATATCAAAAAATATGTATTATTTTACAAAAACAATTGAAGTATTTATAAAAGATAATAAAAATAACTCATTAATACTCATTAAAAAAAACACTAATGAATAAAAAAATTAATTTATATATGGATGGTCCAAGACTAGACCAGATCAATAATAGTTATGGTTTGGAGATAGATGGGTATACATTTAATCCATCTCTCTTTAAAAAAAATGGGGCTACTGATTATATAGGATATAGTAAAAAAATTTTAGAAATTTGCTCGGGCAAACCAGTATCTTTAGAAGTTTTTGCTGATGACCACGATGGAATGATTAATCAAGGGAAGATTTTAAACAATTTAGCAAGCAATGTATTTGTAAAAATTCCAATAAGCTTTACTAATGGCGATACAACCTCAAAGGTAATTCACGAGCTTTTAAATCTTGGAATAAAATTAAACATAACAGCAATTTTTACATTAGAACAAATAAAAAATATTATCGATATTATAAAGGATTCAGAGTCAATTTTATCTGTTTTTGCAGGAAGGATTTATGATTGTGGTGTGGATGCAAAGGAAAAAGTAAAAGAAATCAATACATTTATTAAAGATAATAGTAAATGCAAAAGTTTATGGGCAAGCACTAGAATGCCATTTGACTATGTTACTGCAATAGACGTTAAAAGTGATATTATTACAATGCAGATATCTCATATTGAAAAATTAAAAATGTTTGGCACAAATTTAAATGATTATTCTTTAAAAACTGTTAAACAATTTTATGAAGATGCAAAATCATCAGGTTTTAAAATATAAAAGTGGATAATTTTAAATCATTAAAAAATAAAAC
The DNA here is from genome assembly GCA_902560245.1 of uncultured Pelagibacteraceae bacterium. Classification (GTDB taxonomy): domain Bacteria; phylum Pseudomonadota; class Alphaproteobacteria; order Pelagibacterales; family Pelagibacteraceae; genus Pelagibacter. Next base: position 1,853 of record CACELK010000018.1, read on the forward strand.
TATACTTGTCACTGGAACCAGCAGAGGTATTGGCAAATCTATAGCTGAAGCACTTTTAAATAATGGATCAAAGGTCATTGGAGTATCTAAACAAAAACTATCAAAAAAAAATATTAATCATAAAAATTATTTTCATTATTTCTGCGATATTGAGCAAGAAAGAAATATAATAAAAACCTTAAATCAAGTAAAAAAAAAATTTAAGAATATCGACGTTTTGATTAATAATGCAGGAATTAGTATTGAAAATACCAAAAATGATAAGAGAAACTTTAAAGTTTTTAGTCAAACTTTAAAAACAAATTTAAATGCTGCTTATATTTTTTCATATTATCTAGTAAAAAAATTTATCAAGAAGACTGGTGGAACCATAATAAATATATCTAGCATTGGAGGGGAATTAGGATTTCCTAACAATCCAGCATACATATCTTCTAAAACAGCATTAATCGGTTTAACGAGATCATTTGCAAGAGATTACGGGAAATTAAATTTAAACTGCAATGCAGTACTACCTGGTTATTTTAAAACCGATATGAATATGAAAAGTTTTAGAAATAAAACAAGGCGTCATTTAAGACAGAATTTGACTATGTTGGGGAGATGGGGAGAGCTTGATGAATTAATTGGTACAATCTTATTTTTAGCCTCAGATAGTTCGAAATATATTACTGGGCAAAAAATAATTGTTGATGGAGGAATTACAGCCAAGGGCCTGTAACTTCAATGAATAAAAATTTACAGCTCAAAAAATCTCTGAAACTAATTAGGGAGATTCAGGTTAAACTTGATTATTTATATAAAAAAAATATTAGCAGAAAGTACGTAACTAAAAAAGATTTCCAAATAGATCCTGTTACAAATTTAGACATTCAAACTGAGAAAATAATTAGAGAAAAAATTAATAATTATTTTCCTAATCATAATATTGTGGGAGAAGAATTAAAAAAAAAAATAAAAAACTCTAAATATACGTGGTTTATTGACCCCATTGATGGAACAAAAAGTATGATAATGGGACTTCCAACTTGGAGCAACTTAATAGGGCTTTATGAAGGAGAAAAATGTATTTTAAGTTGGGCGTACTTTCCTATAATGAAAAAATATTATTTAGCTTACAATCAATTTTCATATGTTTTTGAAAATAAAAAATTGATAAAAATACGTGCTAATAAATTTGCAACACTAAAAAATTGCAAACTAACAATTAATACACTCCATTCTTTAAGAAAAAAAAAAGTATTTAATTATTTAATGAAATTTAAAGGTTTTTTTAAAGTAACTGGTGTAGACGCTTATAATTTTTGCTCAATATCCGAGGGTAAGTTTGATGTTCTAATTGAGTCAGGCTTAAAAATTGTTGACATAATGCCTATAGTTTTAATTGTAAAAAACTCAGGAGCTATAATCACGGATTGGAGGGGAGAAAATGATTTTTCAAGCGGAAAGGTACTTGTTTCTTCAAATAAAAAAATACATAAATTTTTTATAAATAAACTTAAAAATCTCTAAAAACTTTTAAAATTGTTTATTAATTTTGGAAAACTTTAAATTTTTAAAAAAATTAAATTTATGAACTGTTTCAATAATTGATGAAAATATTAAGGTTGAAATGATCGTGTAAGCAAAAAATGGAATTGCTAAAGTATAGCACATCATTAAACCTTCAAATGTGTAACCATAAGAACCTAAAGACCAAACTCCAAAATTAGTTATTAAAAAAAATAGTAATGCACCCATTAAAGCCCCAGAAATTCTAGTAGTAATATTTTTAATAAAATATTTTGAGATAAGACCAATTATAATTACACTTCCCCATGTAAACGCAACAGTACTGTGAAACCCTATAAAATAATCTGTTATTAAAAAACTAATTATTAAAGCCGGTATGTACCTTTTGCCTAAAATTGCAGGTATATAAAAACTCAATGCTAACAAACTTGTAAAATTTGGAGGATGAGGGATAAAGCGACTTGCAGCTAAAACTACAAATATTCCAATGGAAAATTTTAAATAATTCATACTTATTAATTTACAAATTAAAATTATTTTAACAACCTTTAAATAAATTATTATATAAGTTTTTAAAATTCTTTCCTAAAACCAAATCTTATTTGTCTATCATTTTGAGGATAACCATGTGGTCTTTGATAGATTTCGTTAAGTAAATTATCAATATTTAATGATAAATCATAATTACTAATTTTCTTTGATATTGATAAATCAATAATATCAGTGCTATCCATTTCTATTGTTGAAAAGTTTGATGAATGTGTATCAAAGTGTTTTCCATAATGTTTATAATTTGCATTTAAATTAAAATTACCAAGAAAGTTCATTTTTATATTCTGGTTTAAATCTACTCCATATGTTTTTTCTGGTCTTCTTAACTGGTCGGCACTATTTTCCTTCTTTGAAGATAAGAATGAAGTAAAAAAATTTATTTTAGTATCCTTATTTTTGTATAAAATGTTTCCATTAATACCAGACTGATTCAAATCTACATTGTCGTTGTCATTAACATATTTGTTGCTAACATATTCTATATTGTTGTTTATATTTGATCTAAATAAACTTGATCTAAAACTTAATTTATTGTTAAGAAAATAATTTATATATAATTCGTTACTTATACTTTTTTCAGCTTTAAGATTTCTATTTCCTGAATAACCAAAGTTATCAGTTCCATATAGTTCGTAAAGGGTTGGATTTCTTAATCCCGACATTCTTGATAAACCAAATTCAAGTTTTTTAATTTTTTGATTTAAACTAACTTTGTAGGTGGAGTTATCTCCAGATTGTTTGTGATCATCATTTCTTAAAAAAAATGATAAATTGGTGTTATTGAGTATATTTATACCTAAGTTAGAATATATTGCTAGGTTGTCTACATTTCCTTTAGTTGATGCTGAATAAGATCCATTATTATTAAAAGATCCCCAATCATATTTATACTCAGATCCCAAACCAAATGACAAATGATCATTTAAAGTTTTTGAAAGATCATACTTAATTCCTACAACTTCACTTTCATATCTATCTATAGTGCCTCTTTCGTCGTACTCTCTATCATAAATCGTATAGTATATTATAGAATTTTGATTTTGTTTTTGTTTTATGCTTTCTAATCCAAAATGAAAAGATCCCATTTTGTTATCACCTTCATATCCTGTTTGATTAGTTACAGAACCATCATATTCAGCAATTGTTTGTCTTAAATATGTTGTGTTATAATATCTAAAATTTGGTTTTATATACTTTTCATAATTTATGTTAGCTGTATAATTTTTTACACTATCTTTCTCATCATCAACACTTCCTCTAGCGTTCGTAGTCTCATTATTAACAGTCCCTATTTTAAGATTTAGTGAAGAATCATCATAAACAAAAGTTTTATTTCCAAATAAATCATAGTTACTATACTCATCTCCTGATAAAGATATGCTATTTTTATAATCTCCTGTTAATATTATATTTACTGCTCCACCTATTGCATTTGTTCCAAAATGAGTTGCGCTTGAACCAGGATAAACTTCAATTTGTTGAACTGTTTGAATAAAATCAACACCAAAATCATGTAGCCCTTGTGTAGTTGATTGATCATTAATTGGTACTCCGTTGATCATTACTAAAGTATGGTTTGAGCCAGTACCTCTCATGAACATTGAAGCTTGTTGTCCCCTAGGACCACTTTGGGTAATATTTATATCAGGAACTGTATTGAGCACATCTATTAAATCAATAGCTCCAGATTCAATTATTTGTTTTTTATTTATTACTATTTTATTTACACTCGATTTAGAGTATTCAGAACTATTTGAAATAAAACTTGTAATTTCTAAGCATGGGATTTCATCTTTATTATCCCAGGAACAATTATTTAGATTTGCTGATAAAACAATATTATTAAAAAATAATATATAAGATATTATTAAAATTAACCTCATCATAAAACTCTCCTTTTTTATGCCGATGTTAATTTAAAATTATAGAATTAGACTTTTCCTGGCCTTCATTCTCAGCGGACTATGTTGGGTGGCGCTCCGACTTTACGGTTGCAGGAACAGCCAATGAATTTCACACTGATTTCCCACCAAGCATTTCAACACGAATCACTTATATCAAATTTATTTGTTAAATCAATTAACTTGAAACAACTCCATCTGACAAAAATCTTTCATCAGTTTGTTTTGCATGTTTGAAGTTTGTATCTAGATTGTTTAATGGCAAATTATATCTTTGTGCTATTTGTCGCCAATAATGGGACTCTTTAATTATTTGGTTATACTTTTCCATAGACTGTTTTGATTTATTATTTTCACCTAATTTCTTATAAGCTAAACTTGAAAAATAATGTCCCAGTGCATGATTTTTGATTCTATCAGTAGCTCCTTTAAAGCCTATTAAAGCTTGTTTTGGGTTTCCATGATTTAAATCATAATTATTTACAAAATTTACTTCCAAAACAGCCTCATATCTTATCCTTTCCATTTCTTCAGGTGTTGCGTAAGGGAGACGTATATTGCTCTTACCGTAACTGTAAGACGACAAATCATCATTTATTATTAGACCTTTCTTTTTACATTCGTCATATAGTTCACTTCCTGCTATAGGAGATGCTATAGATGCGATCACCCAGTTAAAGCCAGTTTTTTTCATAAAATTTATTGTTTCTTTAATTTCGTCTAAAGTTTCTTCTGGAAATCCAATAACAAAAAATGCTCTACTGTATAATTCCTTTCTTCTAAGTCTTTCAACAAGCTCCCTTACAATATTTAAATCCGTATAGGGTTTTCTAATTACCTCTCTCAAAACTCTTTCTACTCCGGATTCTACTGCTAAAGTTGCCATTTTAAGACCTGCTGCTTTTAATGCATCTATCATTACGTCATCATTCATATGATGAACTGACATTCCATTAGGAAATTCAATTGTTATATCTTCTTTTGCAAGTTCTTCAAAAATTGCTAATGCTCTTTTTCTGTGAACTAAAAAAAGATCATCCTCTATGCAAAAAACGTTAACACCGTGTTCTGATTTTAAATGTCTTACTGTTTCAATTACTCTTTTTGGAGATTCAAATCTCATCTTTCTAGAATGAACAGTATGAGAAGCACAAAAATTACACATATAAGGACATCCTCTAGAAGTCATCAAAGAGGTCGTGATAGTTTTTGCAGTTACCTCTCCATGATACCTAGTTAGATTTTTATATTTTGTGAAATCAATTAAATCATAGCTCATTGGAGGTATTTCATCTAAGGTTTGTACGAATTCCATTGTTGGTCTTTTCTTTTTTTCTTCGATGCTTTTTTTTGTAATCCATCCATTAGATTCTTCTAGATCTTTAATCATATCTTCAGATTTTAAAAGTCTTACTAGGGGCTTTTCACCTTCGCTATATGCTATAGCATCTATTTCTGGCGCAAGATCATATACCTGCTCCGGTAAGTTAGAGGGCAAACCTCCACCAGCAATTACAATTGGATTATTACAGACTTCTTTAGAAATGTTTGTAATACTTTCCATATATCCAGCGCAAACATTAAATATTGCTGATATTCCTATTAAATCAATTTTTTGATTTTTTGTTTTTTCTGTCAAAACTTTTCTAAAAAAATCTTCCCATGTATCAGTAGTTTTCATTTCGTCTCTTATATGAGTGTTCATATCTAAAACCAGTACATTTGTATCAGTATGTTTCCTCACATACGAAGAGAGAGATAATACACCCATAGGTATACTTGAGGTTATGTAGCCAAAGCCTTTGTGATCGTTATCAGTAACTCTTAAATCCTCAATTGGTAGCGATGGTGGAACAATAAATAAAAGTCCTCTTTTTTTCATAAGCAATTCTATTATCATTATTTTTATTTGAAAACAAATTATAAAATTGTCTTAAAATAAAAGATTTTATTAAAAAAAAACTTTAAGTTTCTCAATCTTCAATAATTATACAACCTTGTCTCTCAATTTTAAAATCGATGAAATTTATATTTTTTTTCATAAGCTTTTTTTTGAGTTTTTCCTTATTATTTGTGCACACCAAAAAAAAACCACCACCACCAGCGCCAATTAATTTTGCTCCATAAATATTAAAGTTAGATAATAAATTATCATAAAATATATTTATTTTTTTATCACTAATTTGATCTGACAATGATTTCTTAAGTTTCCAATGATGGTTAAATATTTGACCAATATTTTTAGCATTATTTTTTTTTAAACTCTTTAACATAGATAAATTAAAAGATTTAATTTTATCGTAGTACTCAACAATATTTCTCTCTCTTTTTTTTTGGGAGAGAATAATTTTTGAAGAATTTCTTTTTATTTGTGTATAAATTAATAAAAAGTTTTTTTTAATTATTTTTTCAATATTTTTTTCAATTTTTATTTTTTTAATATTTAATTTTTCTTTTTTAGAAATTTTTATATCTAGCAAACCTCCGTATTGACTCACTATTTGATCTTGCCATCCTCCGTGTGCTCTACATATTTTTCTTTCAATTCTATATGCATCTTCAATAATTTTTTTATTAGATAGACCTAATTTTTTATAGTTATTAATACAGTTTATTAATCCCACTACCATTGCACTTGAAGTTCCAAGTCCTGTTCTTGTTGGCACGGTTGAATATGTACCTATATGCATTTTTTCTTTTATATTATAAAATTTAAGAGTTTCTCTAATTAGAAAATGTTGTATCTTGCTGAGCTTGTAAGTAAATTGAGTTGATGTAGTTTGAATTAAATAGTTTTTATCAATTAGTCTTGGCATTATTAGAACATATACATACTGATTTATTGATACTGAAATTAAATGTCCGCCTGATTTTTTATAATAAAAATCAAGATCTGTTCCTCCTCCTGAAAGAGGCAATCTATAAGGCGTCTTCGAAATAATCATTTAAAGCAAGAATAGTTTAAAATTTGACCAACTTTTAAGTCTCTTTTAGATTTTTTATTAAGGATTTTGTAGTAGTATTTTGGAAGAATTCCATCTTTTTTGTATGTCAGAGCTGTTTTAATGTTAAGTTTATTTAGCTTTTGTCCTTTTTTTATTTTTTTTCTAACTACAAATTTTCTTACAAGAACGTTATGAAGCACTTTCTCAGATTTTAAAAATTCTTTTTTATCAGAACCTAAACTTGTGTGAACCTTTCTGCAGGTATCAACCATTAATTTGAATGTATTAAATTCTAAAGAAGCAGAATGATCTGGGCCAAGCATCTTCTTATTTAATGTGACATGTTTTTCAATAACTCTTGCACCCAATGCAGTGGCTCCAACAGCCCCAGCTATACCAGTTCCGTGACCAGAGAAACCAACTTGTTCTTTTAGTATTTTTCTTAGTTTTGGAATACATCTAAGATTTTTATCTTTCTCATCACTTGGGTATGCAGAGGTACAATGTAAGAATATATGTGGGGTTTGGTATTTTTTAAAAATTTTTTGAGTTTTAAGTATTTCCTCATAGGTACACATTCCTGTGCTTATGATGGTTGGTTTTCTTTTTGATGCCAAAAAATCACAAAAATGATAGTTATTTGCGTCAATGCTAGCTATTTTAAAATAAGTAACACCTATTTTCATTAATGATTTAACGCTATTCTCATCCCAAGGGGTTACAATGAAATCAATTTTTAATTTTTGACAGTATTTCTTTAAAATTAAATATTCCTTATCGCTTAATTCCAATCTTAAATCAGGATATACCCATGTACCAAACTTCTTAGATTTATGATTAACATCTTTTTCGTTTTTACTTAAGTAACCAGTTGATCTACCTAGATCGGACAAATTATTAACTAAATCTGACGCATTCCTTTTTTGAAATTTAACAGCGTCAGCTCCAGCTTTTTTTGATTCAAAAATCATTTTTTTTGCAAGGTTTAAGTAACCGTTATGGTTTATGCCTATCTCTGCTATAATGTATGGATCTTTTTTAAACTTTATTGCTTTATTTTTCTTTACCATATGGTCCTGCCTCCATCAATTATTAATGATTGTCCAGTCATATAACAACTGTCGTCTGTTGCCAAGAATTGTATTGCTTTTTTATAATCTGTTTTTTTTGCCCATCTATTTAAAGGAATCCTTTTTTTAACATTTTTAATCAGAAAAGATGGTTGATTATTAAGTACAGCTCCAGGAACAAGTGTATTACATCTTATATTTTTTTTTGCAAAATAAGTTGATAGATATTTGGTTATACCAATGACTGCATGTTTTGATATTGAATACCCTATTGGTTTAAAGTTTCTAACATTATCTATTAATTCAGATTTATGATAAACTCTTTGATCAGGTGCCGTTATACCTAAATCAGAAGATATATTTATTATTGAACCTCCTCTTCGAATTTTCATATGTTCTGCGAAAATCTTTGAGCATATAAAAGTACCTATTACTCCTACTGATAATTCTTTTTTTAACCTATCAATAGAATAATCTTCAATTCTTCCTGTATAGTTTTTTTTATAGCTTTTCATTTTAGGATTTATTTCGGCGTTATTTACAAGAACATCTATAAAAAATTTTTTTTTTATCAGATCTAAACTAATTTTTTTAACTTGTTTTTCATCAGCAATATCACAAACATAGCTTAGAATTTTTCCTCTATTTTTAATTTTTTTTTTTAAAATTTTAAGTTTTTTTTTTAAATTAATTGGGTCAATATCGAGTAAAACAATGTTAAAACCTACTTCATTTAATGCAATAGCATGTTCTGGCCCAAGAAGACCAGCTCCTCCAGTTATTAAAGCATTTTTATTTTTGTACATATTTATTAAAATTCTTTATAGATTTTTTCATATCGTTTAAATAGTTTTTGTTACTTTTATATGTTTGAAATGAAATATCTTCTAAATTTTTTAAACGATTTATATTTTTAATTAAGTATTCTAATTCATAGAAACCTTTTTTTGATACTACTTTAGTAGTACCGTAAGATTTATCTCTATATTTAATATGAATACTATAAATTTTTTCAGGATATAAATTAAAATAATCTTTTATACTAAATCCATGTGCCCTGGTATTTCCTAAATCTAATAAAATGCCTAATTTCTTTAATCTTTTTATTTTGAGTATATTAATTAGACTTAAAGGTGAAATATCTGTTTCTATACAAATTTTGCATTTATTTTTTAAACTTGAATAAAAAAATTTTAAATTTTTAAGAGATAAATTTCTTTCTAACTTATTGTTAAATCTAGACCTTTCTTCGATTGGTATTGAGATCCTTTTAATTTTAAAAAATTCAATTATTTTCCCAAGATTTACAATCAACCATTGGACTTCAGCTTTTTTAAGACTGTGCAAAGGGTTGTCCATAATTAAGTCTAAAGAGATTGAAGAAATTTTCAATTTATTTTTCTTTAATTTGGAACTAATAATTTCTCTGAATAGTCTATTAAAAATTGGATTTGAATAATCTGATACAATCCATTCAATTGTATCAAAGTTTAATTTTCTAGCAGCTGGAAATTCTTTTTCCCAACTATTAATAGGAAAATGTTGAAATTTTCCAGCAACTTCCTCGGAAAATCTTCCTTGAACAAAAGAGTAAACTAATTTTTTTCCGTTTAATTTTTTAAGTTTAATCAATTTATTTATTGTCTAAATCTTTTTCTAAAATCTCACATATACAATGTAAGATTGACATATGAGCTTCTTGTATAAATGCGGTTGTATTATTTTTTACATGAATACAAATGTCCGAACTTTCTTTTAATGCTCCTCCAGTTTTTCCTACTAGCGAAATTAAATACATTCCTCTTTTTTTTCCTTCATTTGCAGCTTTAATTAAACAAGTAGATGAACCTTCTTCAACATCGCCCCCTCCCGTTGAAATTAAAAAAAGGATATCCCCCTTATTACCATGAGCTTTAACTTGTCTTTCAAAATATGTTTCAAATCCGAAATCATTTGCCCATGCAGTAATGGAGGCTGGCATTCCTCCTATGTTAATAGCAGATATTGCAGATCTATTGCTTTTTTTATATGTGCACTGCAATTCTCCAGTAAAATGATCTGCGTCAGCACAAGACCCACCATTTCCACCAACTAAGATTTTATTTCTTTTTTTGCTACATTCAACAATTCTATCTGCAATTAATTCTACCTTTTTTTTATGGTCTTTCAATTGTTTAATTACTTCAGAACTTTTCTCAAAATATTTTTCTACATCAAACATAAAATTTTTTTAATTTATTTTTAAATAGTATTTCCATTGCATTTTTTTGTTTTATATCATCTAATTGTAGTGATTGCCACTCATCCATTTCATAAACACTTATTTTACCTCCAAGCCTATTATTGTATTTTTTTAAAATTTTAGTTTTAAACAAATAAATAGAACCATTTTGACAAAAATGTGTTTCTTTAAAAAGTTGTCGAGGTTTTCTATTTTTATAATCTATTGTGATTGGAATATAGTTTTTCCCTTTTTTAGACCATATATCGAAATAATCCTCTGCTTTATGACAAGAAAAAATGGAGTCTGACTTTGTCAAAATTAATTTTTTAAAAGCCCTATCAATATCTTCAGGTTTTCTAAGTGGACTTGTTACTTGTAGAAAAATTATATTGTCTACTTTAAAATTAATATTGTCCAAAACGTTTTTTATAGCTGACTCAGATGAAGAGTTATCTTTACACAAACTCAATGGTCTTTTTATAGTATTAACACCCAAATTTTTTGAAAATTTTAATATTTTTTTGCATTCTGAGGACACGTAAATATTTCTTCTAAATTTTGATTTTTTGGCTTGGACAATGCTCCAGTATAAAAGTGGCTTTCCACAAAAATTTATTAAATTTTTTTTTTTGATACCTTTAGAGTTTCCTTTTGCAGGAA
>CACELK010000019.1 GCA_902560245.1 uncultured Pelagibacteraceae bacterium
CTAAAAGAGCAAATAAAGAATTTTGGAAACAAAGCTGAAATTACAGAGGTTGGCCAAGTTCTATCAGTAGGTGATGGAATTGCCAGAATCTATGGACTCGATAATGTTCAAGCTGGAGAGATGGTAGAATTTACTGATGGTTCCAAGGGCATGGCATTAAACTTAGAAAGTGAAAACGTTGGTGTTGTTATCTTTGGTGACGATAAAGCCATCAAAGAAGGCGATACTGTAAAAAGAACAGGAGCAATTGTTGATACTCCTGTTGGAAAAGAATTGTTGGGAAGAGTAGTTGACGGCTTGGGAAACCCAATAGATGGCAAGGGAGCATTAGATAAAGGAGTTAAAAGAAGCAGAGTCGAAGTTAAAGCTCCAGGAATAATTCCAAGAAAATCAGTGAGTGAACCTATGCAAACTGGACTAAAATCTATTGATAGTCTTGTTCCAATTGGAAGAGGACAAAGAGAATTAATTATTGGTGATAGACAAACGGGAAAAACAGCAGTTGCAATTGATGCAATAATAAACCAAAAAAAAATTAACGAATCTAATGACGAGAAACAAAAATTGTATTGTGTTTATGTAGCAATTGGCCAGAAAAGATCTACCGTTAGACAAATTGAAAAAACTTTGGAAGAGGCTGGAGCGATGGAATATACAACTATTGTTGCTGCAACTGCTTCTGATGCAGCTCCACTTCAGTTTTTAGCTCCTTATACTGGGTGTGCGATGGGAGAATATTTCAGAGATAATGGGATGCATGCTTTAATTATTTACGATGATCTTTCTAAGCAAGCAGTAGCTTATAGACAAATGTCTCTTTTATTAAGAAGACCTCCTGGAAGAGAAGCATATCCAGGCGATGTATTTTATTTGCATAGTAGACTTCTCGAGAGAGCAGCTAAATTGAGCGACGAACATGGCGGTGGATCTTTGACTGCTCTTCCAATTATTGAGACGCAAGGTGGAGATGTTTCTGCTTTTATACCAACAAATGTTATTTCAATTACAGATGGTCAAATATTTTTAGAAACAGAACTATTTAACCAAGGTATCAGACCAGCAATAAACGTAGGGTTGTCAGTTTCAAGAGTTGGATCCTCTGCTCAAACAAAGGCTATGAAAAAAGTTTCTGGATCTATGAAACTGGAACTTGCACAATATAGAGAAATGGCAGCGTTTGCCCAATTTGGATCTGATCTTGATGCATCTACTCAAAAACTATTGAATAGAGGTTCAAAATTAACTGAACTTCTGAAGCAACAACAGTACTCACCTATGACGGTAGCTGAGCAGGTAATTTCAGTTTTTTGTGGTGTTAAAGGGTATTTGGATGACATTGAACAAAAAAATATCTCAACTTTTGAAAAAAAAATTATCGAAAAATGTAAATCTGAAAAGCAAGAAATTTTAGACTCAATAACAAGTTCAGGAAAACTTGAGGAAAGTATGGAAAAATCTTTATCCGAAATTATAACCGAACTTAAAAAAAACTTTAATACTTAAACAAATGGCAAGTTTAGATGATTTAAAAAAGAGGATAACAAGTGTTAAATCTACCCAAAAAATTACTAAAGCAATGAAAATGGTAGCCGCGTCAAAACTAAGAAGAGCCCAAGAAAGCGCAGAGAGAGGTAGACCTTATTCAGATAAGATGAATAATATTATAGTAAATCTATCAAATAGTATTACAGACAAAGATAATTCACCTAAATTACTTGTAGGATCAGGTGAAGATAAAGTACATTTATGTGTTGTAATGACTTCCGATAGAGGACTATGTGGAGGATTTAATACAAATATTATAAAAAAAGCAAAAACATTTTTCCAAAAAATTATTGATGAACGTAAAACTTTAAAAATTATTACTGTTGGATCAAAAGGCTATGATCAATTAAAAAGAGCCTATAAGGATAATATTATTGAAAGAATTTCTTTTAAGGATTCAAAAAATGTTAACTATTTTGATGCCAATAAAGTGGGAAAAATAATTATTGATAAGTTTGAAAAAAAAGAATTTGATGTATGTACAATTTTTTATAATCAATTTAAAAATGTTATTACTCAAATACCTTTAGATCAGCAAATAATTCCTTTGAAAGCATCAGAGACAAAAAATTCTCCATCAGAGGATAACTATGAGTTTGAACCAGAGGAGGACGAAATCTTGAGTAATTTATTACCCAAAAATATATCTACCCAGATTTTTAAGGCCATGTTAGAAAACTCAGCAAGTGAACAAGGTTCAAGGATGACTGCAATGGATAATGCGACTAGAAACGCAGGTGAAATGGTTGATAAGCTCACTATTCAATACAATAGAAGCCGTCAAGCAGCTATAACAAAAGAATTAATAGAAATTATATCGGGAGCGGAAAGTTTATAATCATGAGAAAAGGACAAATTACACAAATTATTGGAGCGGTAGTAGATGTTAAATTTGAAGGAGAACTACCTGAAATATTAACTGCATTAGAATGTGATAATAGTGGTAATAGATTAGTATTAGAAGTTGCCCAGCATTTAGGAGAGTCAAGTGTAAGAACTATTGCTATGGACGCAACTGAAGGTTTGAAAAGAGGTGATGAAGTTATAGATACTGGAGCTCCAATTAAAGTTCCAGTGGGACCAGAAACTTTAGGAAGAATTATAAATGTTATAGGTGAACCAATCGATGAGAAAGGAAAAGTTGAAACCAAAGAGAATTGGCCAATTCATAGAGCTGCACCTGAATTTAATGATCAATCAACAGAAACAGAAATTTTAGTTACTGGTATTAAAGTTGTAGACTTGCTAGCACCATATGCGAAGGGTGGAAAAATTGGTTTGTTTGGTGGTGCAGGCGTAGGCAAGACAGTTCTTATTATGGAGTTAATAAATAACGTTGCAAAAGCCCATGGAGGCTTTTCTGTTTTTGCAGGAGTAGGAGAAAGAACTAGAGAAGGAAATGATCTTTATCATGAAATGATAGAGTCAGGGGTGATAAAACCTGAAGGCACAGGATCAAAAGCTGCACTGGTTTATGGTCAAATGAATGAACCGCCAGGGGCAAGGGCAAGAGTTGCTTTATCTGGTTTAACGGTTGCAGAATATTTTAGAGATCAAGAAGGTCAAGACGTACTTTTCTTCGTTGATAATATTTTCAGATTTACACAAGCTGGATCAGAAGTTTCTGCATTATTAGGAAGAATACCTTCTGCAGTGGGATATCAACCAACATTAGCTACAGATATGGGAAATCTTCAAGAAAGAATTACTACAACAAACAAAGGTTCAATTACTTCTGTTCAAGCAATTTATGTACCAGCCGATGATTTAACTGACCCAGCTCCAGCAACATCTTTTTCACATTTGGATGCAACAACAGTATTATCTAGACAAATTGCTGAGATTGGAATTTATCCAGCTGTTGACCCTTTAGACTCAACTTCAAGAATTTTAGATCCTAGAATCGTTGGGGATGAACATTATAGAGTTGCAAGAGAAGTTCAAAAAGTACTTCAAACCTATAAATCTTTACAAGACATCATAGCGATATTAGGTATGGATGAGTTATCAGAAGAGGATAAATTAACTGTTGCGAGAGCTAGAAAAATTCAAAGATTTTTATCTCAACCATTTTTTGTAGCAGAAGTTTTTACAGGATCACCAGGAAAACTTGTTGATTTAGAGTCAACAATAAAAGGTTTTGATGCAATCTGTAAGGGTGAGTATGACCACTTACCTGAAGCAGCTTTTTATATGGTTGGTACAATAGAAGAGGCTATAGAGAAAGCTGAAAAAATGGCAAAAGAAGCAGCCGCTTAATGAGTGATCAATTTAAATTAGAAATAGTTAATCCTGAAAAGTCTTTTCTTTTAAAAGATGATGTTACAGAGGTAGTTATTCCTGCTTATGAAGGAGAAATGGGCATCTTGAAAGATCATATTTCACTTATATCTTTTTTAAAGCCAGGATTAATCAAAATATTTTCTAAAGGAGCAGAGGATAGGTTTTTTGTTGAAGATGGAATTGTTGAATTTAAAGATAACAATTTAACGATTCTTACTAGTTCAATTTCTAATATTAATGACATGAAAAAAGACAGAATTGATGCAATCTTAAGTGAAGCTGAGAAAAATTCTAAGGATAAAGAAATTAGTGATCAGCAAAAGTATCTTGCTGACCAAAAAATTGAGGTTTTAAAATCAATTAATTAATAATTTTTTTTATTTCTTTCTCAACTTTCTGATAAACTTCTTTTTTAAAATCTACAACTATTTCTGTAATTTTTCCTATTTCAATCCATTTCCAGTCTAAAAATTCGGGATTTTTAGTTTTTATATTGATTTCAGTATCATTTCCCAAAAACTTAAATATGAACCATTTTTGTTTTTGCCCTTTATATCGTCCTTTCCAAATAATACCGACTAGTTTTGATGGCAAATCATATTGAGTCCAATCTTCAATTTCTTTTATCAATTTTACGTTAAAAATACTTGTTTCCTCTTTTAATTCTCTGTAGGCAGCGTTTAAAAGATCTTCGCCCTCGTCAACTCCTCCTTGAGGCATCTGCCAAAAATTTTTAGGGTTATCAATCCTTTTTGCTACAAAAACTTTATTTTCATTATTTAAAACAACAATTCCAACTCCATTTCTGTAAGGAAGTTTTTGAAAATTTTCTAATTTTTTATCCATTAAGAAGTTTTAATGCAAAATTTAGCTGATTATCATTTTCAGTATTAATTTTAAAGTCATCTGCTTCTTCTAAAACTTCTATATCAGGCTCAATTCCTACTTCTGAAATTGAGTCTCCAGACGGCAAATAATATTTTGAAATTGTTAATCTTATAGCCCCATTATTTTTTAATGGAATAATTGATTGAACTGAACCTTTACCGTAGCTCGCTTCCCCAAGAATAATCGCTCTTTTGTGATCCTTTAAAGCACCAGCTACTATCTCAGATGCAGATGCTGAACCATAATTAATTAAAACTATTAAGGTCTTTCCATCAATGACATCACCTTTTTTGGCGAAAAATTTTCTATTTTCTGATTTCTTTCTACTTTTTGTTGAAACTATTTCTCCTTCATTTAGAAAAAAATCTGATATTTTTATTGCTTGCGACAGTAGACCACCAGGGTTGTTTCTTAAATCCAAAATATAGCTATTTACGTTTTTATTTTTTTTAATTTCTTTAAGTTTGCTTTTAATTTGATCGCTACTATTCTCATTAAAAGCATTCAATTTTAAATATCCTACTTTATTTTCTAGAACTTCAGATTTCACAGATCTAATTTTTATAATCTCTCTTGTAATATTAAAAATTATAGCTTTCTTTTTACCTTTTCTTCTTACTGTTATTTCTATGCTTGATCCAACTGGTCCTCTCATCAATTCTACTGCTTCTGATAAAGATTTTCCTTGAACCTGTGTATCATTAATTTTCACAATATAATCTCCAGCTTTAACACCAGCTCTTGAAGCAGGCGTATCATCAATTGGAGAAATTACTTTTACAACTCCAGCTTCCATACCTACTTCAATTCCCAAACCTCCAAACTCACCGCTTGTTTCAGTTTGCATATTTAATAACATTTCTGGAGACATATAGGACGAGTATGGATCTAGCGATTGTAATACTCCATCTATAGCCGCATCCATAACTTCACTTTGATTAATTTCATCTACGTATTCATTATTAATTTTATTCAAAACCTCACTGAATAAATCAATTTTTTTATATAGTTCAGAATTACCAGAT
Source organism: uncultured Pelagibacteraceae bacterium (assembly GCA_902560245.1). Taxonomy (GTDB): domain Bacteria; phylum Pseudomonadota; class Alphaproteobacteria; order Pelagibacterales; family Pelagibacteraceae; genus Pelagibacter. Next base: position 5,742 of record CACELK010000019.1, read on the forward strand.
GCAAAAGACTTACTTAAAAAAAAAAATAAAATTATTAAAGTTTTAGAAAAAATTTTCATATTATTACTTTTTCTTTAGGGATTAATTCAGACCACATTTTTTCTAATTCATAAAATTGTCTTTTTTCAGGAACAAAAATATGAACTATTAAATCAATACCATCAATTAATTTCCAATCACTGCTATCTGATCCCTCTATTTTACAATTGTTTATTCCACTTTTTTTAAATTTTTCTAAAACCTGTTCTGACAGTGCTTGAATATGTCTCGATGATGTCCCGCTTGCTATAATCATATAGTCAGCCATAGAACTTTTATTTGCTAGATCTATACTGATTACATCTAGTGCTTTATTTTTATCTAAGGTTTTTAAGATTGTTTCTTTTAAATCTGAGATTTTATCCATCAATTAATAAAATCTTATCAAATTTTTCTTAATTTTGAAGATGAAATATTGACTTTTTTGAAGTTAACAAATTGCAGATTCTTTTGTTTTAATTGTTTAAAAGCAATTGATTTTAACGATTTTGCTTTATAGCCATGCCTATCGAATACTAAAACATTACATCTCTCAGAAATTACTTTCCATTTGTACCACTTATGAAAGTTTATGAGATTATCAGATCCCATAATTAAAAAAATATTATGATTATTTTTTCTTTTAATATAATTTATTAAATCAATTGTTCTATTAGATTTAATTTTATCTTCATAATAATTTACCTTAATAAATTTTTTATACTTTGTAATTTTTTTTGATAGTTTAATTTTTTCACTTATTGAAAGGCTACTTTTTTTTTTAAAAGGATTTTTTTTAGTCACTGCCCATATAATACGATCTAAATTAAATTTATTTTTTGCTTTTACTGATATTGCAAGATGGCCTATATGCGGAGGGTCAAAACTTCCTCCTAATAAACCAATTTTTTTTTTAATTTTTTTCAATTTTATTTCCTAATGTGGCCTGCGCCATGGACCTCATATTTATATGAAACCAATTGTCTTAATCCAACAGGACCTCTTGGAGGAAGGGTATTTGTTGAAATTCCAACTTCTCCTCCAAACCCAAATTCTCCTCCATCTGCAAATTGGGTTGATGTATTATGCATTATAATTGAGCTATTAACATTTTTTAAAAATTCCTGGGCTGTTTTTTTGTTATTTGTAATTATACACTCCGTATGCATTGTTCCATATTTATTAATATGTTTAATTGCTTCATCATGACTATCAACACATTTTACTGAAACTTTAGCAGATAAATATTCTGTAGACCAATCATTAGGTTTTGCTGAATAGACTTTTCCACTAAGAAATTTTTTTACAAAACTATCACCTACTATTTTGCAATTATTTTGCTGCAGATTTTTTAATACAATTTTACAAAATTTTTTAGCTATTTTTTTATGAAATAAAATTGTCTCTGTTGCACCACAAATACTTGTATTTCTTAACTTAGCGTTTAAGACAACTTTATTTGCCATTTTTAAGTCCACATCCTTATCAATATAAGTATGACATATGCCTTCTAAATGCCCAATTATTGGTAACTTAGATACATTTTGAACTCTTTTAATTAAACTTTTTCCTCCCCTTGGTATAATTACGTCAATTTCATTTGTCATTTCAGACAACATATAATCTACAATTTTTCTGTTTCTATTATTTATAAACTGAACAAAGTTTGGATTTACTTTATTTGTAATTAATGCCTTCCTAAATAAAGAAGCTAGAATTTTATTTGTATTAATAGCTTCTGAGCCGCCTCTTAAAATAACCACATTCCCTGATTTGAAACATAAGCTTGAAACATCTGACGTAACATTAGGTCTACTTTCATATATAACTCCAATTACACCAATAGGAGTTGAAACTTTTTTAATTAATAGGCCATTAGGCCTCTTCCATCTTTCTAAAACTTTATTTACTGGATCTGCCAGTTTAATTATTTCTTTTACTGATTGCATTAAGGATTTTAGCTTTTTTGACGATAGGGTCAATCTGTCAACTAGATTTTGTTCAAGTTCGTTTTTGATAGCATATTCAATATCTTTTCTATTTTCTTTTAAAATTTTTTTTTGTTCTTTTTTTAAAGAAAATAAAAAGCTTTTAAGAACATCATTTTTAATTTTATTATCTATTTTATTTTGTGCTGCTAATCTTGCATTCTTACCAATTTGTTTTAAATATTTGCTCATTTTATAATTCTACCATATCATCTTTATGCACTACCTCAGATTTTGATATATACCCAAGAATTTTCTCAATTTCATTTGAATGGTGACCCATTATTTTTTCAATTTCGAATGATGAAAATGAGCTTAATCCTCTTGCGCACTCTTTATTATATTTATCTTTTATTTTTATATGGTCACCTTTATTAAATTTTCCAAGAACCTTTTTAATTCCAGCAGCTAAAAGACTTTTACCTTTTTTTAAAGCCAGTTTTGCTCCCTCATCAATTATGAGTTCACCTTTAGGCGAAATGGAGCTAATAATCCACTTTTTTCTTGCATCTAGTTTAGATATTTTTGGTAAAAACCAAGTACAATTGTTCTGTTTAACAATTTTTTTTATTGGCCTTAAAGATAAACCGTTTGCAATTGCCATTTTACATCCTGACAATTGGCATATTTTTGCAGCATCTATTTTTGTTTTCATACCACCTGTTCCGTGTTCTCCCAAACTTTTGGTTGCAATACTTTCAATATTTTTATCAATATTTTTGATTTCTTTAATCAATTTTGCATTATTATTAATTTTAGGATTCATTGTATATAAACCATCAACATCTGATAATAAAATAAGTACATCGGCACTAGAAATTTGAGCAACTCTTGAGGCCAATCTATCATTATCACCATACTTTATTTCTGATGTAGCTGTACTATCATTTTCATTCACTATAGGAACAAATCCTAAATCAAATAAATTTTCAAAAGTTCTTTTAGCATTTAATGCTCTTCTTCTTTGCTCTGTATCTTCAAGAGTTAATAAAATTTGTGAAATATTTATTTTATTTTTATCAAAACATTCATTGAATAAATTCATCAACTCAATTT
>CACELK010000020.1:2500-8801 GCA_902560245.1 uncultured Pelagibacteraceae bacterium
TATTAAGACTTGCTTTCGCTTCGCCTACACCTAGATGGCTTAAGCTTGCTTAATAAATTAAGTCACTGACCCATTATACAAAAGGTACGCCGTCACTCTAAAAAGAGCTTCGACTGATTGTAGGCATGCAGTTTCAGGTTCTATTTCACTCCCCTAATAGGGGTTCTTTTCACCTTTCCCTCACGGTACTAGTTCACTATCGGTCACTGAAGAGTATTTAGGCTTAGAGGGTGGTCCCCCTATATTCGAGCAAGATTTCACGTGTCCCGCTTTACTCAAGAATTCTATTAAACATTACTTTTACGGGACTATCACCCTCTGTGGTTAGTTTTTCCAAACTATTCAAATTTTTTTAACAAAATTACTGGCCTGTTCCGTTTTCGCTCGCCACTACTAACGGAATCTCAATTGATTTATTTTCCTCTGGTTACTTAGATGTTTCAGTTCTCCAGGTTATCTCTTTAAACCTATGAATTCAGTTTAAAGTTCCACATAAAGTGGAGGGTTTCCCCATTCGGAAATTTTCGGATCAAAGCCTGCATACGGCTCCCCGAAACTTATCGCAGTATACCACGTCCTTCTTCGGCTTTCAGTGCCAAGGCATCCGCCACACGCCCTTAAACGCTTGATTTATGCACAGAAAAAAATTCTGTGTTGAATCAAATTTTTTAAATGTTCATCTATTCGAACATTTTTTGATTGTTTACTTTTAAATATAAACAATCGGATATAGATATTGATAATAATTAATTTTATTCACTTTATTAAATAACTAAATGTTTCTCTTGGTGGAGGATAGCGGGATCGAACCGCTGGCCTCCTGAATGCAAATCAGGCGCTCTCCCAGCTGAGCTAATCCCCCAAAAGTTTGGTGGGCCGAGAAAGACTCGAACTTTCGACCCCACCCTTATCAAGGGTGTGCTCTAACCAACTGAGCTACCGGCCCCCGTTCAGAAGAGAAACACTATAATTTTAAGAAGAGAAATGCGGGCGGTCAACATTAACCTGTTAATTTTTTAGAATGAAATATTAACTTCATTCATCCTTAGAAAGGAGGTAATCCAGCCGCAGGTTCCCCTACGGCTACCTTGTTACGACTTCACCCCAGTCGCTGACTATACCGTGGTCAAAGGTTTTAAACTTTGCCTTAAGGTAGAACCAACTCCCATGGTGTGACGGGCGGTGTGTACAAGACCCGGGAACGCATTCACCGTGGCACGCTGATCCACGATTACTAGTAATTCCAGCTTCATGCACTCGAGTTGCAGAGTGCAATCCGAACTGAGATATCTTTTTAGGATTTGCTTAACGTCGCCGTTTTGCTTCCTGTTGTAAATATCATTGTAGCACGTGTGTAGCCCAACACGTAAGGGCCATGAGGACTTGACGTCATCCCCACCTTCCTCCAGCTTATCACTGGCAGTTCTTTCAGAGTGCCCAACTAAATGATGGCAACTAAAAGTGAGGGTTGCGCTCGTTGCGGGACTTAACCCAACATCTCACGACACGAGCTGACGACAGCCATGCAGCACCTGTGTTTCGTCCGGCCGAACCGAAAACTTTAATCTCTTAAAGTCGCGACGAACATGTCAAGTGTTGGTAAGGTTCTGCGCGTATCTTCGAATTAAACCACATGCTCCACTACTTGTGCGGGTCCCCGTCAATTCATTTGAGTTTTAACCTTGCGGTCGTACTCCCCAGGCGGTGTGTTTATTGCTTTCACTGCGACACTGAAAATAAATTTCCAACGTCTAACACACATCGTTTACGGCATGGACTACGAGGGTATCTAATCCTCTTCGCTACCCATGCTTTCGTTCCTCAGTGTCAGTAATGATCCAGAAAGCTGCCTTCGCAATCGGTATTCTTTCTAATATCTACGAATTTCACCTCTACACTAGAAATTCTGCTTTCCTCTATCATACTCTAGCTAAAAAGTTTTGATGGCAGTTCCAGAGTTAAGCTCTGGGATTTCACCACCAACTTTTTTAACCACCTACGAACTCTTTAAGCCCAGTAATTCCGAACTACGCTAGGTCCCTTCGTATTACCGCGGCTGCTGGCACGAAGTTAGCCGGACCTTCTTATTCGGGTACAGTCATTTTCTTCCCCGACGAAAGAGCTTTACAACCCAAAGGCCTTCTTCACTCACGCGGCATCGCTGCATCAGAGTTTCCTCCATTGTGCAAGATTCCCTACTGCTGCCTCCCGTAGGAGTTTGGGCCGTGTCTCAGTCCCAATGTGGCTGATCATCCTCTCAAATCAGCTATTGATCAAAGTCTTGGTAGGCCATTACCCCACCAACAAACTAATCAAGTGCAGGCTCATCCAATGGCGCATAAAGCTTTCTCTGTAAAGACTTATGAGGTATTAGCACAAGTTTCCTCGTGTTATTCCTCACCATAGGGAAGATACCTACATGTTACTCACCCGTCTGCCACTAAGTATTGCTACTTCGTTCGACTTGCATGTATTAGGCGTGCCGCCAGCGTACGTTCTGAGCCATGATCAAACTCTCAAGTTTAAAAACGGCGCACACTAGCTTCTATATAAATTCTAAGAATAAAATTTATATAATGTTGAAGTGTGTACGACAAATTTTGGTAACCTTAACCGCCCACACTTCTCTTCTTAATATTTCACGTATAAAATAGCTAATTAGGATGTAAATCCTAATAATTCACAATAATTTTATTGAGAAAGTGTGACGCTTATAATCTAAAATCAAAGTAAATCAAGCTGTTAACATGTAAAAAAAGCTTAAAAAACAAAGAAATAAGCGGTTTTTTTTGATTTTTTTATATTACTAAATTAATAATTGATAAAAATATGAAAATCTATCTTGTAAAAGCAAAGAAAATAATCTTAAGAAATACAGAGTTTTTTTTACTTTTTTTACTAATATTTTTCGCGATTTTCAGTACACAATTTTATAACCTCAAAAAACAGAAGACAGTCAAAGGATTAATTTCATTAAATGAAAATATTTATTTTCAAAAAAGCCTCGAGCATATTTTAAATAATCTAAAACCCAAATACAAAACAATAAAACACAATGTTACAAGCGGAGAAAGCTTTAATAGTATACTAAAAGACTACGATATTTCGGACAAAGAAATTAAAAAAATAAACACAACTTTGTTAAAGTTACAAAATTCAAATCGTCTTAAAGTAAACCAAGTTATTAAATTTACGATAGATCAATCAAAAAATAAAAAAATCATTTATTTGCTTTATCCAGTATCTAAAACTAAAAAAATAGAAATTAAAAGAAATATTGATAAAGATATTTTTGAAAATAAGGAAATAGTTACTAATTTAAAAAAGAGAATAGTTTTTTCAGAAGGTGTAATCACCCATAGTTTGTATAAATCTGCCGAAAGTTTAAAAATTCCAATAAATCTTATTGTTGAATTTGCAAGAATTTACGGATTTCAAGTAGATTTTCAAAGAGATATAAGAAAAAACGATTCTTTTCAAATAATGTATGAAGTTTTCGAGGATGAAAATGGAAAAATATTTGAATCTGGCAATATAATCTTTGCAGATTTAGTATTGAGAGAACAAAGTAACTCACTATACTTTTTTAAAGATGAAAAGGATGAAGGTCATTACGATCTAAACGGAAAGAGTGTAAAGAAAGCTTTAATGAAAACTCCAATTAATGGAGCAAGACTTTCTTCAAGTTTTGGAATGAGAAAACATCCAATAGATGGTTTTACTAAAATGCATAGAGGTACAGATTTTGCTGCTCCTATGGGAACACCTATCATGGCATCAGGAGATGGAGTAATTGTAAAAGCGAGATGGTGTGGAGGAGGAGGTAATTGTATCAAAATAAAACACAATTCAACTTATTCTACTGTTTATGCCCACATGTCAAAATTTGCAAATGGAATGAAACCAGGTCGTAGAGTCAAACAAGGTCAAGTAATAGGGTATGTTGGCTCTACAGGAAAATCTACAGGACCACATCTTCATTACGAGGTGATTGAAAACGGAAAAAAAATAAATTCTCAAACACTTAAACTTCCATCAGGCAAAGTTCTTAAAGGTAAAAATAGAAAATTATTTGAAGTCGAAAGAATTAAACTCGATGTATTGAAATCGGAACTTATTGTTGGGTTAAAATAAATTAATTACTAATAGTATTTTTTTCTGTCTCTTTGTGATTTTCTAAACTGTTTTCTTTTACTTTATGTGTTTCTAGGTTTTGTGAATTCTGATTAGATTTCTTTTTTTCCTGTTCCTCTATTACTCTTGCGAAATGATCAGCATGTTGAAAATAATTTTCAGATAAAATCTTATCACCATTTGCTAATGCTTCTCGTGCAAGATCGTTATATTTTTCTATTAGCTTTGATGCATTATGATTATTTCTTCCAGGTGATTTTCTATGAAAGCTAGAATTAGCGCTAAAATCGCTTTTAAATTTATTATCACTATTTCTTTTGAAATTTCTTTCATTATTTCTAAAACGTAATCTTCTGTTATTATTTCTAAATGTAACCATTAAATGATTTAGTATTATATTTTTGTACTAACTATGCAACGATCGTTATTTCCGTAATCCTTAATTATTTTGTTTATAAAAAAATTATTATCTTCTAGCTTTTTTATAGTTTTATATCTTTGATGACAACCTATCTCTAATATAAATTTACCATTTTTTTTTATCAAATTTGAAGCCTTACCTATTACCTTTGTAATTTTTGTAAAACCATCGCATCCACCATCTAAAGCAACTTTAGGCTCAAAACAACTAATATCCTTATCCAAATGCTTTAACTCTGAATTTTTTATATAAGGTGGATTAGATAAAATTAGATCATATTTTCCAATAAAAAATTTGTCAATATCAGAATTATAAAATTTAGCTCTGTTGCTTAAATGTTGCAGTTTTGCATTATATTTGGCTAAATTAATAGCTTTTTTTGAAATATCAATACCATAACCAGTAAAATTTTTCCTTTCATGTAATATTGATAGCAATAAGCAGCCTGATCCTGTTCCTATATCCAAAAAATTAAGTTTTTTATCACTTTGATATATTTTAAGAGTTTCTTCAATTAAAACTTCTGTATCAGGCCTGGGTATCAATACGTTTTGATTAACATAATATTTTTGTTTCCAAAATTCCTTATAATTAGTTAAATAAGCAACGGGTTCCCCTCTTTTTCTTCTTTCAACTAATCCCTTAAAATCTATAACGTTTTTTTTACTTAATTTTTTTTTTGAATTAAAAATAATATACTTGCGATCTTTTTTTATAACCTCTGACAATAATAATTCTGAGTCCAAAATTGGTGATTTAATATTGTTTTTTTTCAAAGTCTTTGCTGCTAGCATTATTGAATCTTGAATTATCATTTATTTTAAAGAATTTAATTTTTCCTCTTGAGCATGTAAATTTAAATTTTCCACTATTTCGTCAAAAACTTCACCCTCTAAAAACTCATCTAATTTATGAAGTGTAAGGTTAATTCTATGATCTGTAACTCTGCCTTGAGGAAAGTTATAAGTTCTTATTCTTTCAGATCTGTCACCTGTCCCAATTTTACTTTTTCTTTCTTTGGATCTTTCATCTTCTTTTTTTTGCCTTTCTAATTCATAAATTCTAGATCTCAATATTTTTAACCCTTTTTCTTTATTTCTTATTTGCGATTTTTCATCTTGTTGACTAACTACTATTCCCGTAGGAATGTGAGTTATTCTTACTGCGGAGTCGGTTGTATTTACGCTTTGTCCTCCAGGACCACTACTTCTGAATACATCAATTCTCAAATCCTTTTCCTCTAATTTTACATCAACCTCCTCAGCTTCAGGGAGTACGGCTACTGTAGCTGCAGATGTGTGAACTCTACCTTGGGTTTCTGTGTCAGGAACTCTTTGAACTCTATGAACTCCACTCTCATACTTAAGAGTTGAGTAGATATTTTTTCCTTTTATAGATGCAATTACTTCTTTTAATCCTCCTGCATCACTTTTTGAGATACTTATAAGTTCAAGTATCCATTTTTTTTTATGACTTACTTTTTCGTACATTTTAAAAAGGTCTGAAGCAAAAAGGCTTGCTTCCAAACCTCCGGTTCCAGCTCTAATTTCAATAATAGCATTTTTTTTATCAGCGTCATCTTTTGGCAAAAGAAATAGTTTAATTTTCTTTTCGTTTCTATCTTTTTTTTTAACTAATTCACTTAGTTCACTTTCTGCTAATTCTTTTATGTCTTGTTCGCTATCTTTGTCATTAATAATTTTCTCTAAATCTTTTTTATTTTGGTTAAATAAATCGTATTCTCTT
>CACELK010000021.1 GCA_902560245.1 uncultured Pelagibacteraceae bacterium
TTTGAACTAAATAAAACTAAGAAAAATATAATTTTATATTTTTATCCTAAAGATGACACCCCTGGCTGCACTTTAGAATCTAAAGATTTTAGTAAATTAAATAATATTATATTAAAAAATAATGCAATTGTTTTAGGAATATCTAAAGACAGTATTGAAAGCCATGTAAAGTTCAAAAAAAAATATAAATTAAAGTTTGATCTTTTATCTGATGAAGATCTAAAAGTTATTAAAAAATACGGTGTGTGGGGTAAAAAATCGTTTTTAGGAAAAGAATTTATGGGTATTATAAGATCTACTTTCTTAATAAATTCAAAAGGAAAAATTTCTAAAATATGGTCTAATGTAAGAGTTAAGGATCACGCTAAAGAAGTTTTAGAAGAATTAAGAAATATTTAGATATTTAAAATGAAAATTAAAAAGTACATTAAATATACAATATATTTTATAATTTATATATCGTTAGTTTTTATTCTAGCTGTATATTTTTTAAAAAATGGAATAACTATATTATAAAATTAATATTTCCCAATTTTATTTGATCCGCTATAAAAAATTTTTGATAATTCTTTGTTAGCTTTATCTCTTATATCGATATCTTTTTTGTTCATTAGTTCTTTTGCCCTTGATACATGTTCATGATAGCTATAATTATCTTTTCCCCTTGCTTGTTGTACATACATTTTACCTAACACTTGATTTACATTGCTGCCTATATAACTCTGAATAACAAATCCAATTCTTCTATCATTGCTTCTGTTCAAACCAGAACCATGTACAATAGTAGGATGATGTAAAGACATTTGACCAGCTTTAAGAATAACTGGGGTGGTTTCTTTTATTGGTACGTTTTCAACTGTCTGACCTCTTGTTAATAAATTATTTTCATCAAACTTTTGATTATGATACTTTAATTCATCTTTATGAGATCCGGACCACATCCTCATGCAGCCATTTTCTTCATTTGCATCTGTAACTGCTATCCATGCAGTAACCCAATTATGAGGTTCTAAACCAATATATTTTGCATCTTGATGAAAGCTAACAAACCCTTTTTCATTTGGGTTTTTTATAAATAGAGTTGTTCCACAAATAAGTATATCTCTACCAATAATACTTTCTACAGCATCTAATATTTTTGGATTGTGACTTACTTTATCAAAAATTGGTGAGATTAAATGAATATAATTTCTCCCTAGACCTTCAAGTTCTTTTGGCCATTTTTTTTCTATTAATTCAATTTCCTCCCTTATTTCTAAAGCCTCATCTTTCGATAAAGCATCTATTGGAGAAACATATCCTTTATCTTTAAATTGTTTAAGTTGATCTGGTGATAAGAAAGACATTAGTTTGTTTTTTTGATCAAAAAAACAAAAATTAAGGATGTGGCAAACATTATCAAAGAGTATATTGCAGCAGGAATTATATAAGTTACATCATTAAAAATCTGCGTTGCAACAAATATAGCCAAAGTTCCATTTTGGAGACCACATTCAAGAGAAATACATTTTCTTTGTTTTATTCCTGTTGCAAAAAATTTTCCAACGTAAAAACCAATCATCATCATAATTATATTTAGTAGCAAAGTTATTGTTCCTGCTTTCATCAAATAAGGTATAATATTACTTCTCTCTTGAATTATTGCTCCAAAAAGAACAATAAGAAATAAAATAAATGAAATAGTTTGTATAATTTTCTCGTTTGAAGAAACGAAATTATTTGCAAATTTTCTTATAATCATTCCTAAAATTACTGGCAATGTCACAACTAAAAACATTTTAATAGATATACCAATCATTGAAATTTCATTTGTATTAGCTGATGCATTTAACAAATCTATAGATTTAAAAATTATAAAAGGAACAGTTAATATGCTTAATAAACTAATAACTGCAGTTAGAGATATAGAAAGAGCAACATCTCCATTTGCGAATTTAGTTAAAATATTAGAAGTAACTCCCCCAGGTGCAGCAGCTATAATCATTAAACCAACTGCTAATTCCACTGGAACATCTAATATGAAAACTAAAGCAAAAGCAATAATAGGCAAAAAAACTAACTGACAGATAAGGCCAACTATAAAATCTCCCGGTTGTTTTATTACTCTAGTAAAATCTTGTATTGTTAATCCCATCCCAAGAGCTAACATTATTAAAGCTAATGATATTGGGGCAATTTTTATTACAATTTCCATTTTAAGATATTTTAACTTACTATATACACATTTGAAATTATATATAAAAAAAAATAATAAAAATGCTGTCAAATAAAGAAATAGTTTGCCCTGACAATTTATTGAATATTGCCCATAACAAAAAAGGAATTGAAGCTGCTATTGTTAATGCAGGAAAACCTTTGGCAATGATATCAGCAATGGACGCTGTAAATGAAAATTTAATTATTCCAATTTTTATTGGTGATAAAAATGAAATAGAAAGTTGTGCTACTAATTTAAAATTTGATATTTCAAAATATGAAATAATTCATGAACCAGTTGAAAACAATACAGCAAAAATTGCAGCTAGATTGGCTTCAGAGGGAAAAATAAAAATTATTGTGAAAGGGCATATACATACTGATGTTTTGATGAAAGAAGTAATTAAGAAAGAATATGGTCTATTAGGAAAAACAAGATTGAGTCACATTTGGCATATGACTTTAAATAAAGATGATAAACCTTTGATAATTACTGATGGAGCTTTAAACGTAATTCCAAATCTTAAAACAAAGATGCACATTCTTAGAAATGTTATCGATTTTTCTCATAGAATAGGAATATCAAGACCCAAAGTAGCAGTTTTATCTGCCACAGAGGAAGTGCTTGAAAGTGTTCAAAGCTCTCTAGATGCAAAGGAAATAACCGAACTGGCCTCAAAAGAAAATTTAAATGCTGATATTTTTGGTCCTTTGGCTTTTGATAATAGTATTTCAAAAAAATCTGCAGCTATCAAAGGTGTAAAAAACTCTGTCGCAGGTCAAGCTGATGTCATACTTGTGCCAAGTGTTGAAACTGGTAATGGTCTTGTGAAAATGATGGTTTATTTTATGGGAGCTTGTGCTGCGGGAGTTGTAATTGGAGGAAAGGTACCTGTTGTTATAACTAGTAGATCCGATGATGCTCCAGCAAGACTTGCTTCTATTGCAGCTGCAGTAGTTGCATTAGATTAAGTAATGAATTAAAATTTTATATATTTATGGCAATCAAATTTTTAAAAAAATCACCCAAAACTTCATCAACTGATGATCTTAAAACGCGTGAAATAGTTCAAAATCTTCTTAATGATTTAGAAAAATCTAGAGAGGAAGGTTGCAAAGAACTTACAAAAAAATTTGATAAATACGATGGCGAAATCATAGTTTCTAAAGAAAGAATTGAAGAAATAAAAAAAAAGTTAGATGACAAAACAAAAGATGATATTAAATTTTCTTATGACAGAGTAAGAAAATTTGCAGAGGCTCAACTTAAAAATTATGGACAAGATTTTGAGGTAGAATTATCTAATGGTTTATATGCTGGACAAAAGCTAATACCTGTTAATACTGCTGGATGTTATATACCTGGTGGTAGATATGCTCATATAGCTTCAGCTGTGATGAGTGTTACAACAGCAAAAGTTGCTGGAGTTAAAAATATAATTGCCTGTAGCCCCCCCAAAAGAAGGTGAAGGAGCTCATCCCGCTATAATTTACACAGCTGATCTATGTGGAGCAGACGTGATACTTAACTTGGGAGGTGTACCTGCTATCGCTGCAATGACATACGGAATGTTTGGTAATGCACCAGCTGATATTTTAGTTGGACCAGGAAATCAGTTTGTAGCGGAAGCAAAAAGAATATTATTTGGTAAAGTAGGAATTGATTTATTTGCTGGACCAACTGAAATTGCAGTAATTGCAGATGAAACTGCTGATCCTGAAATAGTTGCTGTTGATTTAGTTGGTCAAGCAGAGCACGGATATAATTCACCTGCGTGGTTATATACAACAAGTAAAAAATTAGCTGAAGATGTAATGAAAAGAGTTCCAGAATTAATTGCTGAATTGCCTGAGCTCCCAAGAACAAGTGCAGAAGCAGCATGGAGGGATTATGGAGAAGTTGTGCTTTGTGACACAAATGAAGAAATGGTTAAGATAAGTGATGAATACGCCCCAGAACATCTTGAAGTACAAACAAAAAATTTAAAGTGGTTTCATGATAATTTGAAAAATTATGGATCATTATTTATTGGTGAAGAGACTACTGTTGCATATGGAGATAAATGTTCAGGTACAAATCACATACTACCAACTAAAGGTGCTGGAAGATATACAGGTGGACTTTTTGTCGGTAAATTTATTAAAACATTAAGTTTTCAAAGAATGACTAAAGAATCTACAAAAGAGGTTGGTGCTGCAGCTGCAAGAATTTCAAGATATGAAGGTATGGAAGCGCATGCACGTACAGGTGATGTAAGATTAAGAAAATATGGATACTCAAATTAAAAAAAAGAAAGTCGATAAATCAAGAGAAAATTTTATCCAAAAAAATTTACCGTATTATCAAGATGTGTTCAGTAAGATAGAGTCTCAAAAACTTAAGTTTTTTCATATAAACTATGCAGCTTTACTTGGTGGATTTTTCTGGTCAGCTTTGAGAGGAAACTGGTTATTGTTTGTAATGGGTATAGTTACTGATCTGATTGCCACAGTAAATGTCATGCTTTATTTCAAATGGGGCAATGGTATTGCGCAGGCAATAATAGATGATAAACAATTTTTGGTCGAAAGATATCAAAATTGGCAAGATAATTCTGTTGTGTACGCTATACTTACTTTTTTGGTTGGAAGAATCTTGGTTGGATGGCTAGCAGATAGATTTTATTATAGACAATATAATAATTGGAGGTCAAATGATAAAATCGCCAGTGGTTTAAACTTAACAAGGTTAATTAATGTATTTTTGGTGCTCGTTTTGATTTGGCCTTTAACTTTATATAGATCGTCTCAATTTGCTCCTGATGAAAGAACTTGTATAAAACAACATAGAGCTATCGAAAAAGGTGCAGAAGTTTCTTTCAAGAAAAAATTTGACTGTTTTTTTATTAGTGAATTTCCTATTTTGCTTTGGTTAGATCGACCAGTAGAAATAAGTTATCCTAGAGATGAGGATGGAACACGGTACATCAAGGAAAAAGAACCTCGTTCGGATTTACCAACTATAACTTTAAACAAATATGTTTCTCAAAAAATAGAAGAGAATGTTGGGTACTTAACCGCATTTCATGGATACATCTTTGATGGTTTTACAGCTGTTATAAGGTCAATATTAAAAGGAATATCCGCAGTATTTGTTGGTACACCATGGATAATTACTGGTGGAGCATTTTTATTTGTCGCGCATAAAGTTGCTGGTTTTAGAGTTACACTTTTTGTAGCTTTTGCACTTGTGTATCTAGCTCTTTTTGGATTTTGGAACACAGCAATGGATACAATGTCACTTGTTATAACAGCAACATTGCTTTGTTGTATAATGGGATTACCTTTAGGAGTACTAGTTGGAAAATCTGATAGAGCTGAGGCAATTATAAGACCAATTCTTGATGTGATGCAGACAATTCCATCTTTTGTATATTTAATTCCAGCTGTTGCTTTCTTTTCAGTAGGTAAACCTCCAGGAATTATTGCAACAATTATTTTCTCAATGCCACCAATAGTTAGACTTACTGCTTTAGGTATAAGACATGTGCCTTTGGAAACTAAAGAGGCGGCTGTTGCATTTGGATCTACAGAAAGACAATTGCTTTATAACATTGAATTACCATTAGCCCTGCCATCGATAATGGCTGGTGTAAATCAGGTTGTGATGATGTGTTTATCAATGGTTGTAATTGCTGCATTAATAGGTGCCGGTGGTATGGGACTAATTGTTGTTGAGGCTTTAGCTAATACCAGAATTGGTCGAGGTATTTTAGCGGGATTAGCAATTGCTTTTATTGCAATGATAATTGATAGAATTATTCAAAAAGCTACTAAAGATAATAAAATTTAATAATTGAAAGTTTTTAATCAATTGTAGATAATTTAATTTTTAAAAATAATAAATATTGAAGGGGAAAATATGAAAAAAACAATATTAGGACTGTTTTTTGCATCTATTATGTTCGTAACTACTTCAGCTAAAGCTGCTGGAGAAAAAGTTATGATTTCTGACTTAAGTTGGACAGGTGCAAAAGTTATAGGTCATATCATTAAGGCAATTATTAATGGACCATTAAATTCTGAGGCTGAAATAGTTCAAGGATTATCTGATGGAAATTTAATAATGGCTGGTATGGATAAAGGTGATGGTAAAATCGATGTTTATACTGATTTATGGATGCCAAACAGACAAGGTATTTGGGATCAATATATAGATGGTAATAAAACTGTTGCTGTAAACAAACCATACAAAGGAACACAAGATATGTATGTTCCTTCTTTTTTAAAAAATAAAGTACCTGATGTTAAGGCTATGAAAGATCCAAACGTTGCTGCTATGTTTGATACTGATGGTAATGGTAAAGGTGAGTATTGGGCTGGTGACGCTGGTTGGAAATCAACTAAAATGTGGCAAGTTAAATTCAAAAGTTATGGTTTAACTGATCTTTGGGAACCAAATATTATTCCCCAAGATACTTTCAAAGCACAATTAAAAGACGCTATTGATAATCAAAAACCAATATTATTTTATTATTGGACACCTGAGTGGTTGCATGCTGCTTACGATTTACATGAAATCGGAGAGCCTGCTTACACAGAAGGTTGCGATAAAAATATGGATTTAGATGCTGAAGACTGGTTAGAAGTTTCCGAGTTTCCTTGTAAAAGTAGACAAGCAACTATTTATGTTGCCTACTCTAAATCTTTAGAAAAGAGAAATCCAAAAGCTGCGAAATTTTTAAGTCAAATGGCTATGGATCCAAAAGTAATTAACCAATGGATTTTAAAAGTTGGTAGAGATGAAATGGACCCAGACGATATGGCCGAAGAATGGGTTAAAAATAATATGGCAACTGTTAATAAGTGGATTAAATAAATAATCTAATTACTAAGGCTACATAATGTAGCCTTAGTAAGTAATCTTTATAAAGAATTAATTAATTCCTCAGCGATTTTTTTTGACTTTCCTGAAAATCTAATTTGTTTAATAGCCTCTAAATTCGATTTATCATTTCCTACTACGACAAATCCAATCATTCCCATACTTTTATGTGGGGTACACCAATAAGCATATACACCGGGAACTGTAAATTTAAATTGTGTATCTTGGTTAAATTTTGATTTAAACTTTTCAACACCTTCGGGCACACCGCCTTTAATAAATTCTACATTGTGACCTTTGGTAGTTGCTTTCCAAAATACTGTATCTCCAACTTCTATATTTACAACTTTTTTAGAGTATACCATCGACTCTTTGCCCATTTTATTAAGCATTTCGATAGTTTCATCACCTGCAAAAGCGTTACTAGTAAAGAGTAACCCAATAATTAACAGTGATTTAAATAGTTTGTTTAGCATTTATCCTTCTTTCTCACACATTTTAATTGATTAATATTTTATGTAATTTGAATTTTATATTTATCAACCTCAATTAATGTAACATCTTGCCACATTAATTAAAAAATTCCTTTTAAAATATAAAAAACTAAAAAGGCCATAAAACCAATTATAAAAGAATTTATAATTTTCCATGTCTTTTGATTTTCTAAATATTTTGACATAAATTTAGATAAATATCCAATAGTAAAAAAAAATATAAAAGAGGATATAGTTGCTCCTATACCAAAATATAACTTTTCAATTAACAAAAAGTTTTTTGAAAAATTTCCAAGAAAGAAAACAGTGTCAGAATAAACATGAGGATTTAAATATGTAAATCCTAGAGTTTTTAA
>CACELK010000022.1 GCA_902560245.1 uncultured Pelagibacteraceae bacterium
CTAAAGAAGAAAGAGAAGATGTCATTGATGAAGCAAAAAATATAATAGATGTGGAAAATGTCGTTGCTAGTATTTTTTTATTTGATGACTTAAGAGTTAAAAAAAACTAATTTTTTTTACCGTAATTAATAACACTAGCAGAATAAGCTGCTACAGATGCCAAGTTAAGTATATCTGAAGTAGAAGATCTTAACGGAGCAATTTCTATTGGCTGACCAAGTCCTATCAAAAGTGGCCCAATCACTTTTGCCCCTCCTAGCTCTTTCATCATTTTATAGGATATTGCTGCACTATGTTGTCCAGGCATAATTAATATGTTTGCTTTTCCAACAATTCCAGAGAAGGAATAAAGTTGTTTGTATTCTTCATTTAAAGCTACATCTGGTTGCATATCTCCATCAAATTGAAAATCAACTTTTTTATCCTGTAGAATTTCTACAGCATCTCTAACATGTTTTGTACTATTTGTTGCGGGTTGACCAAATGTAGAATGAGATACAAATGCCACTTTAGGATCAAATCCAAATAATCTTACAACTCTAGCTGATGAAACGGCTATTTCTGCAAGTTGTGCTGCTGAAGGATTTTCATGAACGCTAGTATCACCTATAAAAACTGTTTTTCCTTTACTAACAATCATATTTAAACCAAACATTATCTCACCAGGTCTGGCACTTATGACCTTATTTATTTTTTCCAGTGAAGTTGCATATTTTCTTGTATTTCCTGTTACTGCTCCATCTGCATCTCCACAAGAAACCATACAGGCTGACCAAATAACTCTATCATTTCTTATAAGTCTATCGCAGTCTCTTTCTAACAAACCTTCTCTTCTTTGTAGTTTTTTAAATAAATAATTTACGTATTTTTCCCTTTTTTTAATATCTGTGGAATTAACAATTTGAATATTAAGATTTTCACTATATCCAATATTTTTGAGCTGTTCTTGGATTCTATCTTTTTTGCCTACTAGTATTGGTGTTCCCAATTTTCCATTTTTAAAAGCAATTGCTGCTTTAAGTGTATTTTCGTCTTCTCCATCAGCAAAAACAATTCTTTTTTGAGTTTTTTTAATTTGGTTGTTAATACCTTGCATTATAGTTACAGAAGGATCTAGTCTTTGTTTTAATTGCTCTTTATAGTTTTCAAAATCATCTATTTTTTTTCTTGCAACACCACTTTTAATTGCAGCTTTTGCAACCGCAGTAGGTATTTCACAAATAAGTCTTGGATCAAAAGTAGATGGAATAATATATTCTTTTCCATACTTTGGTCTTTCACCACCCATTGCAGCAACAACTTCATCAGGAACATCTTCTCTTGCAAGTGCTGCAATCGCATTTGCTGCCGCTATTTTCATTTCTTCGTTTATTGTTTTGGCTCTTACGTCTAATGCTCCTCTAAAAATATAAGGAAAACCAATTAAATTATTTACTTGATTTGGGTAATCAGATCTTCCAGTTGCTACTATTGCGTCACCACGTACTTCCTCTACCTCCTCGGGTGTAATTTCAGGATCTGGATTTGCGCAAGCAAATATTATTGGGTTTTTTGCCATCTTTTTTACCATTTTTTTCGACAAGATACTCTTAGAAGATAGTCCTAAAAAAACATCAGCATTTTTTATTGCTTGATCTAAAGTTCTATTCTTTGTTTCAATGGCATGCGCAGACTTCCATTGATTTAAATTATCTCTGCCTTTATACAAAACTCCTTTGCTATCAAGCATTGTTATATTATTTTGAGGCACACCTGTTTTTTTTAGCAAGTTTGTACAAGCTATAGCTGATGCACCTGCACCATTTACAACTACCTTAATTTTTTTTATTGATTTTTTTGATATGTCAAGAGCATTAATTAATGCTGCGGTTGTTATTATTGCAGTTCCATGTTGATCATCATGAAATACAGGTATATCTAATATTTTTTTCAACTTTTCTTCGATAACAAAACAATCTGGAGCAGCTATATCTTCTAAATTTATCCCTCCAAAACTATTTGCTATACTTTTTATACTTTTAATAATTAGCTCATTATCAGATGAATCTATTTCAATATCTATAGAGTTTATATCTGCAAATCTTTTAAACAAAACTGCTTTTCCTTCCATTACGGGTTTTGAGGCAAGTGCTCCTAAATTTCCCATACCCAAAACGGCTGATCCATTACTAATTACTGCTACCAAATTTCCTTTAGTTGTATAATCATACGCAGTCTCAGGATTTTTTGATATTTCTCTTACTGGTGCAGCTACTCCAGGGGAGTATGCTAAAGCCAAATCTCTTTTTGTTGTCATTGGCTTAGATGAAATTATCTCAATCTTGCCTGATTTATCAGTAATATGAAAATCTAAAGCTTCTTTGTCTGTATAATGATCTATTTTTGTTTTTTTCATTAATGATAATTAGCTATACAAATGTAGCAAATTTAAGACTAATATGATTTATGAATTTAATTAAGTCAACAGGCACATTTAGTTTTTTTACTATAATAAGCAGAATATTAGGTTATTTACGAGATATATTGATAGCAATTTTTTTAGGAGCTGGACCTTTGGCTGATGCTTTTTTTGTTGCTTTTAGAATTCCAAATACATTTAGGAGGTTATTTTCTGAGGGCGCATTCAATGCAGCATTTGTTCCAAGTTATGCTTCTGAATTATCAAATGGAAGAGAAAATGCTGAAAAATTTGCCACCAATATATTCAATTTATTAATTTTTGGAATATTTTTTTTTGTATTAATAATTGAAATTTTAATGCCATATTTTATTTTTCTGGTTGCGCCTGGGTTTAGTGGTAATGAGGAAAAAATGAATATTGCAATCGACTTAGCTAGAATAACTTTTCCTTTTCTTTTTTTCATAAGCTTAGCATCTTTTTTTTCTGCAATAATGAATTCCCATAATAGATTTGCTGTTGCAGCTGCTGCCCCAATAATTTTAAATATTTTTTTAATATTAGTATTATTTTATGGCAGCTTATTAGGAGATAAGCTTGTTTATTACTTATCTTATGCAGTCACTTTGGCAGGTGTAGCTCAGTTTATATATTTATATATATATGTTAAAAAGTTCTATATCCCAAAACTAAAATTTAAGTTTTCAATCGACAATAAGATTAAAAATTTTTTTTCAAAACTTTTACCAAGTATTTTTTCGTCAGGTGTAACTCAAATTAATATTTTGGTAGGAACAATTATTGCTTCGTTTCAAGCTAGCGCAGTTTCGTATTTATATTATGCAGACAGAATATACCAAATAAATCTAGCAATTGCAGGAATTGCAATAGGGACAGTAATTTTACCTCAATTATCAAAATACGTTAATAGTAATGAAAATGAAAAAATATCTTTAATTCAAAATAAAGCTTTAGAGTTAAGTTTATTTTTAAGTGTACCAGCTACTACAGCTTTGTTAATTGCGTCCGAGGAAATCATATCTGCTTTATTTGGATATGGATCATTTGATAAATTATCAGTTGAAAAATCATCAAAAGCACTATTTTATTTTGCATTTGGTCTTCCAGCATTTTCACTAATTAAGGTATTTTCAAGTTTTTATTTTGCTAGACAAAATACTAAATTACCTTTTTATATTTCATTAGTATCGGTAATATTAAATATCTTAATTAGTATTATTTTTTTTAGAAAAATAGGGTTTGTAATTATCCCCATTGCAACCAGTATTTCTTCTTGGTTTAATTCTTTTCTATTATTATTTTTTTTAAAAAAAGATAATTTTTATAGTCTTAATTTTACTTTTATTTCAAGATTTATAAAAATATTATTTTCTTCATTAGCCATGGGGGCCTTTGTTTACTATTTAATTATCTTTTTTGAAACGAATCTTTATTATGAAGAGAGTTTAAAATCAATTTTTCTAATAGGCATTGTCATACTTGGACTTATTTTTTATTTGTTAATTGGTTTTTTTATCAAGGCTTTCAAAATAAGCGATATTAATTTAAAGTATTAATTCAATGTCAAAAAAAATTTTTTCTGGTGTTCAACCATCCGGTAATTTACATCTTGGTAATTATTTAGGTGCTATAAAAAATTTTGTAGAACTGCAAAATGAAAAAAACACTGAATGTATATATTGTATTGTCGATTTACATGCAATTACTGTAAAACAGGATCCGCAAGAATTGAAAAAAAACATTAGAGAAACCCTTGCTACATTTATTGCAAGTGGCTTGAACTCAAAAAAAAGTATAATTTTTAGTCAATCATCTGTCGCAGCACACTCTGAATTGGCTTGGATTTTAAGTTGTGTTGCGAGAATAGGTTGGCTAAATAGAATGACACAGTTTAAAGAAAAAGCTGGAAAAGATAAAGAAAAAGCAAGCATTGGACTTTATGCTTATCCAGTTTTAATGGCAGCAGACATATTACTTTATGATACAACTCATGTACCTGTTGGAGAGGATCAAAAGCAACATTTAGAGTTATGTAGAGACATCGCGCAAAGATTTAATAACGAATTTAGATCACCAAATTTTTTAAAAGTACCAGAACCAATGATTCAAAAAAACTTTTCAAGAATAATGAGTCTTAAAGATGCAAAAAACAAAATGAGCAAGTCTGATCCATCAGACTTAAGCAGAATAAATCTTACTGATGATAAAGATACAATTATTAATAAAATAAAAAAAGCAAAAACTGATACAATGCCAATGCCTGATGAAAAAGAAGATTTAAAAAACAGACCAGAGGTTTTAAATTTATTAGAAATTTTTTCATGTTTATCAGGAAATAGTATCGAAAAATCTAAGAAACAATTTTGTGGAAAAAATTTCTCTGAATTCAAAGAAGAACTTTCTAACCTTTTAGTTGAAAAAATCGAGCCAATTTCTAATGAAATAAAAAAATTATTAGATGATAAGAAAAATTTAGATAACATTTTATTGGAAGGATCTCAAAAAGCCAATGAATATGGGGAAAAAAAAATTATTGAAATGAAAAAAATTATAGGATTCTAAATATATATTATTATATTGAATATATGTTCATTCAAACAGAAGTAACCCCAAACCCTAATTCTTTAAAATTTATTCCAGGAAAAATTGTCTCTAATAGTGGTCAAATTGAAATTACAAATAAAGATCAGGTTAATAATGAATTAGTAAAGAATCTTCTTTCAGTTAATGGGGTAACTGGAGTTTTTTTAGCTAAAGACTTTCTTTCAATAAATAAAGAAAACAATGTGGATTGGGAGGATATTAAGCACATTGCTAAATCTTTAATAAGTGAATTTTATCTAGAGGGAAAAGATTTCATTTATGATGAAAATATTAAAAAAAATGATAGAAGAGAATTCATAGGGATAGAAGAAAAAATTATAAAAATTTTAGAGACCAAAGTTAGGCCGGCAGTAGCAAGAGATGGAGGCGATATTAAATTTATAGAGTTTAAAAATGGCATTGCGAAAGTGCAACTACAGGGAAGTTGTTCGGGCTGCCCAAGTTCAACTATGACTTTAAAGCAAGGAGTAGAAAATCTTTTAAAACATTATATTCCCGAAGTTAAAGGTGTAGAACAAATTTCGTAATTATGAAGAAAAAATTCAATTTTATAGAAATAAGCAAAATTCTTAAAAGTAAAGGATTTGTTATAAAAAAAAAAACAAATACTAGGTTTTTAAACAAAGATTTAAAAAGTTTGTATTTCACTTTCTTAGCGAGTTTAGGAATTATTTCTTTCTTCTTTTTTCTTCCAAATATTATTGATTTTCAAAAAAATACAGTTTTAGCATCCAAAGAAATTGAAAATAAATCAAAAAGTAATTTAGAAAAGGTTCTTAAAGGTCAGCCATTAAAGTTAGATACTGAATCAAAATTAGATGAAGGTCTAAATTTAAAAAATTTATTTGAGGATGTTTTTAAATTTGATCAATTGCCCACTGATACAGTTAGGTTGAATGCCACTACTATAGAACAACTATTTAAGGATACTAATTATAATCTTAAAGATGTCAGAAAAAATAAGCTAGTTAAACCTGTTACTATTTCACTGTTACCAAAGGAGATAAAAAAAATTGAAAATTCTTCAAAGAAAAAAAGTCTATTTATAAAAATTATTTTGCCATTGATATTGGAAGAAAATAATAGAATTAAAATAGATAGAAAAAAATTATTTAGTGTTTTAAATAAAAATAAAAACTCTAAATCTGAAAAAAAGTGGTTGAGTTTAAAATTTAAGCAGTACGGTGTAATGAATAAAGATCTGTCAACATTAAAAATTAGGATGGATGAAATTCCCGTATCTTTAGCAATTGCTCAAGCCGCAAAGGAAACAGGATGGGGAACATCTAGATTTGCACTTGAAGGTAATGCTTTATTTGGACAGTGGACTTGGTCTGGGGACGGGATTAAGCCAGCTGGAGCTGATAGCAACACATCTCATAAAATTATGAAATTTAAAATACTAAAATCTTCTGTCAGAGCTTATCAAAGAAACTTAAATACACACTCAAGTTATAAAGAATTTAGAATTGCAAGAGCAGAGCTTAGAGATAACAAAATGGAATTAGATAGTA
>CACELK010000023.1 GCA_902560245.1 uncultured Pelagibacteraceae bacterium
CTTGCTTGTTCTTCAGATTTTAATATTTTGAACAATAATACTCCTATAACAAATCAACATTCTAAAAAAATAACTCACCTTCTAAGATATGAAAATGAAGGTATTTTGACTACTTATAAAACAATCAATAAAGATGATCCTAAATTAAATTGTAGAATAAACGGTTTAGAGAAATTTTCTCCTACAATCTTAATTATTGATAGATTTTTAAAAATCAATAAAAACTCACAAATTTTTAATAAAAAATCATATTCTAAGGTTATTTTATTTCATTGTTCTAAAAATAAAAATAAAATTAATTTATTAAAAAAAAAAGGTATTAAAATGGTTTTTATAAAAACTGACGTTGATAATTTCTTTAATTTAAAAAAGATTATTAAGAAATGCTATGATTTAGGTATTCATTCAATTTTAGTTGAGTCAGGCAAAAAATTAATAAATAATATGATTTTAAAAAATACAATTAATGAATTTTATTTATTAAAAAGCGACAAGGTTTTAAAAAATAAAAATAAAATTAATGTATCGATTGTTAATAAAAATTTAAATAAAATGTTTAAAAATAAAAAATTTGTAAATACTTACTTAGATAAGGATAAACTAATACACTTTTATTAAAATGTTTAATGGAATTATTTTTCATAAAGGGATTGTAAAAAGAATTATAAAAAGACAAAAAGGAGTAAATTTTTTTATTAGCTCTAAAATTAATTTATCCAAAAAAGATATTGGAGTTTCTATTTCTTGTGATGGTGTTTGTTTAACATTAATTTCTTATAAAAAAAAAATTTTAGAATTTTATCTTTCTTATGAAACTCTTAAAAGGTCTAAATTTAAGGAAATTAAAATAAACGACCAAATAAATTTAGAACTTCCATTAAAATTTGGTCAAAAAATTTCAGGCCATGTTTGTCAAGGTCATATTGATACAGTAGGTAGAATTTCAAGTATAAAAAAAATAGATAAATCTAATATTATTAGTTTTATTTTACCAAAAAGAGAAAAAAAAATGTTAGTTGAAAAAGCTTCAATTTGTATAAATGGTGTATCTCTTACTATTTCAAATGTTACAAATGCAGGTTTTAAAATCTGGATTATTCCTCACACATTAAAACTAACTAACTTATCAAGTTTAAAAAAAGATGATTTGGTCAATATTGAAATAGATATCCTTTCAAAATACGTTAAAAACTATTTTAATGAAAAAAAATAATTTTACTTCAATAGAAAAAATAATTGATATTACAAAAAAGGGTAAAATGTTTATTCTTGTAGATGATGAAAAAAGAGAAAATGAGGGCGATTTAGTTATTTCAACAACATTCTCTAATCCTAAAAATATTAACTTCATGGCAAAGTATGGAAGAGGATTAATTTGTATGGCGGTAGATAGTGCTCAGGCTAAAAAATTAAATCTTACATTAATGTCATCTGTTAATATATCAAGAAATCCAAAAACTGCTTTCACAGTATCAATTGAAGCAAGAAAGGGTGTTACAACAGGCATTTCGGCCAAAGATAGAGCTCATACAATTAAAGTTGCTTCTAAAAAAAATGTAAATAAAAACGAGATTATTTCTCCAGGTCATGTATTTCCAATTATTGCAAAAGATGGAGGCGTATTAGTTAGAGCCGGACATACAGAAGCCTCAGTAGATATATCTAAGCTTGCAAAAAAAAATAATTCAGCAGTTATTTGTGAAATTATGAATGAGGACGGATCTATGGCTAAAGGCAAAGATCTAGTCAATTTTGCAAAAAAACATTCATTACGAATTGCAAAAATAGAGGATTTAATAGCTTATAGATTAAAAAGGGAGAAGCTTGTTAAACTAAAAAAACAATCAGAAATCTTTTTTAAAAATAGCAAGTATAAAATAAAAATATACGAAAATTTATTAGATGGATCAGAACACTTTGCATTAATTAAAGGCAATATTAGGAAAAGTACAATTCCTAGAGTAAGAGTTATATCATCTAATGTTGTTCAAAATTATTTAGTAAATCAAAAAAATTCCTAATTCTTTTGATAAAACATTAAAACATTTCAAAAAATATAATAATTGTGTTTTAGTATTTATTAGAGATACAAATTTAAAATCTGTTACTCAAACACTTAAAGATTATAAAAATAAAGAATTTTACAAAAAAGGAAATGACAGACTAATCAGAAATTATGGTATAGGTGCACAAATTATTAAGGATCTTAAAATAAAAAAAATGATATTAATTACTAGATCACCAAAAAAAGTAGTTGGCTTAGACGGCTATGATATTAAAATTGTTAAACAGGAAATAATAAAATGAAAAAAATTTTAATAGTAACTGGAGATTATTATAAAGATATATCAAAAGGACTTTGAATAGTGCAATTAAAAAAGTACCAAAAAATTTTAAAATCAAAGTTATTAAAGTTCCTGGTGTTTTCGAAATACCCGTTACTATATCTAGAAACATTAAAAAATTTGATGCTTTTATAGCTTTAGGCTGTGTCATAAAAGGACAAACTCCTCACTTTGATTTTATTTCAGCTGCTGCAACAAATGCAATTATGGAAATTTCAATTAGTAGTAAAAAACCAATAGGCAATGGAATTATTACCTGTTTAAATTTTAATCAAGCTTTAAAAAGAAAGTTTAAAGGTAAAGAGGCAGCTGAAGCAGTTTTGTCAATTTTATCTCAATAAAAATGAGAATTCCATATAATCACAAAAATAATCCAAGAGTTATAATTATTCAAAAACTATATGGCAAAACACTAAATAAGGATGAAAAAATTTTATTCCCAAGGCATAGATTTAAAAAATTTATTAAAGACATAGTTGAAGGCTCTATTGAAAGAAAGGAAGTTATTGACGATGAGATAAAAAAACATTTAAGTAAAGATTTAAACATTAAAAATTTAGATAAAGTTTTTCAGGTAATAATTCAATCAGCTATTTTTGAAATGCTATATAAACAGAAAATTCCAAGAAAGGTTATTATTAAAGAGTATTTAGTTGCATCTAATTTTTTTCTAACCGAGTCTCAAACAAAATATTTAAATGCAATTTTAGATAAAATTTCTAAAGTGATAAGAATTCCCAATGCATGAATTTCAACTAATTAATAAATATTTAAAGTCTTTAACTTTTAAAAATTCACCATCATTAAATTTAAATGATGATGTTTTTTTTTGACAAAAAAAACCATCTTATCATTTCTGTCGATACTTATAATGAAGGAATTCATTTTTTAAACTTTAAAAAACCAGAACTCGTATTAAAGAAAATTTTTAGATCATCGATTTCAGATTTAATTTGTAAAGGTGTTTATCCTAAGTATTATTTCATATCTGTATCTGGAAATGAAAAAAATTTAAATAATCTTAATCTTAAAAAAATAACTAAATCGTTAAAACAAGAGCAAAAAAAATATAAAATATTTTTAGGAGGAGGCGATACAACTTTTTCAAACAAATTAAGCTTTTCAATTTTATCTGTCGGTTTTTCAAAGAATATAGTCAAAAGAAATAATGCCAAAATACATGATGATATATATGTTACAGGCAATCTTGGCGATAGCTATGTAGGATTGTTAGTCTTGAATAAAAAAATTAAATTTAATTACAATTTGAATGATTATTTTGAAAAAAAATATTATTTACCCGATATAAAGTATTCGTTAGTAAAAAAGCTCAAAAACATAGCAAATACATCTATAGATATTTCAGACGGTTTAATCGCTGATCTTAATAAATTGATAAATAATCAGAATTTGTCTTATAATATATTTTTAAAAGATATTCCGATCTCAAAAAATTTATCTTTACTTATTAAAAGTAAGAAACTTTCAAAAAAAAATATAGTTTCAAGAGGAGACGATTATGAAATTTTGTTTACTGCCTCTAAACAAAAAAGGAATATAATTAAAAATATTTCCAGGCTAACAAAAATTAAAATCACTAGAATCGGATATATTAAAAAAAATTTAAGTAAATCTAATGTTATCAGTAGCACTGGATCAAAAATTTCCTTTAAAAATGAAGGTTATTTCCATACTTTTGACTAAGTTATTTATTGCCTTTTGTACCTTTTTTTGTATTGTGCGGATTTTAAAATAATTAAAACAATAATTACAACAGTAAACTTATGAATACTTCAATCGATACAATTTTAATTTATACAATAGCAGCGGGTTTTATTTCAATAATTTATGGATTCTTAACTGGTAAACATATTTTAAGTTCTAGTGCGGGCAATTCTAAAATGCAGGAAATCGCTTCAGCTATCCAAATAGGAGCTAAGGCATATTTAAACAGACAATATAAAACTATTGGTATAGTCGGAATTGTTGTTTTGATTATAATTAGTTATGCTTTTAGTTTACTAGTTGGTTTAGGTTATTTAATTGGTGCTACATTATCAGGAATAGCTGGTTATGTTGGAATGCTAGTTTCTGTGCAAGCTAATGTTAGAACCGCAGAAGCATCAAGAAAAGGACTTTCAAATGGGCTTTCTGTAGCATTTAAATCAGGTGCTGTAACTGGAATGCTTGTAGCCGGTTTAGCATTATTAGCAATCGCAGTTTATTATTATATTTTAGTCAAAAACAATATCAATGAAAGAGAAATTGTTAATGCATTAGTAGCCTTAGGTTTTGGAGCATCTTTAATTTCAATTTTTGCTCGATTGGGTGGTGGAATATTTACTAAAGGCGCTGACGTTGGAGCTGATCTAGTTGGAAAAGTCGAGGCTGGAATACCTGAGGATGACCCAAGAAATCCTGCGGTAATAGCTGATAACGTTGGTGATAATGTCGGTGATTGTGCTGGCATGGCTGCAGATTTATTTGAGACATATGCTGTAACTATCGTAGCAACAATGGTTTTATCATCAATATTTTTTGTTGGTGACATGAATATGATGATATATCCGTTAACCATCGGAGGTGCATGCATTTTAACTTCTATACTAGGAACTTTTTTTGTTAAATTAGGTAGTAGTAAAAATATTATGGCCGCTTTATATAAAGGTTTTGTAGCTACCGCTATATCATCTTTGATTTTATTATACCCTTTGACAGATTATGTAATAGGTTTTTCAACTCAATACAATGTGAACGAAATAACTTTCAATGGTAAAAGTTTATATTATTGTGGTGTAATAGGTTTAATAATAACTGGTTTAATAATTTGGGTAACTGAATATTATACAGGTACTAGTTATAGACCTGTTAAAAGTGTGGCTAGTTCATCTACAACAGGACACGGAACAAATGTTATTCAAGGTTTAGCTGTTTCTTTGGAGGCAACAGCTATACCTGCTTTAATTATTGTTTCAGGAATTTTATTAACAAATTATATAGCGGGTCTATTTGGTATTGCAATTGCAGTAACAACGATGTTGGCTTTAGCTGGGATGGTTGTTGCTCTTGATGCTTATGGACCTGTAACGGATAATGCAGGTGGTATTGCTGAAATGTCAAAATTACCTAACAATGTTAGAAAAACTACTGATGCTTTGGACGCTGTTGGCAACACAACTAAGGCTGTAACTAAGGGCTACGCAATAGGCTCAGCAGGTTTGGGTGCTTTAGTACTTTTCGCAGCTTACACTGAAGATATTAAACACTTTTCAAAAGTAGCAGGATCAAAACTAGAGGGTATTGTTGTTACGTTTGATTTGTCAAATCCTTACGTTGTTGTTGGTTTATTGATTGGTGGTATGCTTCCATATTTATTTGGTTCAATGGGCATGCAGGCAGTAGGTCGAGCAGGCGGTGCAGTAGTTATAGAGGTGCGTAGACAATTTAAAAAGTTTCCTGGAATTATGAAAAGAAAACAAAAACCTGATTATGCAAAACTTGTTGATTTGTTAACAGTTGCTGCAATAAAGGAAATGATTATTCCTTCATTATTACCAGTATTGTCACCTATAGTTCTTTATTTTGTTATTTTTGCAATTGGTGGTCAAGTAGCTGCTTTAGCATCAGTTGGCGCAATGTTACTTGGGGTAATTATTACTGGTCTTTTTGTAGCAGTTTCAATGACCGCAGGAGGTGGTGCATGGGATAATGCAAAAAAATATATTGAAGATGGAAATTACGGCGGAAAAGGATCAGAAGCACACAAGGCTGCTGTAACAGGAGATACTGTTGGAGATCCATATAAAGATACAGCTGGACCTGCAGTCAATCCAATGATTAAAATTACCAATATTGTTGCTTTATTATTACTTGCTGTAGTTGCTGGGTAAAATCATTTAATTTTTTTTGTACCAAGAGGGTCGTTTATTTTTCGTCTCAACGTCGAAAGGAACTCATA
>CACELK010000024.1 GCA_902560245.1 uncultured Pelagibacteraceae bacterium
TAAACCTAGAAACACTCTTAAAAATGAGTCCCAAATATGTCCATATGGAACAGGAATCTTAAATAAATTAAAATCCCCAGTTACAAATTTAAGAACTCTACCTTTAAAATTTTGTTCAACTATTCCATCTTTAGTATGAACAGGATATTCGCCAGGTAGAATATCTGCAATCCAATCTGGTAAAATGAATCCAATCATTTTACTTACATCAACCATTTGTATCCACAAAAGAGGAATATCCTTATAACCAACACTTGGTTTTGACATCAATATGAATTTATTGAAAGTGTCTGATGGTTTAGGCAACCATCTTCCAGAGCCTTGCTCTGAACAACTTGGACCACTAGCAACTATAGTTCCAGCTGGGAATAAGAATATATCTATAAATCTAAGCCCCCCTTGAGCATCTTTTTGTGCATTATCAAAATTGATAATTGCAGATTGCATCTTATCTAAGGCTTTTGGAGGATAGATGCTTGCAAATTCAATTCTTCTAGCAATCTTAACAATGTTCTTAGCATAAGTAGAAGCCACTTCTTCGTTATCATTTAAATCATTTCTATAAGCCTTAATCTGATCTTTAAGTTCCTTTATCTTATTTTTAAATTGTGGATTATGATTTCTTAATTTAAAAAATTCATCACTAATTAAATTAAGTTCTTGTGCTGCAGTATGAAACTTTAAACCTCTATTCGTTGCAGGCACCAAGGGTACCTCTAAAGTATTTTCAATGGAACCTGAGCCAGCATCTACTTTAGTAATGCCCCAACCACCTTCTTCATTTACAGCTTTTAGCCTATCATTAAGTTCTTGTTTAGTTTCAAATGGATAATCAGGTTTTTTAAAATTTTCAGTTAAAAAATTAATTTTTCCTGTGATTTCAATTATTTTCTGCTTAGTTTCATTCTCAAGCAAATCTTCATTTGTAAGTAATGGGATAAGTTGATTAGTCTTATTTATAAAACTAACTAGTATCGTTTTTTGTTGATTATTTAATTCTTCAGAATTTTGAATTTCGTTTTCAATGATCTTTAAGTTTTTGTTTTCTTTTTTTATTTGCGAAGTACTCTTGAACTCTCTTTCTTCTATTGGAAATTGATATTTTAATCCAAGCAAAGAGTCATTTACTTTTGCAACTTGACAAAGTTCATTTGCAGACTTTGGATAAAATCCTTTAGCAATATCCCAAGAATAATAGAGCCAGATTAAAAGTAAAAAACTACTTCCAACAATTACCCAGTGTGTACCACCCAGCGCTCTCTCGGGATTTCCAAATACTGCATCAACTTTTTCAGTTCTTATTAATCTTCTTCCATAAAGTATGCAGCCAACTACTGCAAAAAAGATTAGAAAAGTGATTATTTGAGTTAACATTTAGCTTTCCTTACCCATAATTTCTTCTTCCATATTCCAAATCATTTCAAGAATTTCTTCTCGTTTTTGAGAAAACTCTTTATTTTTTTTAATCTCTCTTAGATCTTCTTTAAGTCCCATGGAAGCAAATGGAAGATTATATTCCTTGTGGATCCTTCCTGGTCTTGGCGCCATGACATATAATCTTTCGCCAAGCAACAATGCCTCCTCAACAGAGTGAGTGATTAAAATAATTGTTTTTCCTGTTTCTTTCCAAATTTTTAAAACCAAAGACTGCATCTTTTCTCTTGTTAAAGCATCAAGCGCTCCCAAGGGTTCATCCATTAGTATTAAATCAGGATCATTTATTAAACATCTTGCAAGAGCAACTCTTTGCTGCATACCACCAGATAATTGGTAGGTTGGTGTATTACCAAATCCTTTTAATCCAACTATATCTAACCATTCATCAACTTTTTTTTGAGTAGTACTAGGATTTTCTTTCTTCATTCGTAATCCAAAATTCACATTTTCAGCAACTGTTAACCATTCGAATAGAGCTCCTTGTTGAAAAACCATACCTCTATCAACACCTGGTCCATTAATTTCATTATTTCCCAAAGTTATAGTTCCTGACGTTGGTCTTATAAAACCTGCTGCTATATTTAATAAAGTAGTTTTTCCACACCCTGATGGACCGAGCACAGTTAAAAGCTCACCTTTTTTAATTGTAAAATTTAAATCCTTTAATGCATGAACAGTTTCTCCTTTTGGAGATTTAAAAATCATATTTAAATTCTGAGAAACTAAATCACTCATAAACGACTTTATATTAGAAATCTTGTTAAAAAAATAGGCACCAATTTAAAAAATTGGCGCCTATTAAATTTTTCTTTCTCTAATTATATTTATAGAGGTAAGAAACTAGTATCTACGTTTCCTCTTGGTGTTCCCATTCCTTTTAGGAATGCATCAAGATTTCCACTCTCCATAGACTTCTTAGTTTCTTCAGGTGTTAAGAATTTGAAACCACTTAAAGTTTCTTTCATATCACCAACTTTCATTTCAGAAGCTTTAGCCATAGAGTTCATATCGCTTTTTCCTGCTCTATATCTTGCATTAGCTTCATGAGTAACTTCGATGAAAGTTCTTAACATTCCTGGATTTTCCTTCATAAACTTTGTAGTTACCGAAGTAATATCTATACCCAAGATACCTGCATCTCTAGCCTCTTGAACTGTAAGTAGTCTAGATCCAACTGCTACTGCAGCTTTAATAGAGTTACCACCAAATAAACATGCCATTACAACATCACCACTCACTAAAGCAGCAGCTCCTTCTTCAGGATCCATTTGAATAATATCCATTTTTTTTCTGTCAGCTCCTACAACTTTCATACTTTCATCAAAAACATATTCAGCCATTGTTCCTAATGGAACAGCAACTTTTTTACCTTCTAATTCAGTTGCGTTTGCTTTTGTAATTCCTGAAGCATTTGAAGTAACACAAGTTGTTCCACCCATTCCATATTCCATAGCAATATCTACAAGTTTGATAGGTGCTTTAGATTTTACTGCATTTATGAAAGGTACAAGACCTTGTGAATAAGAAATATCAATGTCTCCAGCTAACATAGCATCAGTCATAGCTCCACCATTAGTGAAGTTTGTCCACTTAACAGGAACCCCAAGAGCTTTAGCAAAGTTTTTCTTTTGCATATCTTCAAGGTTTGGACTTGGCCATTCTAGAAAGTAAGCGACTCTAACTTCATTTGCTGCTGAATTAGCAACTGCAATACTTAAGTTAAGAGCAACAAAACAACTTAGAATAAAACTAATTATTTTTTTCATTTATTCCCCTTTTATTAATTAATAAAAAGGCTATTTAATTTGAATTTTTAATAGATGTAAATGATCTAATTAATTATTTTGAGTACAACTCTCAATTGTATTTGTTATAGCATAAGACTATTATTAACCAAATAATCTTCTAGTTAAAAAATTTATTTTGGTCTAAATAAATAGTGTTAATTATTTTTAAAAAATTATGAGCTCAGAAAACAAATTTAAAATGCCAAACTCTTTAAATGAGCATTGGATGCCATTTACATCAAACAAAGATTTTAAAGAGAAACCTAGACTGATTACAGAAGCTAAGGGTTGTTATTTAAAAAACCATGAAGGGAAAACAATGATAGACGCTAGCTCTGGATTGTTTTGCAATCCTTTGGGACATGGCAGAAAAGAAATTATCAGTGCAATAACAAAGCAGTTAGAAACTTTAGACTATTGTCAACCCTTCCAACAAGGTTACGGCGGTTCATTTGAATTAGCTACAAAAATATCTAAACACACTCCAGGTAACTTAAATAGAATTTTTTATACAATTTGTGGTTCAACTGCAGTTGAAACGGCTATTAAAATTTCTGTTGCTTATCATAAAGCAAGAGGCGAAGGTCAAAGATTTAGATTTGTTGGAAGAGAAAGAGCATACCACGGGATGAATATCGGAGCCACTTCAGTAGGAGGAATGATTAATAATGTTAAAACATTTGCAAGTGTTTTAATGCCTGGAGTAGTCCATATGAGACATACTCATTTACCAGAACATAAATTTATTTCAGGACAACCAGAAACAGGTGCTGAGTTAGCAAATGATTTGGAAAGAATTTGTACAAATTTTGGTTCAGAGAATATTGCTGCATGTATTGTAGAGCCAGTCGCTGGTTCAACAGGAACGCTTGTTCCACCAAAAGGTTACTTACAAAGGCTAAGAGAAATTTGTGATAAACACGGAATACTTTTAATTTTTGATGAAGTGATAACCGGATGGGGTAGAATGGGTTCAGCTTTTGGCGCTCAAGAATTCGGAGTTACACCTGATTTGATGACAATGGCTAAAGCTACAACTAATGGAATTGTTCCTATGGGAGTTGTTGCATGTAAAGAAGAAATTTATGATGCAATTATGGAAGGTTCGCCAAAAGGAACTATAGAATTGTTTCATGGTTATACTTATTCAGGTATTCCAGTTTCTGTTTCAGCTGCATTAGCAGTTCAGGATATTTTTGAAAAAGAAGATATTTTTAATAGATCAAAAGAAATGGGTCCTTATTTTCAAGAGGCTCTTTTTTCATTAAAAGACATTGATGTAATAGACAATATAAGAGGCTATGGAATGATGGGCGGAATAGATATGAAAATGGATAAAAAACCTGGTGTTGCAGGGTTTACATGTTTTAAACACTGTTATGAAGCTGGGGTAAATTTTAAAGCAACTGGAGACTGTTTAATAATAGCTCCAATGTTTATCTCTGAAAAAAAACATATTGATGAAATTATTGAGAAACTAAGAAAAGGTATAAATAATTACGCAAAAAGTAAAAAAAATTAATTTTCAATTATGAAAATTGGCGTTCCTAAAGAAATTAAACCACAAGAACATAGAATTGGTCTAACACCCGAAAGTGTTAAAATACTAACTGCAAATGGTAATCAGGTATTAGTTGAAAATAATGGAGGCTTTGAAGCAGGATTTGATAATGAACAATATTTAAATGCTGGAGCAAAAATTATTGATAAAGCAGAAGATATTTTTAATGATGCTGAAATAATTGTTAAAGTAAAAGAGCCTTTATCAAATGAAGTAAAGATGATTAAAGAAAACCAAATTGTTTTTACTTATCTTCATCTTGCCGCTGCTAAAGAGCTTACTCAAGGTTTAATAAATTCAAAAAGTGTTTGTATAGCTTATGAAACTGTTACGGACAACAAAGGAAGACTTCCTTTGTTAGCTCCTATGAGTGCCGTTGCTGGAAGAATGTCAGTTCAAGCAGGAGCACATTGTTTAGAAAAAAATCAAAAAGGAAGAGGTTTATTGTTGGGCGGTGCACCAGGTGTAAAACCAGGTAACGTAGTTATTCTTGGTGGTGGTGTAGTAGGTGAGAATGCGGCAATTATAGCCACAGGTTTACAGGCAAAAGTTCATATAGTTGATAAATCTGAGACAAGATTAAAACAATTAACTCAGATGTTTGGTGATAAAGTCATACCTCAACATAGTGATAAAGTTGATTTAGAAAAACTAATTTCTGAATGTGACTTGCTAGTTGGAGGTGTTTTAATTCCAGGAGCCGAAGCTCCAAAATTAGTAACTAAAAAAATGTTAAAGGGAATGAAAAGAGGTTCTGTGATAGTTGATGTGGCAATTGATCAGGGAGGATGTGTTGAAACTAGTAAACCAACTACACACGCGGATCCAACTTACATAGTTGATGATATAGTTCATTATTGTGTTGCTAATATGCCAGGAGGCGTGCCTAGAACTTCGACTTTAGCTTTGAACAAAGCAACATTGCCATTTTTATCTAAACTAGCAAAAGACGGTTACAAAAAAGCTTTAACTAACGATCCAAATTTTCTTGCAGGACT
>CACELK010000025.1 GCA_902560245.1 uncultured Pelagibacteraceae bacterium
GTAAATTTGAAATCATCATGTAAAAGTTCATTCATAGTAGCTTCATCTTTATTTTTTATTGCATCAGTATATTTTTGTAATATAGACATATTTATTCTCCTATCCTTAGTATAAGGTTTGAATTACTTTTTTTACTCTTTCTTCTCCACCTGGAACTATTCTCTTTAATATAGTGTCACATTTTTTTGTTTTTTTTTCATCGTATTTTGAGCCATAGTGTTTATCTACAGCTTTATTAACACCAGCATCCCAATCTTTTTCAGGAATACCAATTTCTAGAGCATATTCTTTCAAAACTTTTACTGAAGCGATTGAGTGTTCTTTCATACTGTATTCAAAAGTTTCACCCGGAGGTAAAAAGTAATTAGCCATATAAATTCCACTGCAATTCCAAGCAGCAGATTTATCATCATCGCTCATATTGGCATAAGAAATGTTGCTTATAAAAAAAGTTATTAAAGTATATTTTATTATATTTTTCATATTTTTTAACTTAGTTTAGTTAATTTTACTTTTATAAAGTAGATGTTTTATAACAATGCAGATATGTGGTTTTTAGATCCAGCTTGGAAATGGCAGACCTTTTTCTTGAAGAAATTTTTTATTGAACAGCTTGGAGTTGTATTTGTCTGATTTGTCGCAAAGTATTGTTACTATAGTTTTTCCAGGCCCTAACTCTTTGCCTAGTTTGATAGCACCAGCTATATTTACTCCACAACTAGTTCCTAAACTTAATCCTTCATTTTGAATTAAATCAAAAATTACAGGCAAAGATTCATGGTCATCAATTGAAAAGGCTCCATCTATTTTAGCTTCAGCAAAATTCGCTGTTATTCTACTTGATCCTATACCTTCTGTTATTGATCCACCTTCACTTTTAAGTTCTCCATTTGTTATATAATTATAAAGAGAAGAGCCAGACGGGTCTGATAAATAAATTTTTACATCTTTATTCTTTTCCTTTAAATAACTACTCACTCCTCCAATCGTTCCTCCTGTGCCTGAAGAACATACAAAAGCGTCTACCTTACCGTCAGTTTGGCTCCAAATTTCTGGCCCTGTTGTCTCATAATGACCTTTAGCATTTGCCGTATTATCAAACTGATTTGCCCAAACAACACCATGGTTATTAGTACTTTTTAATTCCTCAGCTAATCTTCCAGCAACTTTTACATAGTTTCCATCGTCTTTATATGGTTTTGGTGGAACTAATCTTAAGTCGGCTCCAATATTTTTTAGCATATCTTTTTTTTCTTGAGTTTGATTATCGTTCATTACAATCACAGTTTTATAACCAATAGAATTTCCAATAAGACATAATCCAATTCCGGTATTTCCTGCGGTTCCTTCAACAATTGTTCCACCTTTGGATATTAATTTTTTTTTTTCAGCGTCTTTAATTAAAGCTAATGCTGCTCTATCTTTCACAGATCCGCCAGGATTTAGATATTCTGCTTTTCCATAAATATTACACCCTGTTATTTCAGATGCAGCTTTAAGTTTTATTAAAGGTGTATTTCCAATGCCTTCTACAAAGTTATTTTGAGTATTTTTCATTTTAATTATTGTCACTTTCTTTAGTAATTCCATATGGCTTGAAAGTTTCATCGCTAGATGAACTTTCTCCAACATTTTTTGCTGGTATACCAACCATAACAGAATTTTCTTGAACATCTTTTGTAACCACAGCATTAGCTCCGATCTTAGCATTGCTGCCAACAACTACTGGTCCCAAAATTTGTGCACCTGATCCAACTACAACATTATCCATCAATGTTGGATGTCTTTTAGTATTTCTTTGATTATCTGAGTTAATACTTGGAGATATACCACCGAGAGTAACAGCATGATAGATAGTAACATTATCTCCTATCTCAGAAGTTTCGCCTATGACAACACCCATGCCATGATCTATAAATAAATTTTTACCTATTTTAGCTTTAGGATGAATTTCAATACCTGTTAAAAATCTTGAAAATTGTGAAACCATTCTTGCCACCAAATCAAACTTCGCTAATGAAAAAAAATTTGCGATCTTATGAAAAAATACTGCTTTGACACCAGGGTAAGTTAAAATTACACTTAGTTTAGATTTTGCAGCAGGATCTCTTTTAATAATTGATTCTAAATAATCGTTCATAAATTTTTGAGAGTTTAATTAACTTAAAACTATTTGTTACAACAACAACTAGTTTCTTGAGGCAAACAATCGCACAATTTACTTCCATCACAGTGGCAAGCGTCATTTATGCAGTTAGCACATTTACATTTTTCGTTGTTGCATGACATACTAAAAATATAGGTATAAAATAGTAAATTACAATAAGTAAATTTAGCTAATTATAACTGATTTAATGTAACACCTTTTAAATTTGCTGGAACTGCAACATCCATCATTTTTGGATTTGCAAGTTTAAGATTATTCATTATTTCAACATATTGATCAACATTATCTACTTGAAGTCTAGGATTATTATTTTTTTCATCTCCAATAGTTGAAAATTTTTTACCGTTATAATCATGTGCCGGATAGACTATAGTTTTTTCAGGCAGTTTAAGTAATTTGTTAAACAACGAGTCATATTGAGTTTTTGCACTTCCATTTTGAAAATCAGTTCTGCCTGTACCATTTATTAAAAGAGTATCGCCTGTAAAAACTCTGTCGTTCATTAAAAAACTATATGAGCAATCAGTATGACCGGGAGTATAAATTGTTTTAAGTGCTATTTTATCTATTTCAATTTTGTCATCTTCTTTTACTTTTAAATCAACTACTTCAGATTTTGATTGTTCTCCCATAATCTTTGTGCAATTTGTTCTTTTTCCTAACTCATTAAGTCCAGTTATATGATCTGCATGAATGTGTGTATCAATTACCTTTACTAATTTAAGATCTAATTTTTTTAGAATATTTAAATATTCATCAGTTTTTTCTAAAACAGGATCAATAATTAAAGCTTCCCTACCTTTATCACTTGCAATGATGTACGTGTAGGTTGAGGAAATATCGTCAAATAATTGATTGAAAATCATCTATTTAGAAACATTATAAAAAATTGCATGACAAATCAATCTTGCATATAATTTATTTATAAAAACTTATTAGGAGAAAAAATGACATTAAAAATAAATAGCGTTGCTCCAGACTTTAAAGCTCAAACTCAAGAGGGAGATATATCTTTTCATGAGTGGCTAGGAGATAGTTGGGGAGTATTATTTTCACACCCAAAAGATTTCACACCAGTTTGTACTACAGAGCTTGGTGCATTAGCAAAGATGAAACCTGAATTTGATGCAAGAAATGTTAAAGTTATTGGTTTAAGCGTTGATCCAGTTTCAGATCACGTTAAGTGGCTGGACGATATTAAGG
>CACELK010000026.1 GCA_902560245.1 uncultured Pelagibacteraceae bacterium
TACTTTTCATTATAGTAATCTCCATATTCCACCAAAACTGTTGCTTTATTATCTTTGCATAAAAAAGCCTTTTTATATGCTGGAAATATATCTTTAGGTTCCCTAAGCTTTACAAAATTAATATTTTTACACATTGAACTAAATTCTTTTGTAAAATCCCCAACATGTTGATGACTTGGATGTAAAGGTCTTTCAGATCCGATTGAAGTTCTTATAATGATATTTTGTTTAAATTTACCATTGCCTAGTTTTGAAATTTTATCTAAGTGATTTACAATTTGATTTGTGCTAAGTAATAAAAAATTCCATCTTGGGTATATAGATACTGGAATAAGTCCATTCATAGCTAGTCCAATGGTGATGCCCATTTGCATTTCTTCTGCCACAGGAAGTTCATATTTTTTCTTTGAAGGAATATCAGTTAAAGTATTATACATAGCTGTACCTGGATATTCAACAGCTTGCCCAATAAATATTACATTTTTCTTTTTTCCTAAAAAAGACATTGATTTTTTTAATTCATCAAAATATTTCATATTAAAATTGTATTCTTTTTCCCACACCCGCATGTGGATATTTGCTCTTATATTTATATAATATGATCTTTCTATTTTTATTTTTTTCAAAAAAGAGCTTTTTTATTTTCCATACTTTTCTTGTATCGCTGCAAACTGATAAATTATTATCTTCAATAACAAATTTAATTGGTAAATTATGATTACAATTGAGGCTTTAAAGAATTTATATGGTGGTGGTGAAGTGATCGTTCCAACAATTACTTGGAATTCAGATCTTAGTTCAGTAATAAGAATGGGTTTTAAGCCAGTCTTCGTGGATATTAATTTAAAGAATTTAAGTATGTCAATAAGTGAAATACTTAAAAAAATAAATTCAAAAACTAAAGCTGTATTTATTACACATGTACTGGGCTTTAATGCCCTAAATCAGAAATTAATTAGTGAATTGAAAAAAAGAAAAATTGTTCTTATCGAAGATGTATGTGAATCTCACGGTGCATTTTTCAAAAATAGAAAGTTAGGCACTTATGGTTTAATTTCAAACTTTTCTTTTTATTACGCACACCATTTAAGCACCATCGAGGGAGGCATGATCAGTACAAATAATTTTAAAATTTATAATCATTTATTAATGCTAAGATCTCATGGCATTCTAAGAGAGATAAAAGATGTAAAGTTAAAAAATAAAACTATAAAAAAATATAAAAATTTCTTATCAGAGGACTTTATTTTTCCAATTAAAGGTTACAACTTTAGAAATACTGAATTGGGAGCAGTAATTGGCATTAATCAATTAAAGAGACTTAATAAAAATAATATTATAAGGAATAGAAATTTTCAATTTTTTTTAAAAAATTTAAATAATGACAAGTATATAGTTAATTTTGATACTAAAGGTATGAGTAATTATGCCTTAATTATTGTTTTTAAAAAGAAATATGCAAATTTAAGTTTTAGAAAAAAATTCGAAAGAGTTTTAAAAAAAAACAAAGTTGAATTTAGAAGAGGTACAGCTGGAGGGGGTAATCAATTAAGGCAACCATATTTATCTGAACATTTAATAAAAAATCATTATAAAAAATTTCCTAATTCTGAATATGTGCATAATTTTGGATATTATTTAGGCAATTTCCCTAAGCTTACTTTGACTAAAATTAAAAAATTGTGCGTTTTAGTAAATAAAATTTAAAAATAAATTTGGAAAAAATAGAGTGAAACAGGCTGTAATTTTTTGTGGAGGATATGGAAAAAGATTAGGAAGAATTTCCAAAAAAACTCCTAAGCCTTTATTAAAAAATAATGGCAAACCATTCATAGAAACGGGATATTGAGCTTATTATTTATTTGATTAAAAATATTTTTTGATTTTGATTGTTTAATGCCATTTCCAATTATAAAAATAGGTTTCTTGGACTTATTCAGAGTATTTAAGAACTGATTTAGTTGAATCTTTTTCTTTTTCTTTTTTGGTCTTATAAATTTTCTTAATTTTCTTTTGTCTTTAATTTGGAAAGACTGAACATCCAGAGGCACCTCAATCCAAACAGGTCCTTTTCTTCCTTCTTGCGCAAAATAAATTGCTTTTTCTAGTTCATAAATACAGTTATAAGGATTGTTTATAGTTGCAGAATATTTTGTGAATTTTTTTATTGCATCAGTAATGCTAAATTCAGCAATACCAAATGATCTTATATTATAATTTTTATAATTGTCTGAAGTAAACTTTTTCTCAACTTGTCCTGATAATACTATTATTGGCGCACTATCTACATAGGCCTCAGCTAGACCGGGGATAGCATTAGTTGCTCCTGGACCTGCTGTTACACAGACTGCAGATAGTTTGCTAACTGCTTTTGAATATGCCTCTGCCATCATTGGGGCAGCAGCTTCATTTCTTGAAACATAGAATCTTATTCCAGATTGTTTTAATGCATCATTAAGATACATTGCCCCGTATCCAGTTAGCATAAATACATCTTTGATATATTTCTTTAATTGGTTAGCTAATATTTCAGCTACATTATTGAATTTCATGTAATTATTATAATTATACAATATAGACTTGTAAAATCAAATACCATAAAAGAGTTAATGAATATTTTAAATGATATATAAAAAAAAGAAAGTTTTAATAACAGGTGGAACTCACGGAATAGGATTAGCTATTTCTGAAATTTTAGCAAAAAAAAAATTTGATATCGCTACTTTCTCAAGATCTCAAAGTAGAATAAATCAATTTAAAAAAAAAATGCGTAAATACAAAATTAAAACATCTGCCAAAAAAATAGATGTATTAAATAATATTAGCTTAGATAATTATTTTAATGATCTTAAAAAAAATTTTGGAAACATTGATATTTTAATTAATAATGTTGGGGGTGGAGGCAGCTGGGGTAAAGAATACGTAGAAAATACAAA
>CACELK010000027.1 GCA_902560245.1 uncultured Pelagibacteraceae bacterium
CTAGAATATATTTTAGTTTTTGTTATTTTTTCAAGTTCTTTTAGATTATTATTAAATTCTCCAACAACTTCTAAAAGCATCTCATTATTTTGAAATATTATACTTAAAGTGTCATTTTTTGAATAAACTAATTTAAAATCAGAATTTATTTTTTTAATTGGTGTATTTCTCAAACTAGGCAGCTTTCATATTGTTACTTAAAACTCTACCAAATAAATTATTTTGATTAAAGTCTTCTATTTTAACTTTTATAACTTTTCCAATATTTTCTTTTTTTCCATCAAAAATAACAGAATTTAAATATATGTTTCTTCCAAAAAGTTTTTCTTGCCCATTGATACTATTCTCTACCAAAACTTCTATAGATTTATTATTAAATGATCGATTTTTTTCCAGTTGATAAGAAAAAAGATTTTTTTGTATTTTCATCAATCTATGTTTTGATATTTCTGGATCAATTAAATCTAATTGAGCTGCTTTTGTACCTGGTCTTGGACTAAAAATAAAAGAATATGAATTTATAAATTTAATTTTTTTAATTAAGTTAACAGTATCATTAAAGTCTTCTTCCTCTTCGCCAGGATAGGAGATAATAAAGTCGCTTGAAAACTCTATTTTAGAATTTATTTTCTTTAACTTTTCATAAACATCTAAATAATCTTCAACAGTATGTTTTCGATTCATTAATTTTAAAATTCTATTTGATCCACTTTGAATAGGTAAATGAACAAGTGGCATTAATTTTTTACTTTCAGAGTAACACTCAATTAGATCATCCGTCATATCTCTTGGGTGTGAAGTGGTATACCTTATTCTTTCCAACTCAGAAAATTTATCTAATTCTCTTATTAAATGAGAAATTTTGTAAATTTTTGAATTTTCTTGATGAGTGTAAGCATTAACATTTTGACCAAGTAGGGTGATTTCTTTAACACCATTTTTTATTAATTCTTCAGCTTCAATTATAATTTT
Source organism: uncultured Pelagibacteraceae bacterium (assembly GCA_902560245.1). Lineage (GTDB taxonomy): Bacteria > Pseudomonadota > Alphaproteobacteria > Pelagibacterales > Pelagibacteraceae > Pelagibacter. Next base: position 973 of record CACELK010000027.1, read on the forward strand.
TTTAAAAGGTCTAGAATATTCAGGCCCTCTAGTAAATGGAACTACACAAAAATTACAAAACTTATCGCAACCTTCTTGTATAGTTAAAAATGATGAAACTTTGTTACTCTTATTTTTAATTTTGTCAAAATATTCAAACTTATTTAATGTATCAAATTCTGTCTCTTCTTTTTTTTGTTTTTTTACAAAACCTTCAAGCATTTGATTTATCTTATGATAGGATTGTGGACCAATAACAATATCTATGTAAGGTTCTCTTTTTAACATTTCTTGATTTTCAGCCTGGGCAACACAACCTGCAATTACCATTATTGGTTTATTTTTTTTACTATATAACTTTTTAACTCTTCCTATCTCATGATAAACTTTTTCTTTGGCTTTATCCCTGATGTGACATGTGTTTAAAATATAACAATTAGCATCATCATTTTTATCTGTTTTCTTGAAACCTATTTTTTGAATTGAATCATAAATACGATTTGAGTCATATTCATTCATTTGGCAGCCAAAAGTTTTAATGAATACTTTTTTTTCCATTCAATTAAGATTTTTTTTTAACTCCATAGAGCTCTAATTTATGATCTACTAAGTCATAGCCATGTTTTTCAGCAACCTTTTTTTGCAGTTCTTCTATTTCTTCATTTACAAACTCTATAATTTCACCAGTTTTTATATCAATTAAGTGATCATGATGGCCCTCATTTAGCTCTTCATATCTTGCTTTGCCACCTTTGAAATCATGCTTGGCTAAAATTCCACTTTCCTCAAAAAGTTTTACTGTTCTATAAACCGTCGCTATACTAATTTTTGAATCTATTTTAGAGACTCTATTATAAAGTTCATCTACATTAGGATGATCAGTTGACTCCGACATTACTTTAGCAATAACTTTTCTTTGATCCGTAAGTTTAACACCTTTGGCTTTACATTTTTTTTCAATAGTTAATGACATATATTTATTTTAACTCAAATAAAGTACTTTAATCAAATTTTTTTTAATTTTATATTTACTACACAATCCAGGAATTTCCTCATATTTTATATTATGAAATTTTGATAATAGTGTTAAATCTTTGGAAATTCGATTTTTTAAAGATTTTTTTAACTTAATAAAATCAAGAAAACTAAAACAATAATAATCAATATTTTCGGATAAGTGAAACCCCTTTGTTATTGAAATCGAATTTCTTACACCTGCAAAACTACCTGGTCCTCTATTTACATAAATTCTATTTAAATCTCTGATTAATAAATTATTCTTTTTCAACAGAACACCAATTAATAGTACTAGTTTATCAAAATTATTTTTACTATTTTGATGCTTCCTTGTATAAATATTTTTATTATTTTTTATGATTGTTAGAAAAATTAAATCAGATGTAGCATCAATAATTAAATCGTTCATTATTTTAATTTTTATAATATTTGATTGTAAATCAGATGAAAATAATATCAAATATTATTCCCAAGATTTTGGAACTTTATCTTTAATGTATCATAGATTTAATGAAAATAAATATCCATCAACAAATATTCAAATGGATGTTTTTAAAAAACAAATTGCTATTATTAAAGATAAAAAATATAAATTTGAAAATCCAAAAGATTTCGATTTAAATTTTAAAAAACCTAAGGCTGAAAAAAAAATTTTAATT
>CACELK010000028.1 GCA_902560245.1 uncultured Pelagibacteraceae bacterium
CTATTTTTTTTTTCATTGATTATTCTTTTTCTTAAAATCCGGTTTTTTTTTAAAAAATATTCATAAGACATTGCTTTAGATTTTAATTTAAATTTTTTTTTATAAACTAATTTCCATTTATGGCCTTTTGTTGATTTAGCACCTTTGTTTGTATTATGTCTAATTAGTCTTTCTTTTAAATCTTTAGTATAACCTACGTATGTTTTGTTTACTTTAGATTTATAAGTTTTAAGCATGTAGACGTAAAATGTCATCAATATTGGCGGTCCCTAGGGGAATCGAACCCCTCTTTCGAGGATGAAAACCACGTGTCCTAACCGATAGACGAAGGGACCAAAAAATCTTTTTTATTGTATATATAAGATTTTATCAAGTAATAGCTACCTTTTTTTTTACAATACTAATAATAGAATTTTTATGAGTAACTAAAGTCTCTGTTAAAAATGTTCCGTTTTCAAATTTAACTCCTTCAACTAATTCACTAGATGTTATGCCCGTTGCACAAAAAATTGAATCACCTTTAACTATCTCGTTGAGATTATATTTTTTATTTAAATCTGCTATACCCATGCTTTTAGCTCTACTAATGTCCTTTTCAGTTTTAAATAAAAATCTACCTTGAAATTTGCAATTAAAAGAGTCCAGTGCTGATGCGGCTAAAACTCCTTCTGGTCCTCCACCTATTCCAACAAAGATATCCACATTATACTTTGAATTAGTCACTAATAAAGCACCAGATATATCACCATCAGAAATTAACTTTAGATTAACTTTAATTTTTTTTAATTTTTTAATAATTTCTTTATGTCTTGGTCTATCTAATAAACATACAGTAATTTCGGATAAATCTTTATTTTTAGCATCTGCAATATTTTTTATATTTTTTTCTATTGGGTAATCGAGGTCAGTTGCATCATTTGGAACATCTTTTCCAACAGCAATTTTTTCCATATATGTTTCTGGTGCATGAAATAATTTACCTTTAGAGGTAACAGCTAAAACGGATAAAGCTCCTGGTAAATTTTTAGCTGCAAAATTTGTACCCTCTAGTGGATCAACAGCTATATCCAGACTTGGACCTTTACCTGTTCCAAGTTTTTCTCCAATGTAAAGCATTGGTGCTTGATCTAGCTCACCCTCTCCGATTACAATTTTTCCATCAATATCCATTTTGTTTAAATTATTTCTCATTGAATCCGTTGCTGCTTTATCTGCAATTTTTTTATCATTTTTTCCGATATAGTTATAGCAAGCAATTGCAGCGTTTGAGGTAATACTAGCAAAGTTATCAATTAATTTTTTATCAAATAACATTAAATATTTTCTATAGTTGATTTTTCACTATTCTTTTTCAGTCTACTTTCAAATTCATTTAGTCTTTTCCATACTGAAATGAGCTCAACTATAATTGGCCAACTTCTTACTAAATATTGAAGCGATGTTTCTACTCTACCAAAAGCTCTGATTATTTGTTGAACAAACCCGAGCGTAATAGCGCCTGTTACAATTGTTGGTGCTAATGCTAAATAGGGAACTATTACCATCCCTTGTAGATAGCTCCATTTTACAGCGTTAAAATATAAATAATGAAAATACATCCTATAATGAATTTTTCTTACTCCACCATACAAATCAGTAATTTTCTGTGGTTTTGCACTTTCTTTAAAATCCTCACCTAAAACTAATTCTTTTCTATAAGCTGCTTCCTCTTTTTGAATATCATATTCAATACCTGGTAACTTAATTCCTACAGCAGCAAGTATAAAAGTACCGCCTAATGCAGAAATTATAGCAACCCATACTAGTGCATGATTAACCTCACCTATCCATGGTAAAACGGTAATACTTTTTGAAAGACCCCATAAAATTGGTGTAAATGCAATTAGAGTCATTATACTTCTTAATAGTTCAGCACCTAGACCCTCCATAATTCTTGCAAATTTCAAAGTATCCTCCTGAACTCTTTGAGAAGCTCCTTCTATAGATGAGGCATAATTCCAATTATCATGATAGAAATTTGCCATTGCTGTTCTCCAACGAAATGTCCAATGACTTGTAAAATAATCACTAAAAATAACTACTAATATATAAACGGCAGCAATTTTTGCAAAAGTAAATAAATAAGCTATAAATTCTTTTTCAGAAACAGCACCTGGTTCGGCTAAAGCCTTCTGTAAAGTATCATAAAATTCACCAAACCATTCGTTTATCTTTACATCAAGTTGAACTTGATACCATGTAGCGCTTAAAATAATAATTGTTCCACCAATGCTCCATAAAAACCATCTTTTATCTGTAAAAAATTTAAACATTTATTTTATAAAATTATCTGAATACGATTTTTTAACAATTTTTCTTTTTTTTGGCTCGATTAAGTCAAAATCAATATTATTTTTTTTTGCATAGTTAATAGCACTTTCTTTAGAAGAAAATTCAAGTTTTAATTCAGAAAGTGTATTTGTTGATGTTTCCCATCCCATTAAAGGATTCAAATTTTCATTTTCAGTGTAAAATTCTAAAACCCATTTATTATTTT
>CACELK010000029.1 GCA_902560245.1 uncultured Pelagibacteraceae bacterium
CCCGAGCCTTATAAAGGTAAAGGTATAAAGGAAAAAGGCCAGTATATACTTAGAAAAGAAGGTAAGAAAAAATAATGAAACTTAGTACGTCAGATAGAAAAAAGTTTAGAGTTAAGAGCAAAGTTAAGAAAGTTGCAGGTCTAGACCGTTTAAGACTGTGTATTTATAGATCCACAAAAAATATATCAGCCCAGATTATAGATGATAAAAATAATAAAACTTTGTTTTCAGCCTCTTCAATAGAAAAGGAAATTAAGAATCTTAAAATGAAGAACAAGACCGATTTATCTAAAATTGTTGCAGAAAGATTAGCAAAAAAAGCAAAAGAAAAAAAAGTTTCAAAAATTTATTTTGATAGAGGTGTATACAAATACCATGGAAGGGTAAAAGTTTTTGCTGAAACTTTAAGAAAGAATGGGATGGATTTTTAGATTATGGAAAGAAATAAAGACGATATATTAGAAAAACTAGTTCATATTAACAGGATTACTAAAGTAGTTAAAGGCGGAAGAAGATTTGGATTTTCAGCATTGGTAGTTGTTGGAAATCAAAATGGAAAAATAGGAATAGCTCATGCAAAAGCTAAACAAGTTCCGGATGCGATCAAGAAGGCTAATGAAATGGCAAGAAGAAAATTAGTTCAAATACCTTTAAGAGAGGGAAGAACGATACATCATGATATTTACGGTAAAGATGGAGCTGGCAGGATTAAACTAAGATCTGCTCCAAAAGGAACAGGTATTATTGCTGGTGGACCAGTACGTGCTGTTTGTGAAGTTTTAGGCATAAAAGATATTGTTGCTAAGTCTATGGGTACAGCAAATCCTCATAATGTAATAAGAGCAACAATGAAAGCATTAAGTTCTCAAAATTCACCTAAACAAATTTCAATACTTAGAAATAAAAAAATATCAGAAATTGTGGAAAAACGAGGATGATTTCATTAAACACAACAACAAAAATAATTAAAAAAAAATTAAGAGTAGGCAGAGGCATTGGTTCTGGCAAGGGAAAAACTTCTGGAAGAGGAGTTAAAGGTCAGAAATCAAGATCTGGTGTAGCTATTAAAAGTTTTGAAGGCGGTCAAATGCCACTATACAGGAGATTGCCTAAAAGAGGATTTAACTCATTTAAAAAAAATAAAATAGCCAAAATAAATTTAGATAAAATTCAAATGCTTATAAATATTAATAAATTAAAAATAGACGAAATAATTAGCACCGATATTCTTAAAAAATTAAAAATTATAAATAAAAACGCGAAAAAATTAAAGATTTTAGGCAAAGGGGAAATAAAAGATAAAGTTAATATTCAGACTGATTTAATATCTAAGTCAGCTGTTGAAAAAGTTAAAAAAATTGGTGGCACAGTTCAAATTAACAAAAAATAATCTCAAAGGCTTATGAGTGGAAGCACACATTCAAGTGATTTAAAAAATAGGATAATATTTACTATTTTTATTTTATCTGTATATAGATTTGGTACTTTTGTTCCACTGCCTGGCATTGACCCAAACCAACTTCAAATTTTAATGGAGGGTAATCAAAAAGGTCTGCTTGGAATGTTTAATGTTTTTGCTGGGGGAGCAATTAGTCGGATGGCAATTTTTGCACTGGGCATAATGCCATATATTTCATCATCAATTATTGTACAATTATTAACAGGTGTTTCTGATTATTTCAAAAATCTTAAAAGTCAAGGCGAGATTGGAAGAAAAAAAATATCTCAAATTACCAGATATGGAACAGTTTTACTTGCTATGATTCAAGGTTATGGTTTGTCAGTAGGTTTGGAGTCTTCAGCAAATTTAGTTATCAATCCAGGTGTTTTTTTTAAAATTTCAACAGTTACAACAATTGTTGCTGGTACTATTTTTTTAATGTGGTTAGGTGAACAAATCACTCAAAGAGGCATTGGAAATGGTATATCTTTAATAATTTTTTCAGGAATAGTTGCTGAAATACCGAGAGCTCTAGTGACTACTTTTGAGCTAGGTAGAACTGGAGCAATATCAACGCTAATGATAATTTTTATTTTTCTTTTATTGATTGCCACAATAATGTTTATCGTATTTATGGAAAGAGCTTTAAGAAAAATTCTTATAAATTATCCGAAAAGGCAAATGGGAAATAAAATGTATGGAGGCGAGTCTTCACATCTTCCTCTAAAAATTAATCAAGCTGGTGTTATACCTGCTATATTCGCATCGGCTTTATTATTATTACCTGTTACTTTTTCAAATTTTAACTTAAGTCAAAATGAAACTTTTCTAAATATTTCGTCTTTTTTTACTCAAGGACAACCACTCTATATGTTGTTATATGCATCAGGAATAATTTTTTTTACTTTCTTTTATACTTCAATCACTTTTAATCCAAATGAAACTGCTGAGAATTTAAGAAAATATGGTGGATTTATTCC
>CACELK010000030.1 GCA_902560245.1 uncultured Pelagibacteraceae bacterium
ATCGAAAATCAGATATTTACTACAAAAGAAAATTTAAGTATTTTGAATGATAAGTATAAATTTGTATTGCTAGATTTTAATTATTTGACAGCACCACAAAAATTGTTCGATTATCATTTAGAATATTTTGATAAAGAGCTTTCGAAAATTGATATTACCGATGTAAAAGAGCTTTTTGTTAAAAATAAAGAAATTATTATCAAGAACTTTAATAAAATTCCAAATGAATAGTCAAAATACAGATAGAATAACAATTGAAAATTATGAAGATGAATTTTTATATAGAAAAAATAAATCTAATCTAAGTATAACCTTCAATAGAATTGCATTTATATTTTTTATATTTTTTTATTATATGTATAATATATTCTATTAGAGTCTTATATTTGGGCAGTTTATCCTCAGACTTAAAATTAAATTACACTCTGTCAATTAAATCCAATTATAGAGCCGACATAGTTGATAATAATGGAAATTTTATTGTAAAATCGGTAAGAACAATAGATGCTGGCATCAACCCAAATATTACAGTCGATAAGAAAAAAATACTTATAAACTTAAAGTTAATTTTTCCTGAAATAAATTCTCAAGAGATAAAAAAAAAACTTTATGATAAAAAATTTTTTTATATTAAAAAAAAAATCACACAAGAAGAATATGAAAATATCCGCTTGTTGGGCGAAAAATCAATTATTCTTGAAGAAAAATTATCCAGAGTATACCCACAGGAAAACTTATTTAGCCATATAATTGGACAAATAGATGATGAAAATAATGGTATTTCTGGAATTGAAAAGTCTTATGACTATGAGTTAAAAACAAGAAAAAAACCTTTAGAACTTACTGTTGATACTGATATTCAATTTTTGATTCGGGAAGAACTCTTAAAATTTCAGAATATATTTAATAGTACTGGAAGTGCTGCAATTTTAATGAATGTTAATAGCGGTAATATAATTTCAATTGTTTCAATTCCAGATTTTAATCTAAATAAAAGGCAGCAAATAAAAGACTCAAAATTTTTTAATAGAGCAACTAAAGGTGTATATGAACTAGGATCAGTTTTTAAAACTTTTACTTTAGCAGCGGCAATAAACGAAAAAGTAGTAGAGCCAAATACATCTTTTGAGAATTTGCCAAAAAGTATTATGTGCGCCGGCAGATCTATTAGAGAGTATGATGATGAAATTCCTGAGAATTTAACTGCAGAAGAGATACTTATAAGATCAGGAAATATAGGTTCAGTAAGGATTGCACAAAAAATTGGAATAGAAAATTTTAAAAATTTCTTGAAAAAAATTGGAGTTTTAAACAAAATTCAATTCGATATTGATGAAATTGGTCAACCAATTTCGTTTAGATGGGGCAAATGTAAATTAGCTACCTCGTCATATGGCCATGGTATTACAACTACTCCTCTTCAGCTGGCCAAAGGTTACGCTATTATCACCAATGGTGGCTATGATGTTAAGCCCACTTTAATAAAAAAAAAACTTAAAAATAATAAAAATAAGATTTTAAGTAACGGAGTATCTGAAAAAATTAATCCTATTTTAAGGAAAGTTGTTTCGACCAAAGAAGGAACAGCAGGTTTTGCAAACATCAGAGGATATCAGGTTGGAGGTAAAACAGGTACTGCTCAAAAATCTTTAGCCGGCAAATACTCAAAAACTAAAATAAATACTTTTGCTGCTATTTTTCCAACATCTAAACCAAAATATGTACTTATAGTTTTATTGGACGAGCCCAAACCTAATAAGGAATATATTTATCATTTTAAAGATGGATCTAATTGGAAATATAAAGGAACAGCTTTTAATACTGCTGGATGGACATCAGTAGAAGTGGCGGGCAAAATTATAGAGAAAATTGGTCCTATTTTAGCCACAAAATATATCAAATCTAAATAACTTCATGTTCTTAGGTAATTATTTTAAAAATATTAATTCTAAATTTAAAAACCATAAATTTTCAGGTTTAAGTTTTAAGAGCTCTGAGTGCAAAAAAAATTATATTTTTTTTGCTATAAAAGGTAGCACGTATGATGGAAATAAGTTTATTATTGATGCAATTAGAAATGGTGCAAAAACAATTGTATCTGACAGTAAGTATCAAGGATATAAAAACAATGTACTTTTTATAAAATCAACAAATGTAAGAAAAACGATTGCTTATGTTTCTTCTAAAAT
>CACELK010000031.1 GCA_902560245.1 uncultured Pelagibacteraceae bacterium
AATTATAAATTTTTGAATTTTCAAAACTATTGATGCCTAATATTATTTTATGTTTTTTAGAAAAGTTATCACTAAAAAGTTTTTGATGAACATCAAAATTCTCTAAAAAAATATCTGAAATGATTCCCTCCGGGAAAATAAAAACAGTGTTCTCGGGTTTTGGGTCGCTAAGTTTTATTAAATCGTAAATGATTTCGGAAACATCCTCACTTTTAAAAAATCTATCAATTTCTATTCTAGGAGAAACAATTTTTATTTTTGATTCTAATTTGACTATTTGTGCACTATAATTTCTATTTATAACGTATTTTCCATAGTAAAAATTTATTCCAACAAAAAATAAAATAGAAAAAGCAAGAATTATTTTTGACTTTAAGCTTTTTTTAAAAAAAAAAACTGTAGGCATTAAAAATAATGTTATTGTTATTAAATTAAAAGAATAAGTGCCTATTAATTTTAAAATTTGTAAAAAGTCTATATAATATGTCCAACTATAAGCAGTTAAATTCCAAGGAAAACCACCTAGGATTACACCTCTCAAATACTCAAAAATTGATATTAACAAAGCAAATAACAAAACTGAACTGTAGTCTTTAGCTAATTTAAAAAAAGAACAAACATAAGTCGCTAGACCATAAAATAAGCCAAGAAATAAAGGAATTATAAATAAAGCAATTGGAATTAAAGGTTTAAAAATTTCTTCAAAAGTTAAAGAATTAGTTATCCAATATATATTAGATATAAAATATCCAAAGCCAAATAACCAGCCAGTTATAAAACAAACAGTTTTTTTTTTTTTAAAATTATAAATAAAACAAATAAAAAAAAGCGGAAATGTAAAGAAATTAAAAAAAAATAAATTGTAAGGCGGTAAACTAAATGAAGTTATTACACCTAATAATAAAGGTATTAAGTAAAATAAAAATTGATTATTTAATTTTTTTTTCAATTTAAAGTGTTTAAATAATTTAGTATTAAATTTTCCTTTTTATACATCTTTTTATAATCTTTATCTTTTTTATGATCATAACCAAGCAAATGTAGAAGGCCATGTATCCACATTTTATCGAATTCATATTTAAAATTGGAAATATTTGATCTTTTATTAATAAATTCGAAACTTATAGCAATATCGCCAATATATGTATATTTTTTGATTAGAATTTTTGATGGAAAGGACAGCACATCTGTAATTTTATTTTTTTTCCTAAATTTCTGATTTAATTTTTTAATTTTGTAATTATTAGTTAACATTATAGAAAACTCTTGTTTTTTTTTAAAAATTATTTTTTTTTGTAACCTTTTAAGCTTTAAACTTAGATATTTCTCAGGGTTTTTTATTTTTTTTTTCCATTTTGGAAAATCGACTAGTACATTAGCCTTTATCATTCATCTCTATTTTTATCAGAATATGCTTTAACAATTTTGGAAACAAGTGGATGTCTTACTACATCTTTATGATCAAAATCAACTATGGAAATTTCTTTTAAATGACCCAAGAGTTTTTTTGCTCTATTTAGGCCTGACAAAGATTTGTTAGGTAAATCAATTTGAGAAGGGTCGCCATTAATAACTATTCTTGAATTTTCTCCAATTCTTGTTAGGAACATTTTAATTTGTGTATCTGTTGCATTTTGTGCTTCATCTAAAATTGCAAAAGAGTTCTTTAAAGTCCTACCTCTCATAAAAGCTAGCGGTGCAATTTCAATATCTCCTATCTCAATTTTTTTTTGAATTTTTTCAAAATCTAACAAATCATATAATGAATCATAAAGTGGTCTCAGATAAGGATCCACTTTTTCTCTCATATCTCCAGGCAAGAAACCTAACCTTTCACCAGCTTCGACCGCTGGTCGCGAAAGTATTATTCTTTCAATTTTTTTCTCTAATAACATTGTTAAAGCAACTGCAACTGCTAAAAATGTTTTTCCTGTGCCAGCAGGACCAGCAGATATTACAATCTCATTTTCTTTTAAAGCTCTTACATAATTTTTTTGCTTCTCAGATCTTGGAATAACTGATT